>CAYSZK010000133.1:0-11047 GCA_964435495.1 uncultured Verrucomicrobiales bacterium
GACGCGGCGGCGCGGGTGTTGCTGGCGTTGCGGGAGGCGCTGGAGACGGCGGCGGCGGCGCGGGCGGCGGGCGGCGGCGCGGGGATTGCGTCAATGGACTGGTTGGAGATGGCGGTGGAAGCGGCGGGGGAGGCGGCGGTGTCCGCGGACCGTCCGGAGGGCGCGGTGGAATTGAAAGGATGGCTGGAGCTGGGGTGGGAGGGGGCGCCGCATCTTGTGCTGGCGGGATTCCAGGAGGGGGCGGCGCCGTCGGCGGTGTGGGGGGACGCGTTGTTGCCCGAGGGGTTGCGGCGGCGGTTGGGGCTGCGGACAAATGAAGCGCGGGCGGCGCGGGACGCCTATTTGCTTGCGGCCGTGCGCGCGGCGCGGCGGGAGCACGGGCGTGTGGACGTGGTGCTGTCGCGGTTTGGGGAGGACGGTGAGCCGTTGAAGCCGTCGCGGCTGCTGGCGCGGTGCGCGGACGCGGAGCTGCCGGCGCGGGTGGAGTTGCTGTTTCCGGAGCACGTGCGTCCGGCGGCGCCGCCGCCGCCGAGCGCTGAACCGCGTCTGGCATTTCCGGAGGATAGGAGGGGGGATCGCGGGCGGCGGATCAGCGTGTCGGCTTTGCGGACGTATCTGGCCTGTCCCTTCCTGTTCTATTTGGAGCATCGGGCGGGCTGGCGCGAAACGCGGTCGGGTCGGCGGGAGTTGGGGGCGGACGAGTTCGGGTCGATGGCGCATGACGTTGCGGGGGAGTTGGCGCGGGACGACGCCAAGGCGCTGCGGCGGGAGGAGGACCTGCGGGCGTACCTTGCGGATGGCTTGTGGCGGAGGTTGCGGGAACGGTTCGGAAAGCGGCTGCCCGTGGCGCTGGAAATCCAGGCGCGGTCCCTGGAACAGCGGCTGGGGGCGTTGGCGCGGGAGGAGGCGGTGTTGCGGGCGGAGGGCTGGACGACCGAGGCTTGCGAGAAAACGGGGGAGTATCCGTTGGGGAACGGGTGGGTGGTGACGTTCCGGATCGACCGGGTGGACCGGCGCTGCGGCGAGGTCCGGCTGTTGGACTACAAGACATCGGAAAGCGCGGGCGATCCGCTCAAGGCCCATTGGGGCGGCCTGGGCGGGCTTGCGCCGGTCCGGCAGTTCGCGCGCGTGGGGGAGGGGCTGGCCAAGAGGCCGAAACGCTGGATGGATTTGCAATTGCCGTTTTACGCGGCGGCATGGGAGCGGAACAATCCGAAGGCCGCCGAAAGGATTTCGTGCGGTTACTTCAATCTGCCGCGGGCGGTGGGGGAAAGCGGGGTGGTGTTGTGGAACGGTTTTGTGTCCGCGGTGGCGGCGGACGCGGTCCGGTGCGCGGAGGCGGCGACGTCGGCGATAGAGGCGGGGGTGTTCTGGCCGCCGGAACCGCGGGCATGGCGCGGGGAGGCGTGGGACGTATGGTTTGGCGGGGATCCCGCGGGATGCGTGATGGCGCCGTGCGCAGCCGCCGGCAACGCGGGGAAAGTTTCCCAGCGATGAATCGACGGGCAATTATCTTTCGCCCCTCCGGGGCTGGGTTTTTAGGCAAACCGTTTCCCAGCGATAAATCGCTGGGCTATGATGTTTCGCCCTGACGGGCTTTTTGGGGGGCTCGTGACTGATGGTCCGGCGTTTCGAATCTGGGCCGTACGCCAAGCTTCCGGTTCCCGTCCCGCCAGGGACGCGTGAGAATAGCCCAGCGATTCATCGCTGGGTCATCGGCCCACAACAAGACCAAGCCCGCCAGGGCGAAAGATAACAGGCCGGCGTTTCAACGCCGGGCTTCGGCGGGAGTTACAGCAGGCGCTTCAGATGCTCGATGCTGCGGGCGGCTTGCTCGACGGTTCCGCATTCGACGGAGAGGACGATGTCCCGCGGCGCGGTGCGGCAGATGGCGATCACGCGCTTCCAATCGATGACCCCTTCGCCGCAGGCGCAGCCGACGGGCGTGCCGGTGACCTTGCCGCGTTCGGCTTCGGACTGGCTCTGGGCGATGTCCTTGGCGTGGAGGTGGACCAGGCGGCCTTTCACGCGTTCGAGCCATTCGTAGGGGTCGTGGCCGCAGAGATAACTGTTGCCGGTGTCGAAATTGATGCCGATGGCCGGGGATTTGACCAGGCCGTGGATACGGTCCAGGCCGTCGGGGTGCTTGGAATACTGCGAGTGCGGTTCGATGCCGATGAGAATGCCGCGCGGCTCGGCCACCTTCGCGGCTTCGCCCAGGGCGTACCGCATCAGGACGTGGTCCTCGTCGGAGGTGGTCCAGTCCGCCTTGCGGCCCTCGTCGGTGTTCACCACGGGCGCGCCGCATTCGGCGGCGAAACGGATGGCTTGTTTGAGGTATTCGACGGAGATTTCCGGCTTGCAAAGGGGCGTGTGCGCGCTGAGCCCGGAGAGCTTGATCCCGGCGTCCGCGCAGGCGCGTTTGACGCGCAGGGGATCGTCGAGCATGGAGACGCTGTGGAAATACCCGGCCTCGCTGAGGAGTTCGCGCCCCCAGTGGACCATGGGCTCCACGTATTCGTACCCCAATTCCGCCGCCTTTTTCACGCCCCACTCGAACGATTTGTCGTCGTGGCGCACGAACTCCATATTGATGCCGAGAAACACTTTTGCCATACGCGGACGACAATAGCACGAGCGCGCGGCGGGGTTGCGTCCATTGTTGGACAGTGGTAAAATTTGAACGTAGTGCCAGCTGGGCGCACGTTTGGCGCGAATGGCCGGGTAGGCATCGGCGCGCCGGACGCGCGGAACGGCGAAGCCACATCCCCGCGTTTTGTTGACATGTGGGCATCCGATGCCAACATTGCGCCATGATTCGAACACAGATTCAGTTGGACGGCACTGAATTGCGGCGTGCGCGGCTGGTGGCCCGGCAGCGGGGCATTTCTTTCCCGCAGTTGGTCCGCGTGGCGTTGGCTCGGGAAACCGCCCGCACGGAGGAATCCTCACGCACATGGGCCGAACGGCCCCCGGCCTTCCTTCCGGCGCCTTTGGAGGCAATCGCGAACCACGACCGTGGGTTCGTTGAGGCGATTGAAGACTCCAAGCGGCCATGAGATCGGTTTTTGTCGATACCTCCGCGTTTTTCGCGTTTCTTTGCGCGTCGGATTCTGGACACGATCATGCGGCGGGGCTTTTTGCCCGCGCCGAGGCGGAGCAATGGAATCTGCATACAACCTCCTTTGTGGTTCACGAGACGTCCGCGTTGGTCCAGCACCGGCTCGGGTGGGAGGCGCTGGATTACTGGCTCGATGACATCCTTCCCAAATGCCAGGTCACATGGGTGGACGAACACTTGGCCCGGCTCGGCATGGCCCGATGGCAACAAGCGCGTTCCCGGAACCTCAGCCTGACCGACTGCGTGAGTTTCGCGTTTATGAAGGAATCAAGGCTTTCCGAGGCCCTGGCCTTCGACGCGCAGTTTGGCCGGCATGGGTTCGCATGCCCGGGCCCGTAAATACTCGGTATCCTGCGCAGCCATGCCCGCGCGTGCCCCCCGGATTTCCATTGGCGGCAGCGTCTATCGCGCCGACGCATGCCGTCCCCTGGCCGAGGCCGCGGCGCGGGGCGATCTTGCGCTGGGCGCTTTTGCCCGCGGGCAATATCCTGGGCGCCGTTTGCCGCCGGGCGCGCTGCCGGGCCTGTTGTCGGCGGGCTTCTGGGACGCGCACAAGGACCAGTCCTGGGGCCTGGCGGAACACCGCAACGAAGGGGTGGAACTGACGTTTCTGGAAACCGGCGGCCTGGCCTACCGGGCGGGCGGAAGGCGGTTCCATCTCCGGCCGGGCGACCTCACGATCACGCGCCCTTGGCAACCGCACGCGGTGGGTGCGCCCCACGTCACGGCGGGGCGGCTGCATTTTTTGATCCTGGACTTGGGGGTGCGCCAGCCGCACCAGCGATGGTCCTGGCCGCCCTGGCTGGCCTTGACCCGCGAAGACCTGCGCGCGCTGGCCACTCTGTTGCGGGAAAACGACGGAACCGTGTGGCGCGCGGTCCCGGAGGTGGGCGCGTCGTTCGCGGCCATTGCGCGCCTGGCGGGGGGTGGAGCGCCGCCGGGGGCGTGCTCGTCGCGGCTGGCGCTATTGGTGGGCGAACTTTTGCTGGGCGTCCTTGAGATGCTCAAGGGACGGGCGGCGCCGCGCAACGCGGACCTGGCCACAGGAGGCCATTCGGTGACGCTGTTTTTGGAGCGGCTGCCGGAGCATTTGGCGGAGCCCTGGACCCTGGACGCGATGGCCGAACAATGCGGCATGAAGCGGACGCGGTTTGCGCATTACTGCAAGCGCCTGACGAACCGGACGCCGGCGGAGCACCTGGCCCATCTGCGCGTGGAAAAGGCCCGGCGCCTGCTGCGGGAGCGGCGTGGGGCGACGGTGACGGAGATCGCGTTGGAGTGCGGGTTTTCCAGCGGCCAATACTTTGCCACGGCGTTCCGAAGGCACACCGGGATGGCGCCCCGCCGGGCGCGCGCGGGCGCGGGCGGTTGAAGGCCGGGCGCCGCCGCGGCATCGCGCGGATTTGTGCGACGGGGGTGGCAGGACGGGGCAGGGCGGGGGAGGGCGCATTTTTTTTGGAGCCTTCGCCTTGAAAAACCATTGCGCTGGGCGCGGGGCGTTCTATAGTCCGCGCGGATTTGGCGGGAGGCCCGCCGGGTCCGTAACCCGCAAAGCAACCCGAACCAATCCGAACAGGACATCACCATGGCAGACAAGGCAAATCGTTACCCCGACAATGTGGCAGGCACGTTTTACGTCGATAACCAGTGCATCGACTGCGACCTGTGCCGCGAAACCGCGCCGGACAACTTCCGGCGCAGCGACGACGGCGGCTACTCGTACGTCTTCAAGCAGCCCGCTACTCCCGACGAGGAGAAGCTCTGCCAGGAAGCCATGGAGGGTTGCCCTGTCGAAGCCATCGGCAACGACGGGGCCTAAGCGCGCCGCCCCGCGCGCCCGCAAGGCCGCCGCGAATCCCGCCCCCGGAGGGTTCCGCCCGTCCGCCGCCGGCGGCGGCGCCCCCGACCTCACATGGCTCGGGTCGCCCGCCCCCGACTCCGAGTGGGCGCCGTTGGCTGCGGTCCCGGCGACGGACGTGCTCGCCCGGCTGCTGACGCGGCTGAAACTCGACGAGCGCTTCCGCCAGAACGACCTTCGTGCGGCGTGGGGCGAAGTGGTTGGCGAATTCAACGCGCGCCATTGCCACCCGGACTCCCTGCGGGGCGGCGTCCTCATCGTCCGGGTCACCAACGCCCCGCTCAAGCATCATCTGGAGCTTCTCAAGGACGGCCTGCTCCAACGCGTCCAGGAGCGGCTGGGCAAGGCGGCGGTCCGGGAGCTGCGGTTCCAGGCTTGAGGGGCGCCCGCACTTTGCGTTTGCATGCCGCGCCCGCGCGGGAATCTTCCCCTCCCATGTCCAGCCGCGGCGCCATCATTGTCAAGGGAGCGCGCCAGAACAATCTCCAGGGGATCGACGTCGAAATTCCCCACGGCCAACTGACGGTCGTCACCGGCCCGAGCGGTTCGGGCAAGTCGTCGCTTGCCTTCGAGACGCTCTACGCCGAAGGGCAGCGCCGGTACGTCGAGACGTTCTCGCCCTACACCCGCCAGTTCCTGGAGCGCATGGACAAGCCGCGCGCGGACCTCATCGAAGGCATTCCTCCCGCCATCGCCATCGAACAGGCCAACCCCGTCCGCACGACCCGTTCCACGGTCGGCACCATGACCGAGATCACCGACTATCTCAAACAACTCTTCCCACGCCTTGCCGTGTTCCTTTGCCCGGTCTGCGGGCGCGAAACCCGGCCCCGCGCGCCCCGCGACGCCGCGGCGGGGGCAGTCCACGGGCCGTTCGCCGGGCGGGATGTGCTGGTCACGTTCGACGTGCCCTTCCCGGAGGGCACGCCGCTGGAGGAGGCGCTTGCCTTTATCAAGGCCCGCGGGTACCAGCGCGTCCTCCACGGCGGCGTGGCCGCGCGGATCGACGAGATCAAGGGCGGCGGGTCCGCGCCGGCATCGATGGCCGTCGTTCAGGACCGCGTCCGCGCCGAGGCCCCGGCGCTGGCGCGCCTGGCCGAAGCGGCGGAGGCGGCGATGGCGCTGGGGCGCGGCGCCGTTGCAATCCGCGACGCGGAGAATCCCGCGCGCGAGCCGCTGTTGTTTTCCGACCGGTGGATGTGCCCGTACGACGGCACGGAAACGCGCCCGCCGGCGCCGGGGTTGTTCAGCTTCAACAACCCCACCGGGGCCTGCCCGCATTGCAAGGGGTTTGGGCGCACGATTTCCATTGATTACGATCTCGCGCTGCCCGACCGGACCCTGAGCATCGCGGGGGGCGTGGTGCGCCCGTTCCAGGGCGGCATGTCCCAGGAGTGCCAGGCCGACTTGATGAAAGCCTGCCGCCGCCGCGGGGTGCCGGTCGATGCGCCGTTCCACAAACTCGCGCGCGAGCACCAGCGGTTCGTGATCGAAGGGGAGCCGGGCGGCGGAAGCGGCGGGCGGTGGTATGGCGTCAAAGGGTACTTCGACTGGCTCGAATCCAAGACGTACAAAATGCACGTCCGCGTCCTGCTTTCGCGCTACCGGGCCTACCGGCAATGCACAGAGTGCGGCGGGTCCCGGTTCCATGCCGCCGCGCTCGCATGGCGGCTGGGGCCGCGCCGGTTGTCGATTGCGGACGCGTGCGCCATGGCGATCCGGGACGCCTTGCGCGAGTTCGAGGCGCTGCCGCTGCCGGACGGCGACGAGGCGGCGGCCATGCTCCGGCGCGAGATCGTGGCGCGGCTCCGGTTTCTGGACGGCGTCGGGCTTGGATACCTGGCGCTGGACCGGCCCTCGCGGACGTTGTCCGGCGGCGAAATCCAGCGCGTGAACCTGACCACCTGCCTGGGCACCTCCCTGGTGAACACCTTGTTCGTCCTGGATGAACCGAGCATCGGCCTGCACCCGCGCGACACCGGGCGGTTGATCGCCACCATCCGGCGGTTGCGCGACGCGGGCAACACCGTGGTCGTTGTGGAACACGACGAATCGGTCATCCGCGCCGCGGACCGCGTTCTCGACCTGGGCCCCGGACGCGGGCGGGATGGCGGGCGCCTGGTGTTCAGCGGGACGCCGGCGGACCTGGAGGCCGGCGGCCGGAGCGGCGGCGCGGAGTCGCTGACGGCGGCGTATCTCGCGGGCGCCAGGCGGATGGAAACGCCGCGCGCGCGGCGGAAGCTGGACATGGGGCGCGCGATCCGGGTGCGCGGCGCGCGTGCGAACAACCTTGCGGGGCTGGACGTGGACGCGCCGTTGGGCGGGGTGGTCTGTTTCACGGGCGTCAGCGGCTCGGGCAAGAGCACGCTGGTCCATGATGTGATTTACAAGAACCTGCTGCGGGCCCGGCAGCAGGCGGTGGAGGGACCGGGCGCCGCGGAGGAAGTCGCCGGCGCGGAGCTGGTGGGCGACATCCTGTTGGTGGACCAGACGCCGATCTCGCGCACGCCACGGTCCAACCCGGCCTTGTATGTGGGCGTCTATGACGCGATCCGCGAATTGCTCGCCTCGACGGAAGAGGCGCGCGCCCAGGGGCTCAACGCGGGGTCGTTCTCGTTCAACTCGGGCACGGGCCGCTGCGAACGCTGCACGGGCATGGGCTGGGAACGGGTCGAGATGCAGTTCCTCAGCGATTTGTTCGTGCGCTGTCCCGCGTGCGAGGGGCGCCGGTTCCAGCCGCATGTCCTGCGCGCGCGGCTTGGCGGACTGTCCGTGACGGAGCTTCTGGACCTCACCATCGACGCCGCGATCCCGTTTTTCAACGGCCTTCGCGCCAACGGCGCAACCTTGCGCGACCGCGCCAACGCGGAGGCGGTGGCCGCCGGGCTGGAGCTGCTTTCCGGGGTGGGGCTGGGGTACCTGGCGCTCGGGCAGCCGCTGAACCAGCTTTCCGGCGGCGAATCCCAGCGCGTCAAGCTGGTCAGCCACCTGACTCCGCGCCCAGGCGGCGGCGGGCCGCGGAAGGCCGCCGCCGGGGCGGACCGGCCACCGGGGAATCTGCTGATCCTGGATGAACCGACCACGGGCCTGCATTTCGATGACGTCCGCACGCTCATGGGCGTGCTCCAGCGGCTCGCCGACGCGGGGCACAGCCTGTTCATCATCGAACACAACCTCGACGTGATCCGCTGCGCCGATTGGGTGATCGACCTGGGTCCGGAGGCCGGCGACGGAGGCGGACGCGTGGTCTGCGCCGGCACGCCGGAGGCCGTCGCCAGGCGCCGCGAAGGCCACACAGGCCGGTTCCTCCGCGACGCCCTGGCCGCGGCCCGCGGCGGACGCGCGCGCGCCACGGAGGCGGCCGCGGCGCCCGTCCTTCGCGAAGCGGGTCCCGAGTATCTGGCGGGCGGCGCCAACGCCATCCGCATCCGCGGCGCGCGGCACCACAATTTGCGGGACATTTCCCTGGACATCCCGCTGGACCGGATGACCGTCGTGACCGGGTTGAGCGGCTCGGGCAAGAGCACGCTGGCTTTCGACATCGTCTTTGCCGAGGGGCAGCGCCGCTACCTCGACAGCCTCAACGCCTACGCGCGCCAGTTCGTGCGGCAGATGGAAAAGCCGGACGTGGACGTGATCGCCGGGATTCCGCCCACGGTGGCCATCGAACAACAAACCACGCGCGGCGGCGGCAAAAGCACCGTGGCGACCGTCACGGAAATCCATCATTTCGTCCGGCTCCTCTTCGCGAAGCTGGGCGTCCAGCACGACCCCGAAACGGGCGAGCCCGCGGTGCGCCAGACCGTTGCGGCCATCGCCACGCGCCTGGAACGGGCGGCGCGCGCCGGGCCGCTGCGCCTGCTCGCGCCGCTGGTCAAGGCCCGGAAAGGGTTTCACACCGAGATCGCCCGATGGGCCGAGTCGAGGGGCTACGCCCTGCTGCGCGTGGACGGGCGGTGGGTCCAGCCCGCGGCCTTCCGCGCGCTGGACCGCTACCGCGAGCATTCCATCGACGTGCTGGTGGGCGAGCTGCGCGCGGGCATGAAAAGCGGCGACCGCGCCCGGCTGGTCCAGGCCGCCTTGCAACACGGGCGGGGGACGGTGTTCGCCCTGGACCGCCAGGACCGGCAGACCGTGTGGAGCACGGCGCTTCATTGTCCGGGCACGGGCCGGTCTTTCGAGGAGCTGGACCCGCGGCTGTTTTCGTTCAACTCCCCCCATGGCTGGTGCCCGCGGTGCGAAGGGTATGGCACCCTGCTCGACGCCCGCAGCGACGCCGAGACCGCCATCGAACGCGAGATCGAACTCGAAAAACGGCGCGAATGGGCGGAGGAAAGCGAGGCCGCCACCTGTCCCGAGTGCCATGGCGAACGCCTCAATCCCATCGCGCGGGCCGTGCGTTTCGCGGGGCGGACCATCGGGCAGGTGGGCCTGATGAGCGTCTCCGAGGCAGCGCGGTTCGTCGGGGCGCTCAAGCTCAAGGGGCGCGGCGCGGAAATCGCGCGCGACATTCTACCGGAAATCCGCCAGCGGCTCGCCTTCCTGGAAAAAGTCGGCCTCGGCTACCTCGCCCTGGGCCGCGGCGCGCGGACGCTGTCCGGCGGCGAATCCCAGCGCATACGGTTGGCGGCCCAATTGGGTTCCAGCCTCGAAGGCGTGCTCTACGTGCTCGACGAACCCACCATAGGCCTGCACCCGCGCGATAACGAACAGCTCTTGGAAATCCTGCGCGCCCTGCGCGACCGCGGCAATTCCCTGCTCGTGGTAGAGCACGACGAGGAGACGATGCGGCGCAGTGACCATATCATCGATCTGGGCCCCGGCGCCGGCGTCCACGGCGGGCGCGTCGTCGCCCAGGGCTCGTGGAAGGAACTCGCCCGCGCCCGGCAATCCGTCACAGGCCTGCTCCTGGGCGAGCCGCTCCACCATCCGATCCGCGGCGCCCGGCGCCCGCTCAAGGACGCCGCCTGGATCGAGATCGATGGCGCAAACGCAAACAACTTGCGCAACCTGGACGTCCGGCTCCCGCTCCAGCGGCTCACCGTCGTCTCCGGCGTCTCCGGTTCCGGCAAAAGCACCCTCGTGCGCGATGTCTTGATGCCCGCCGTCACCGCGGCCCTGGACCGGCGGGGACGGCGCGCAAGCGGCGGCGGCGCCGGAACGGGGCGCGGCACAACGTGGACCGCGCTGCGGGGAGTCGCGGGCCTGCTGCGCGGGGTGTATGAGGTGGACCAATTGCCGATTGGAAAGACGACGCGGTCCACCCCGGCGACCTACACGGGGATTCTCGACGAGATTCGCGCGTTGTTCGCCATGACGCCCGAGGCGCGGAAACGCGGATACGGGCCCGGACGGTTTTCGTTCAACACCAAGGGCGGGCGCTGCGAAGTGTGCGAAGGCAACGGCGCCATCAAGGTGGAGATGAGTTTCCTGCCCACGGTGCGCCTGCCGTGCGAAACGTGCGGCGGACGCCGTTTCAACGCCGACACGCTGGCGGTGTTGTTCAAGGAAAAGTCGGTCGCGGACGTGCTGGGCATGACCGCGGAGGAGGCCGCCCCGTTTTTTGAGGCCCATCCGAAAATCCATCGGACGCTAAGCCTCCTGGTGGAAACCGGCCTGGGGTATTTGACGCTGGGCCAGAGCAGCCCGACGCTCAGCGGCGGCGAGGCCCAGCGGCTCAAGCTTGTGACCGAGCTGGCGCGCGCCTCGGGCGGACCGTGCCTTTACTTGCTGGAAGAGCCGACCGTGGGTTTGCACCTGGCGGACGTGCGCAGGCTGTTGGACGTGCTCCACCGGCTGGTGGACCGCGGCCACACGGTCATCGTCATCGAGCATCACCTCGACGTCATTGCCGAGGCGGATTACGTGTTGGATTTGGGCCCGGAAGGAGGCGCGGCCGGCGGGCGCGTGGTCGCCGCGGGCACGCCCGAGGAGATCGCGGCGTGCAAACGCTCGCACACGGGCCGGTTCCTGCGCGAAATTCCGGGGATCACGCCCGCCGCCGCGCGGCGGCGGTAAGACCGCGTTGCAACCGGAGCGACGGCGCCCTCGCCGCCGTAAATGTGCGT
>CAYSZK010000134.1:0-10908 GCA_964435495.1 uncultured Verrucomicrobiales bacterium
GCCTGCCGCCAGTTCAGCGCGGCCATCGCCCAGGCCCGTTCCCAAAAACGCCAAAGGGAATACAAAAATACAAAGGAAATACAAAGGGACAGACCTACTGTAAAAGAGTTCTTGCGCTTGGGCTGGAAGGGCGGTAGTTGTTGGTTATGCGCAGGGCACGGCTCAAAATCCCCAGCTCCGAAAAGGAGGCGTTCTATCATTGCATCTCCCGCGTGGTGAACCGGGACTTTGTCTTCGGGGACATCGAAAAGGAGAAGTTCAAGGAACTCATGCGCCAGCACGAACGGCTCTGCCAGGTCCAAGTGATGACTTACTGCCTCATGTCCAACCACTTCCATGTCCTGGTCCGGGTTCCCCAAAGGCCCGCTGTCATGCCTTCGGACGCCGATCTGGTCGCGCACCTGGAGCGGTGCGGGGTCCATCCCATGACGCTGGGCGGGGTGAAGTATGCGCTGGCGCATTTGTCGGAAATCGGGGCCACGGAAGCTCTGGAAGAGGTCCGGCAACGCTGGTTTTCGCGGATGTGGGACGTGAGTTATTTCATGAAGGGACTCAAGCAGGAGTTCACGCAGTGGTTCAACCGGGTGCATCAGCGCACCGGCACGCTCTGGGAATCGCGCTTCAAGAGTGTGCTGGTGGAAGGCAGCGCGGAAGCGCTGCAAACCATGGCGGCTTATATTGATCTGAATCCTGTGCGCGCCGGGTTGGTGGAGGATCCCAAGGATTATCGCTGGTGCGGGTTTGCGGAGGCGGTGGCCGGGGGCGAGTTGGCGGCGCGAGGGATTGTGGCGATGGTGGCGGAGGGGATTGGCCACGAAGAGTGGGATTCGGTCCCGGGGTGGGAGGTCGCAGAGCGAGGGCGGGATGCGGTCATAGACCGCATCTACAGGTATCGGCAGTTGGTGTTTTGCGGGGCGGAGAGCCGAGGGATCGGAGAGGACGGACGGCCGATGCGGCGCGGGGTGCCGCGGGAGCGGATTCGGGAAGTATTGAAAAAGAAGGGGAAGTTGAGCGCGGCGGAGATGTTGCGGTGCCGGGTGCGGTATTTTTGTGACGGCGCGGTGCTGGGGAGCGCGGGGTTTGTGAACGAAGTGTTCGCGCGGGAGCGGTGGCGGTTTGGAGTGAAGCGGAAGGACGGGGCGCGGAAATTGCGGTATGTGGAGGCGGGCGGGTTGCGGGTGTTGCGGGACTTGCGGGTGCGGGTGGTTTGAGGACAGGCAATGGCGAAATGGGCCAGCCGGTCCCTCCGGGAATCGGTCCCGTGCGCTTCTTCTGCTCCGTGAGAGGCTGCAAGCGGATGGGCAAATTCGTTTAGTTTTCTGCTCGAATGGAATTTGCGCCGACTATCCGGAAATAGGGGTCAGGCTGTAAAACGTGACTCACTCTTCTCGACCGGGCTGCGGCATTCCCGTATTGAGATCACTCATGGCGCGCGGCATTCACATCGAGTGCCCCTGAGCATTTTACCTTGTGGTGGCGCGGGGGAACCGCCGTCAGATCATGTCCCTCGACGCGTATGACCGAAGGTTCTTCCTCAAGACTTTGTCGGAGGCCTGCCAGGAGACCGCCACTGGAGCTATTGTTGGCAAGGAATCTCCGGGCGCGTTCATGCGTTCACCGTGAATGGCCCCGGGCCGATTCGAACGGCCGACCAAAGGTTTAGGAAACCTCTGCTCTATCCATCTGAGCTACGGGGCCACGATGCGGCACATTACCACGAAAAGGCCGCGCTGTTCAACGCTTCTGGACGCCGCGCCCCCTCGCGCCGTCCCACGCCCCGCAACCCCGCCCCGATCAGGTCGCAACCAGCCGCCGCGAGTCCGGGCCGTCCGCGGGCGCGTCTGGCGCCGATGCGGGCGCTTCGGGGACCGTCTTTTCCACGTCCAAGCTCAGGACGGCCAGGGAGGCCAGGGCGCTGTCGCGCTTGAGGAACCGGAACGAGGCGAGCACGCCGGCGCCCGCGCGGTAAAAGACGACTTCATCGAACAGGAAACGTTGCCGGTATTCCGCCCGCGCGTCCTCCAGGGGCACAGGCGCCGAAACGCGGGCGAAACCGCGCTTGCCGGCGAAACAAATCCGGCGTCCGCCGTCGAGGGCCACGAGGTAGCCGCGCAAGTTGGACCCGATGGCCGGCATCTTGCCGGTGAAACAAGGAACGGCCCAGGCGACGGTGAGGCCTTTGCCGTCGCCCTCCGAGAGCGCGAGATCGATTTCGTGCGGCAGGTAACGGGGCAGCTCGCGCGGGTTGCGGCCGCCGGCGCCGAGTTTGCCCGCGACAAAAAGGATGTGGGCCTTGAGGAATCGGAAGAGCCGCGGGGCGCACCAGACAAAGGCGCCCATGGCGAAGCAGACGATGAAAAGCATCGCGATGGGATGGTGGATGGTGAACATGCTGCCAGCGACAACAACGACGTCCTCGACCATGCTCGCGCCCATGTTGGAGAAGGGTTCGGGCGAAGTGTTGATCAGGAGGCGCGCGCCCGCCTTGGTGGTGTGCATCGCCAGCGCGGCCGTGCCGGCCAGCAGGGCGCCGACGATTTCCATGGACGCGTGCGACTCGCCCAGGGCGGTGGCGGCGATGAACATCGCGCCCACGGGCCGGATCGCGGTGTGGAACGAATCCCAGAGCGAGTCCACCCAGGGGACTTTATCGGCGAAGAATTCGAGCATGTAAAACACCAGCGCAATGCCCCAGACCCACGGATCGGCCAGGGCATGGAGCGGTTCGAGGCCGGGCTTGAGCACCAGCCATCCGGCATCCAGGGACATGCCGACGACGAACACGGTCAGATACAGGCTCAGCCCAGACAACGCGCCCAGGCCAAGGGCCGCGCCCAACAACTCCAACGTCTCCACCGTGTGCATCGCCAATTCCTTTCGCGAGATTCCGCCAAGAACCTGAACCCTTTTCCGATTGGACGCAAGCGCGTCCGGTGGGTTCAATGTTTCTCCCGAATCTTGGCGCTCCGGGGAAAACGTCTGCCGGGATTCCAACGGCAACCCTTCCCCACGATGTCCCGCGCGTTTCGCGGTCCGGAATTTCAACTCGGCTGGTTGTCCGCCGCGCGCTAGGCTGTGCGCGCCATGTCTGGTCCCGGCCTTGAACCCCGTCTTGACGCCTTCCTCGGCTTCGCCCACGCCGCCCAAGCCTCCGTCGCGGCGTTTCCCGAATGGCGCGCCTGGACGCTGGCGCAAGGGGCGGCGGCGGAGCCGCGCGGATTTCGGCGCCTTCGTATCGACGCGCGCGAGTTCATGGCCGGGGCCGATTCCTTTCTCTCGAAGCTGGACGCCCTTCGCCGGTTCCGCCGCCGCGAGATGCTCCGGATTGGTTTCCGGGACTGGCTCGGCGTGCCGCTGGAAGAATCCCTGGGGGACCTTTCCGCGCTCGCGGACGTTTGCCTGGCCGAGGCCGCCGTGTTGAGCATGGGCGAGATCGAGGGGCGCTTCGGCCCGTCCGGCACGCCGTGGATCGTGCTCGCGTTGGGGAAACTCGGCGGGCGCGAACTCAATTACTCTTCCGACGTCGATCTCATGATTGTCTATGCCGAGGACGGAGACGCCTCGCCGCGGCTCACCCGGCACGAATGGTTCAACCGCTGGGGGGCGCTCTTCACCTCGTCGGTCGCCGCGCGCACCGCGGCGGGCTGGCTCTTCCGCGTGGACATGCGGCTGCGGCCCGACGGCGACGCCGGGCCGCTCTCGCGCTCGGTGGAAAGCTGCGAGAATTACTACGCGGCCTTTGGCGACACATGGGAGCGCCTCGCGCTCATGAAAGCCCGCCGCGTCGCCGGGGACGAAGAACTTGCCTACGACTTCGGCCTCACGCTGCAACCGTTTTGTTATCCGCGCATCCTGTCTCCGGCGATGTTCACGGGCATCGCCCGCGTCAAGGAACGCATCGAGACCGAAATTCTCGACGCGCAGTCGCGGGAGACCGACATCAAACGCGGCGCTGGCGGCATCCGCGAGATCGAGTTCACCATCCAGGTCCCGCAGCTCCTCCACGGCGGACGGCAGCCCCAGCTCCAGGAACCCTCCACGCTGCGCGCCCTGGACGCCCTGCTCCGCGCCGGGTTGATGCCCCGCGAGTCCGCGGACGCGCTGCGCGCCGCCTACCGATTCCTGCGCCGGGTCGAACACCGGCTGCAAATGGTGGACGAACAACAAACCCACGAGCTTCCCACGGACCCGGAGCGCCGCGCCACCCTGGCCGCGTCGCTGGGGTTTGCGTCCACGGAAACTTTCGACGCCGAGCTGGCCGGGCATCGCGCGCGTGTGCGGGCTTTGTTTGAACATCAGCTTGCGGAAGCGCCCCAGCCCGATGCGCGTGCGAACGTTTGGGCGGCGTTCCCCGAGGATGTGCGGCGCCTGGCTGTGCAACTCCGGGATGGCCCGGCCCACGCCAATGTTCCCGCGCGCACGCGCGAGGCGTTCGAGCGCCTTGAGCCGCTTCTTGCGTCGCATCTGGCCGGGCTTACCGCCCCCGCCGACGCGCTTGTGGGCCTGGAACGGTTTGCGGAACGCTACGGGTCCCGCGGCCATCTCTACGAGACCTGGCTGTCAAGCCCGCGGGTGCTGGACCTGCTGCTGCGCCTGTTTGACGCCAGCCACCAATTCCGCGATCTGCTGGTGGCACACCCCGACTGGCTCGAAACCGTCTGCCGCAACGCCAGCATCGACGCCGTCTGGTCCGTGGACGAGTACGCCCGGCTCGCCGCGGAGGTGGATTCCCTTGGCGCCCTGCGGCTTTGGCGTTGGGAACAGGGGCTGCGCATCGCGATCCAGGACGTTCTTGGCCTCATCACGGCCCCGGCCCGCGAAGCCCAGCACACCGCCCTGGCCGAGGCCTGCCTCCGCTGGGTGCTTCACGACGCCGGCGCGGGCGGATTGATCGTCCTGGCCGCCGGCAAGTTTGGCGGGCGCGAGCTCAACTACGGCAGCGACCTGGACCTCGTCTTTCTGGAAGGCACACCCGGCATCGCGCGCGAGGTTGTCTCCCGCCTCACGCACGTCGCGCCCGAGGGGCGGTTGTATGGCGCCGACGCGCGTCTGCGGCCCGAGGGCAACGCCGGACCGCTCACGCTCGGAATCCCCGAGGCTGTCCATTACTACAAGGTCCGCGCCCAGCCATGGGAATTCCTCGCCTTCCAGAAATTCCGCCTTGTGGCCGGACCGGAGGAGAGCGCCGCGGCGTTTCTCGAACCCGTGCGCGGCCTTGCCACCGCCCGCGCGTCCGATACTGAATGGCCCAAGGCGGTGGCCGCCATGCGCGAGCTTGTCGCGCGCGGGCGCGGGAAAGACGGGCACGCCGAGCTGGAGCTCAAGACCGCGCCGGGCGGCATCATGGACGTGGAGTTTGCGGCGCAAGCGTGGCAGGCCCGCAAAGGCCTGGCCGAGCCCGCCACCCGCGGCGTTCTTGAAGCCATGGCCGCGGAGGGCGCGGAGGAGGCCGCGCCGTTGCGGGAGGGCTACGAATTTTTGCGCCGGCTCGAGTCGGTGATCCGCCGGTTCGACGCAAGCGCCCGGACCGCCATTCCGAAGGACCCGGCCGCCAGGGAGGAGTTGGCGCGCCGCGCGGCCTTCCCCAACGCCGCCGCGATGCTGGAGGATCTGGCGGCGGTCAAGGCGAGCGTCCGCGCCGGGTACGAGAAGGTGCTGGCCCGTCTGGCCGGGGCGGGAGCGTGCGGAGTTCGACAATGAACATGCTGCGAAGTAGTGTGTCCCCATGACGGCGGAACAGATCAAAAAGGCCCAAGAGCAAGCCCCTTTTCGCCCTTATACCCTTTTCCTTTCCGACCAGCGCAAGGTGGTCATTGGTCATCCCGATTACCTGTGGCTGGTCCCTGGCGGGCGGAATATCGCGGTTGCGGACGATCACGGCGCCGTTGAGGTCGTCGATTTGTTGCATGTTACAAGCGTTCGGATTGGCGGGAACGGAGGGGCGAAGGGAAGAGCCCGGCCTCGCGTTCGGTGAACCCTCCCGCCGCCGCGCCGCCAGGGAGGAACTGGCGCGCCGCGCGGCCTTCCTCACCGCCGCCGCAACCACGGATTCCGGCATGAGTTGAGCGCCAGGCATGACGTCGTGGTCAATCCTGATGGATCGCCGCCTTACACCCACCGATAGGAGGCGGCCGGGTGCGTCCCGGGTCAAATCACCGGCGATCCCGACCCGGCTTTCCTGAGCTGCGCGACTTGGAGCTTCGCGGCGGCCAGCTCCTCGCGGGCGTCGGCGAGCTGCCGGTCGCGAACGGCGACGTCCGCGGCGCGTTCCTGGGCTTCGCGGACGGCCGTTGTCACCCGCTCGCGGGCGGCGCCGAGTTCCTTCTGGAGCGAAACAAACGCCTTGATCGGGGTCATGGCCGGATCATTGGCGAGAAGGGCGGACGCCGCGCCGGCCTGGCGCTGGGCGGACTGCATTTCCTCCGCGGCGAGGGCGAGCTGTTTCTCAAGCTTCTCCACGTCTTCCCGCGCGGCGGCAAGCGCGCGCTCGCGTTCGGTAATCTGGACGGACTTGCGGGCCTCGCCTTCCTCCGCTTTGGCGGCGCGGGCGGAGGCCTCTTCGAGCTTCCGCTTGGTCGCGGCCAGGTCGGCTTCCGTGGCTTGGAGCCGGCCCTCCGCCGTTTCACGCTTGCCGGTTTCGCCGCTCAAGGCCGCGCGGGTTTCGGCGAGGGCCGTTTCAAGGGACGCCTTGTCCTCCTCAAATTGTTTGATCGTCCGGGCGCGGACCGTGAGTTCGCCGTCGCGGTCGCGCAGCGTGGCGGTCTTGGCCTCGTTGTCGCTGGTGGCGGCGGCGAGGCGGGTGGTGAGGCTCTCGCCCTCGCCCTGAAGGCGCAGGACTTCCCGTCCGAGAGCCACGATCTCCTCATGGCGCGCGGCGAGATCGGTGTCGCGTTCGGCGATTGTGGCGGCCTTGGCCTCGCCGTCGCGGCGGCTTTCCTCCAATTGGGTCCGAGCCTGTTCGAGCTCGTTGCGGACCGTGCGCAAATCCTCCAGGAGCCCGTCGAGGCGTCCCTGGCGGTCTTCGATTTCGGCCTTGAGCCGTTCGATGTCGGCGATCCGGGCGCGGAGTTCCCCGCGCGCCTCGTCGAGGGCGTGCTGGGTGTTGCCCAACTCGGTGCGGACGCCGGCGATCTCGGTTTCGAGCGCGTCCACGCGTTCCTGGCGGGCGGCGCTTTCCGCGGACTTGGCGGAGAGGGATTCGCTGAGGCGCCCCGCGTCGGACGTTGTCTCGTCGAGGCGGTGCTGCGTGGCGTCCAATTCCTGGCGCACCGCGCTGATCTCCTCTTCGAGCGACCGGACGCGCCCGTCGCGCTCGCGCGCCTCGTTCTCCCGCGCGGCAAGCTCGGCGCCCTTCGCTTCGATCTCGGACTTGAGGCGATCGATGCCGCCGCGGAGGTCCGCGGTTTCGGCCTCCAGGGCGGCAATGCGTCCGGCGCGTTCGGAGGCCTCGGCGGCGCGCAGGTCGCGGTCGCGGGTGGTTTCGTCAAGGCGCGAGTGGAGGTCCGCGGCGTCGCGTTCGTGGCCGGCGATGCGTTTTTCCCGGTCGGCGAGGGCCTGGTCGCGTTCGGCGAGCGTGGCGGATTTCTGCTCCGACTCGTGGCGGCTGGATTCGAGCTGGCCGCGCGTGTCGTCCAATTCGCGGGAGAGCCCGTCGATGCGGCTTTGGCGGCGGCCCAGCTCGTCTTCGCGCGCGTTGATCTGTTCCTGGCGCCTGGCCGATTCGGCCTCGGCCTCGGCGAGGCGGGCGCGGGTGTTTTCGAGATCGGCGCGGGCGCCTTCCCATTCGGCGCGGAGCGCTTCGATTTCCTGGCGGCGTTCTTCGAGTTCGCGGTTGCGTTCCTCAAGTTCGGCGGCCTTTTCATCCCGTTCCCGGACGAAACCGGCGAGGCGGGACTTGGTTTCCTCCAGGTAACTCTTGAGGCTCTCCAACTCCTGCTGCAGGCTGGTGATCCGTTCCTGGCGGACGTAGATGTCCTTTTCCTTGGCTTCGAGGAGGGCGGCCTTTTCCTCGGCCTCACGCCGGGAATTCTGGAGGAGCGAGCGCCCGTCCTCGATCTGCATGCGCAGGCCGCTGATTTCCTTGGCGGCGGAGTCGTTGCGTTCGAGGGCCTCGCGCAACTGGAGTTCGACGGCTTCGCGGGATTTGACGATGGACTCGTTCTCGGCGCGAAGCTGGTCCATTTCGTGCCGCAGGCCGCCGAGATGCTCCTGGCGGGTGCGCAGCTCCTTCTCCATTTCGGCGAGGAGCGAAGCCTTTTCGCCGGCGTCGGTGCGCGCCTTTTCCAGGCCGGCGCGCAGCTCGTCGAACCGGAGGCGGAAGGAATTGAGCTCGCTGTTGAGGCCGAGAACCTGGTTGGAGGCGTCGCGGTGGGCGGCGGAGGAGGATTCCGCCTGGCGCCGCGCGCCGTCGAGGTCCTCGCGCAGCCGGGCGATGTCCTGCTCGAGCGTCGCGGCGTGCTGCCGCCCGGCTTCCAGCTCCCGCGCGCCGCTCCCCACTTCCAGGCGGAGGCGCTCGATCTCGCCGTGGGCAGTTTCGAGTTTTTGGGAAAGATCGGCGCGCTGGGATTGGGCAGCCTCCATCTCGCCCCGGAGCCTGGCGCCATCGGTTTCCAGGCCCGCGACGCGGCGTCCGGCCTCTTCGATCTGGCGGGCGCGCTCCTCCAGGGCGGCATCGCGCTGGCCAATTTGGGCGCGGGCTTCCTGAAGCTCGCGTTCGAGGCTGGCGCGGGCTTCGTCTGTGGAGACGAGTTCGCCGCGGGTGCGTTCGAGGCCGTCCTCGGCGCGGGCTGTGGCTTCGCGGGCGGCCTGGAGTTCTCCGGTGAGCCGGTCGATGTCGCCGCGGGCGGCCTGAAGGTCCTCCCGCAACGTGCCGCCGGAGCGCGCGGCCTCCTCGAACTGGCGCCGGAGCGCGTCCAGATCGCGTTCCAGGGAGGTGACATGGACCCGCTTGGATTCGACGTCGCTTTCGCGCTCGGCGAGGGTGGCACGAAGCGTTGTGATTTCCCCGCCGGCCTGGTCGAAGCGGGCGGAGAGGTCCTGGTGGGCGGCGGCGGATTCGGCGAGCTGCTTGCGGAGGCCTTCGGCCTCGCGTTCCAGGGCGGACAACTGGGCGCGCTTGCCGTCCAGGTCGCGTTCCCGTTCGCCGAGAATGGTGAACTTTCGCTGGATTTCGTCGTTGGCGGCTTCGAGTTTGCGGGCGAGGTCGTCCCTGTCCGCGGTGAGGGCGGCGACCTGGGCGCCGAGTTCGCGGGCGCGGGCGGCGCCTTCGGCGATCTCGCCCAGGCGGCGCTCCAGCTCGGTTTTCGCGGCGGCGAGGCTGGCTTCCCGTTCCGTGAGCGTCCGGTCGGCGCGATCGCGGTCGGCTTCGACGGCGCGTTTTTGTTGCTCGAGGTCCGCGACCTCGCGGCGGAGGGCGCGGGCGTCCTCCTCCAGGCCGGCGACGTCCTGCTGGCGCTGTTCGAGTTTGCGGGTGAGCTCGGCGGCCAGGGCGGACTCGTTTTCGAGGGAGGCGCGGGTGTCGTCGAGTGTTTCGCGGGTGGATTCGAGGTCGGAACGGGTGGATTCGAGCCGTCCGGTGAGGTCGGCCTCGCGGGCGTGGGCGTCGGCGAGATCGCGTTCGAGCTGGTCGCCGCGCTCCTGGCTGTGGTTGAGGTCGGCGACGAGGGCGTCGAGTTTTTCCTGGAGCTTGGAGACGTGCTCGCGGCGGCTTTGGAGTTCGCGTTCGCGCCGGGCGATTTCCCCGGACTCCTTGGCGGTCTCGACGATCGCCTGATCGAGGCGTTTTTGGGTTTCGGCGAGCTGGTTGCGCAGGTCGCCGGCGGGGGCGGGGCCGCCGCCGGGCTCCGGGGGCGGGGGCGACCCGGCGTCGGAAACAAAGGGGGATTGTTCCCCGGCGGCCTTGCCGGGTTTGGGGCTTTTGGGCTTGGCGAGGCCACTGGCTTCGAAGAGGCCTTCGAGGGATTTCCGGTTAAGTGAGGAGCGGGGCATTGTCGAATTCCGGTTCGGCCTGGGCGAGGTCGAGGCGCTGCTCGATCTCGGCGGCGAGGTAGGAAAAGACTTTCGCGACCGGCGCGAGGGAGGGGTCCATGAGTTGGACAGGCAGGCCCTTCATGCTTGCGCGCAGGAAGGCGGCGTCGCGCGGGATCGTCGCGTTGAAGACGAGGTTGTAGGGGATGCTCTCGCGCAGCTCGGTGGCGATCTGCTGGGATTCCTCGCTTTCGTAGTTAAGCATGGTCACCACGACGCCGGCGATGCGGAAGGCGGCGCCTTCCTTGAGCACCTGGGCGAGGACTTCGAGGTAATGCTTGAGCGCGCGCCCGGCGAGCGGTTCGGACTGCTGGGGGATCAGGACGTGATCGGACTGGCGCAGCACGCCAAGCGTGGGTCCGTGGACGCCGCACGCGGTGTCGGCCAGGACGATGTCGTAGCCGTCCTGGCCGGCCTGCTGGAACAGCGGGGCGAGGCATCCGGGCTCCTGGGCGGCGACAAACCATTCGGAATTCTTTTCCGGGGGAATCTGGCCGGCGGCAACGATGCGAAGCGGTTCGATGCGGGTGCGCAACGCGACCTGGTCAAGGGCGCGCGCCTCGTGGACCAGTTCGAAGAGGCCGCCGGCGCTTTCGGTGTCGCCGGATAGCGAGAGGCCGATGGCGCCCTGGGGATCGGCATCGACAAGGAGCGTGCGCCACCCGCGCTCGGCAAGCGCGCAGGCGAGGTTCAACGCGACCGTGGTTTTGCCCACGCCGCCCTTTTGACTGGCAACTGCAACCTTGACCAAGCAATGGCTCCGTAAATGCTCGCTGGCCAACATGCTACGCATGTCCAGCGGAGAATCCAAGAGTTAAAATGGGGGGCTCTGCGGTTCAGACAGTGGGGAGGCGGGGAGGCTGGCTGGGCCTGGGCGGGCGC
>CAYSZK010000135.1:0-10876 GCA_964435495.1 uncultured Verrucomicrobiales bacterium
CGGTCTCGCTTACGCTTTCTGGCGCGCCGGACTCACTGGTGCTCGGCTCGCTCAACGTCCGGAACAACGGCGGCAACAGCTACGCGGGCACGCCCCAGGACGGGCAGACCGTCCTGCACACCAATTTGCTGGGCAGCGCCAGCCGCGTCTATTTTGACAGCTTCGATCCCGCCTCGAACGGCGCCATCGACCTGAACTACAGCGCGCTGGCTAACAGCAGCGCCAACCGCTACGTCTATTCTGCGGTCGAGTTCCTCGCGGTCCCCAAACCGGCCACGCTCGTGCTCGTGCTTGGAGGTCTGGGTTTGCTGGCTTTGCTGAGGAGGAATCGCCGTTAGAATCGTCGGGTTCCGTGAACCGGGCTTCGGGGAAGGCCGGCGCGGCCGCCGGCCGAAGACGCGCGCGATTCCGGGTTTGGAATGCCCCTTGACGGCCCCGGGTTTGGGATTATCGCAATGACCATGCGCTCGTGCCTTCTGCCCGCCTTGTCCGCCTTCATGTTCGCGTTGCCGCCCGGCGGAACGGCCCGTGCGGCCGAGCCCGCGGTCGGGCCGAGCGTTTTGTTCATCGGGAACAGCCTGACGGGAACGATGGACGAGAACTTGAACGCGATGGCGGAAACCAACGGGCTGCCGAAGTTGAACGCCCACCGCATCCAGATTTGGAACGAGACCTTCAAGACGCACGTGCTTGCCAACCCGAACGATATGCCGAAGCTCTTCACGGGGAAGGGCATTGCGCACGAACTGCAAAAGGCGGGCTTCCGCATCTCGGGCGAGACTACGCTTTGGAAGAAGGGGATCTACGACCAGCCGAAGTTCGCCGAGCTGGGCTTCGTTCCGGCTCTCGATGCCATCGCGCTTGGGACGCCGGATGGGAAGCCATGGGAGATCGTCGTTTTGCAGGGCTACTCGGACACCGAGAAAGGCGACAACCGTATCGAGCGGGGCGCCGGCGGCGGGTGGGTCGTCGAGGGGGATTTCACCATCTACGGAAAGCAGCTTGTCGAGGCCGCCAAGGCGAAGGGCGCCAAGGTGTATTTTTACATGCAGTGGCTGACCGATCCCGTGAAGACCAAGAGCGACCCGCTCGATGCCGAGAGCTACTATGGGAAGGGCTTCGCAAACACGCTTGCCAACTACAAGGCCCTGAGCATGGCGCTCGATGTGCCGATCATTCCGTGCGGGCACATCGCCCACAAGCTGATAAGCACCGAGAAGCCGGAAGGGGTCGCCAGCAACTGGATCTATGGCGACTCGCTCCATGCCAGCGGTGTCGGCACGGCCCTCCTGCAATACGCCATCGGCTCGGCGCTCTGGGGCAGGCCCGCCACCGCGCTGGCCTACCAGTTCGACCCCGGCGATAACAAATGGAAACAGGGCAAACGCTATGTCATCGGCCAGGAATCGCCCGCCATGCGCGACACGGTCAAAACACTCATCACCCCTGAGATCGACCGGCACATCCGCCAGGTCGTCGCCGACACAATGGCCGAATACGGCTGGCAGCTCAAATGAGGAAAGGTCGTCCGCTCATTCCCAACGCCCTTCCCCCATGCCCTTCATGGTAAATCCCCGCTCCCTCCGGTCTTTCTCTTCGGGGCTCAAAATGAAAGCTTGGTCGCTCTTCTGCTCGCTCGCCCTGGCATCGGGTTCCCTGGTGGCTGCGGCCGATCCCGCCGCCTACGTCGAGCCGATGTGGGGAACCCAGGGTGTCGCGGGGCACAACCCAGGCGTCCAACGCCCGTGGGGCGCGATTTTTCCGGGGCCTGAGTCATTCAATCCAAGGTCGTCGGCCGGGTACGCTCCGGAGTCGCCGCTGCGCGGGTTTGCCCAGATGCGGTTGGTCGGGTTCTACGGGCCTTCGGCCTACGGCTACCCGCTCATCACGCCCACCGTCGGAGTCCAGCCGCGGATCAAGGATCGCGAGTCCGGGAAAACCGGCGAGGTGGCCGAGGTTGGTTACTATGCGGTGACAGCGAGCAAGTTCGGCATCCGCACCGAGGTCACCGCCGCGCATGACACCGCCTTTTATCGCTTTGCCTTCCCGAAGACCGAGGACGGCGTGGTTTCGCTCGACCTGATTTACCACCAAAACCCCGACTCGGGCCTCGAGGACCCGGACGCTCCGGACGCCAAGAGAGGTCCCGAACCTGGGACCGCCAGCATCACGCTCGACCCGAAGGCCGGCACGATGTCCGGAAGGGTGCGGGCGTTCCACTTTTTTGCCAAGTTCAGCCAGCCGGCGACGGCAGCCGGGACGTGGCAGGGCGGCGAGGTCAGCGAAGGGCAAACCACGCTCGATCTTTCGCCCGAGAATGGGAGGAAACCGGTGCGCGGGGGCGGCTTCCTCCGGTTCGACACCAAGGGCGGCGCGCCCGTCGGGATGGCCTTGGCGCTGTCGTATCGCAGTGTCGAGGCGGCGCGCGAGATGGTTGAGCGCGACATGGCGGCGGGCGATTTCGACAAAACGCGCGCAGCCTGTCGCGCGGCCTGGAACGATGTCCTGTCACGCGTCGAGATCACGCTTCCCGACCCGCCGACGCCCGAACTCGAGGAGGCCCGCCGCCGCTTTTACACCACCCTCTACAACACGCAGAAAGCCCCGCGCGACCGCACGACCGACAGCCCCTTCGGCAACGGCGAACCGCTCTGGGATGATGTCATCAACACCTGGGACACCTGGATGACGGTCTATCCGCTGGTGGCCACGCTCTACCCGGAAAAAGCCCGCGAGCAGGCGCTCTCGTTCCTCAACCGCCTCGACACCGCCCTCGCGCAAAACGCCGCCAAGCCCAACATCGAGAAATGCCGCGAAAACAAGTGGTGGCACGCCAACGATCCGTCGGGCGGCTTCTCGCAGGGCGGGCAGAACCCCGGCAATTTCCTCGTCGAACTCATCCGCAAAGGCGTGCCGCTGCCCGAGGATCGCGTCTATGCCTGGCTGCGCCACCATGCCGACGTCGTCCGCGCCTCCGTCAAGGAATACGCCGGGGACGGCTTCCTCGGCATGCGCACCTTCGGCCACGACACCTCGCGCGTGCTCGAATGGTATTACAACGACCACCTCGCCGCATGGATGGCCAGCCGGATGGGCGACGCCGAAAAAGCCAGGCGCTACCGCGAACGCAGCCTGCGTTGGGTGACCCTGTGGAATCCCGAGATTGAATCCGCCGGCTTCCGCGGCTTCATCCATCCACGCGACCGCGCGACCGGCGCGTTCATCGAGGGATTCGATCCGAAGACGCCGGGGCCCAACTTCGCGTTCTGCGAGGGCTCCGGCTGGGTCTATCACTACTACCCGATGACCCACGACGCGGCCGGGTTGATCGCGAAGATGGGCGGGCGCGAAAAGGCCATCGCGCGTTTCGAGTGGTTCATGGAGAACAAGCCGCATTGGCTTTGGGGCAACAACGAGCCCGGGCTTATGGTCCCCTACTTCGGCCATCTCGTCGGCCGCCCCGATATCGCGAGCGAATACAACCGGATGATGCTCGACAAAGCTTACGGCCCGCCCCCCGGTGGTGTCGCCCAGGACGACGGCGGCGCCCTCAGCGCCCGCTACGTCCTCGCCGCGCTCGGCATCTACAACATTACCGGCAGCGACCGTTACTTCGTAACCGCCCCGCTCTTTCCTGAGACGGCCATTCATTGGCCCGAAGGCCGAACCCTGCGCATCACCGTTCCCGAGTTCCAGCCCGGCCACGTCTTCGTCAAGTCCGCCAAGCTCAACGGCAAACCTCTCGAAGATCTCTCGTTCCTTCACGCCGGGATCGCCAACGGCGGCGCCCTAGAAATCGAGCTGACGGCCGAACGCCCGCCCCCCGCCAAACCCGCCCCCGCGGAAAGCTTTTGAGGCCCGCGGCGCGGCCGCCCGCACCGCCCTGGCCGCCGTTCACTTTTCGTATTTGAAAGACACATGGCATGTCCCGTTGTGCGTCGTTCGCGGCGGTTTTCCGTGGCCCTGCCCAGCAAGGCGCCGAATCTTTAACTTCCTGGACACTCCGGCTTCTGGCCTGTCCCTTTGTGCCTCCACCTTTGTGCCCCCACCCACCCGCCGGCGCGCGGGTTTCGCGGTTGGGCGGGTATCAGGCGCCGGCGGCGCGGCGGACCTGGAGGGGGGTCCGGCCTTCGGCGGCGAGAAAGACTTTGCCGAAATGGGATTGGCTCGCGAACCCGCATTCGTAGGCGATCCTGCCGGCCGTCCAATCCGTGGTGGCGAGCAGGCGCCGGGCGCGGGTGAGGCGGGAGCGCAGAATCTCGCCGTGAATGCCGCGGGAATGGAATTTTTGGAAGCGGCGTTCGAGGGCGCGGCGGGGCAGGCCGGCATGCCTGGCGACGGCTTCGATTTCGATGGGTTCGTGCGCGTGATCGTGGATGAAGCCGATGGCGCGGCGGACCGCGGGGTCGGAGGCATCCACGAAATCGGTTGAACGATCGATGACGGCGGCGCGGGGCGCGAACCATTCGGGCCGCGCGGGGAGGGGTTGGGCGTGATGGATGAAGGCGTGGAGCAGGGCCCCGGCGCGCTCGCAGATGGCCTCATACGGGGGCGCCATGTACGAGAGCCCCTTCTGGGCGAGACTGCCGGGGAGGGGATCGCCTTCGCCGCCCATGATGAGGAGGCGGTCCGGCACGTCGATGCCTTCGGACAGCGCGTGGTTGAGGAGGCTGACGGCGTTCCAGTTGTCCAGCGTGAACAGGCCGGCGGGTTCCGGCGAGGCGCGCATCCAGCGGAGAACCTGGCGGGCGTTGGCGAGGAGCGTTGCCGGAGCGGCGGCGGCGGCGGCGGCGCGGAGGAAGCCTGTGTGATGGGGATAATCGGGCCGGGGCTCGAAGATGGCGAGATGGCGGGCACCCTGGGCGAGCAGGTGCCCGGCGGCTTCGGCGCCGTGGCGGGGACCGTCCACGGCCACGGTGGGGAACGGGGCGCCGAAGCGGGAGGAGGAGAGGTTGAGCACCTTGCGCCTGTAGGGGAGCAGGCGGCGGGCCATGGCGGGAGAGGTGACTGTGGCGACAATGGCGGCGGCGCGCCGGAGCGCGCGGGGCGGGGGGAGGTGGACGGTGTCGAAGATTTCCAGGGGGCGGAGCGGCCAGTTGCGGAGGCGGGCGGCCATGTGGACAAGGAACTGGCGGGCGTATTCCCGCTCGAGCCTGCCGGCGAAGACTATGGGCTGTTCGCGGGGGGCGCCGGGGAGGCCGGGCAACCCGTCGCGATGTCGCAAATAAACCATAAGATTGTCGTGTTTGCGATAGCCAGGAACGCGGCGCGGCGCAAGACTGTTCCCATGCGAAAGACAAGCGACGGGATCATGGCGTGCGGGGGCGTGGCGGCCGGGGTGCTGCTTTGGGCGGCGATGGCTGCGCCAAGCGGGGGCGCCACAGTGGCGCACTACCGGTTTGAGGGCGCAAGCTATCTCCTGGACTCAAGCCCAAACGGCCTCTCCCTCAGCGCGGAAAACAGCGCGACCAACGCGGTGTTGCCGGGCTCGGGACCAGGCGCCACGTTTCCGAAGACGGTCCAATCCGCGACCAACGAATGGATGGCGCGCACGCTGGACGGGGGAACTGCTGGAACGCGGCGGACGTTCACCGCCGCGGACAATGCGCTGTTCGACTTCACTTCAACGTTGACGGTGGAAACGTTTTTCAACATGGACAGCGGCGGGACGGCGCCGGGAAACAACACATCCGATTACATGGTTTCGGTGTATGGAAACGCCGCGGCGAACCAGGCGTTTGGCGTGGGGATCATCAACGACAACGGCGTGTTCCGTCCGCGGGTGGTCTTCGGCAACGGCACGACGAATCATGTGCAGACCTTCTCGAACCTGGCGGTGGCGGCGGGCGCGGACGCGTTCCTTGCGATGACCTACAGCAACGGGCAAACGACGGTGTATCTGGCGACGAACCTTGCGGGCGGGGCGCTGCTTTCGCAAACGCTTATGTTCAGCAATTTCAACCTGGCCAACGCGGCTGTGCCGCTGCGGATCGGGGGCCTGTCGTCGGCGACGGAAGCCAATAGCGCCGGTTCGGTTTTCTCGGGCTATCTGGACGAGGTGCGGTTGTCGGACGTGGCGCTGGCGCCGGAGCTGTTCCTGATTCCCGAGCCGGCGGCGCCGGTCCTGTTTCTGGGCGGGGCGATCCTGGTGGCCGCGGTCTTGCGCGGGCGGCGGGCGGACGCGGCGCGGGCTTGACGCTCTGATGAATCGAGCCCGGTTTTCAAGGCTGCCGGCGGTTGCGTGCGCTTGGGCGCTGGCGGTGGCGATTGCGGCGGGGGGAGGATTGGTTCACGAACCCTTCGGGTACGGGGCGGGCGGAAGTTTGGCGGGGGCGGACGGCGGGGCCGGGGTTTGGATTGGGGCGTGGGCGGCGTCGGGGGGCAAGACGCCATTTGGCGTTGGAGCGCCCGGGCTTGCGCGCGCGGGGGTGTATAGCGCGACCAACAAGGTGGCCGACGCCTTGGGTTCGTCGGATGTGGCCGGGGCGAGGCAGTGGAATTCGTCAAGCGTTGGAACGAACGGGTCCGAGCTGTGGTTTTCGTGCCTGTTCGAGTTCGACGGCACGAACAGCAACGCCAATGTTGTGCCCCTGGCCGGGAGCGCCTCGCCGTCCACGGCGGAGTATTTCGGTGTCCTGCTGGACGCGCGGCCCAATCAGTCCGCCACGCTCACCAACGCCAGCCCGCATGGGGATGTGCGGGGGCAGATGCCGGGGAGTTCCCAGGGTTCGCCCACGGGGTTCGGCAATGAGCTGGCGGCGGCGCCCGGGGTGAACCTGCTGGTGGTCCGGTTCCGGTTTGTGGACGCGGCGGGCGGCGACACGCTGACGGTTTGGTTGAACCCGGACCCGGCGGCGGGGACGCCGCCGGACGGGTCGGGCGCGGGGATTGCGGGGGATTTGCCGGCGCCGGGCGCGGCGCGGTGGTTGTGGATGCGCGGCGGCACGGAGTTCAAGGGCTCATTGGACGAGATTCGGATGGGGCGGACGTTCGCGGAGGTGGCGTCGGCTTCGGCGCCGGATATTGAAGAGCTGCCGGGGCCGGGGCCCGGACCCGAGGGCGTGACCCGGTATTTGGACAGCATGGATGGGGACGACGGGAACGACGGGTTGACGGAGGCGGCTGCGTGGCGGAGCCTGGAACGGGCGGGCGCGCACGAGTTTGGCCCTGGCGACGCGCTGCTGCTGCGCCGGGGCGGTTATTGGCGGGGCAGCCTCGCGCCGCGGGGCGGCGGCACGAACGGGTTTCCGGTGACGGTCGGCGCGTATGGCGCGGGCCCGGCGCCGGTGCTGGATGGCGGGGGGCTGAGCGGAATGAGCCGGGCGGTGATCCGGCTGCACAACCAGTCCCATTGGACCTTCCGCGACCTTGAGATCACCAACGCGGATCCGGGCGGGACGGAACCGGCCGTGGGAAACCTGTCCCACAACATCGTGCGGGCGACCTTTGACGCCGACCCCGGCGCGCGGGTTGGGGTGCGGGTGACGCCGGACGGGGCCGAGAACGTGCATGTGGACGCGCTGGAGTTTTACCATCCGGTGTATGAACGGGAGCGGGTGCGGCTTGAGGCCGAGGATGGCGCGCTTGAGAACATGGAGGTGGTGGCGTTGCCTGGCGGGGGGCAGGGCGTGCGCCTGGTGAACCCGGCGCTGCCCGGGACCGTGACCGTGACGAACCCCGCGGGCGCGGCGTTCAGCACCGATCCGCGGTTCACGGTCTGGTTTCACGACGAGGAGGACGGGGCGTCGCGGGTGGACGGGCTTGTGGAAGGCGCGAGCGTTGGATCGTTTCTTGCCAACGGCACGGCGTTGCGGCACGGAATCCTGGTGACGGCGGGGATTGGCGCGCCGGGGGTGGTGGGGGGTCTGCGCTTTGAGAACCTGGTGTTCCGGGACGTGGGCGGCGTTTACCACAGCGATTTGTCGCGCAACAGCGCCGCGATCCGGATCGTGGCCAGCGATTTCGAGGCGGGTTCGCCGGTGCGGTTTGACGGGGTGGCGATTGACGGCTGCCATTTTGAGCGGGTCCACGGGTGCGCGGTGACGACCATGTCGCGGGCGGCGCTGGAGGGGGTGGGATCGGCGAACTGGACCAGCACGCGGTTCACCGGGCTGGTGGTCCGCAATTGCACGGCGCGGGAGATGTCGTCGAACGCTTTTGTGCCGATGGGCGCGGATGAGACGGGACTCTTCGAGCGGAACCTCTGCGGTCCGGTGGGCGTGAACGACACGGGCAACACATTTTTCTCGTGGCGCTGCCGGGGTACCGTGTTCCAGTTCAACGAAGTGTTCGATCATCGGGGCGGGAACGCCCAGGGCGACCCGCCGGTGCACGAGGGGTGCATGTACGACGCTGACGGCGGATCGCCGGGGACTGTATGGCAATACAGCTACAGCCACGACAACGCCAACGGCCTGATGGATTTCATCTCGACCGACTCGGCCCCGGTCATCTGCCGCCACAACATCAGCCAGAACGACAAAGGCATGATTTTCCAGATGAGCCAGAACACGCCGGCCCGGATTTACAACAACACCCTGTTTCTGGGCGCCCATCGCAATCCGGCCATTCTCAAGGAACGGCGGACGGCGGACCGGTACGAATTCAAGAACAACCTCATCGTCAACGAGAGCGGCGCGGCGGGATTTGCCTCGGTCAACGGGGCGTTGCAAGGCGCGTTTTCGCACAACGCGTATTCGGGGCTGGCGGTTTCCAACCTTCCGCCGGATGCGAACGCGTTCACGGGCGGGTCCGGGTTGCTGGCCCCGGGTTCGGGCGGGGAAGGGCTGGGGACGCTGGACGGTTACAAGTTGCGGTCGGATTCGCCGCTTCTCGCCTCGAGCAACGCGGGGGCGCTGATCCCCGGCAATGGCGGGCGGGATTTGTGGGGATATCCGGTTCCCGGGGATGCGGGGCCGGTGCGGGGGGCGTGCGCCGCTCCGGGGCTTGCGGCGGACACGTTGCAGGCGGATGACTTCGCGAACGCCGATCCGCTGGTGTTCTTCGAGCTGGCCGAGGGCGGGTTTGCGGTGACGAACAGCGGCGGAAGCGGCGTGGTTTCGACGGGGTCGGGGGCCAACCGGATGGCGCGCGGGCTGTTCTCGCACTCGAACATGCTGCTGTCCGCGGAACTGCGCGTGCCGGAGCCGGCCGAGGGCGGGCTGATGGCGCGGGAGGATGCCTCCGGCGCCCATTACCGCATGATGGCGGCCGCGTTGGACGGGGAACGGCTGGCGGTCCGGTTGGAGCGGGTGAACGAAGCGGGCGCGGCCACGGTCCTGGCGAGCAACGCGGTCGCGTGGACGGCGGGCGGGACGTTCCAGATGGACTTTGCGTTGGAGGGCGCGTCGTTGGTGGGCCGCGTGAACGGAACGAAGGTGGTGGCGGCCACGGACGGGGTGATAGGATCGGGGCGGTGCGGGTTGTTCGCGCGCGGGGCGGGCGTTTTCTTTGGCGGACTGGTGGTGTCGCGGTTCGATGGCGATTTTCATACGTGGCTGTTGGATCAAGGGTTGCCGGGGACGGCGGTTCCCGGCGATCCGTCGATGGCCGGGTTGCCGCTGGCGTTTCATTATGCGGGCGGGTTGCCGCTGGCATCGGGGGCCAGGTTCGCCGGGATGGGCGGCGGCGGCAACGGCGGCGCGGGGTTGCATTTCCGGTTTCCGCTGGCGGCGGGATTGCGGGATGTTTCAGTGCGCGTGTTTGCCTCCACGGACCTGGCGGGCTGGCGGGAGGTGGCAAGCTGGGAATCAGTTTCGGGCGTTTGGGAAGGGCTTCTGGCCGGGAACGTGTCCGTTGTGCCTTTGGGGGACGGCGTTTCCGAGATTCGGATTGGCTGGCCGGAAGCGGAGGACGGCAGATTGTTTTGGCGGCTGGGGGTGGCGATTCCATGAGCCGGCGGACGCCGTTCCTGGTGGCCGTTTGCGCGCTGCTGGCCGTGGGGCGGGCAGGGGCGGGCGCCGGAGCGGGAGAGGCGTGCGTCATTCGGGTCAACGGCGATTCCGTGGCCGCGTGGGAGCTGCATTTCTGGCTGGAGGAACACCGGACTCGGGTGATGAGCCGGTTTGCGGCCATGGGGCGCGATCCGAACGCGCCGGATTTCTGGGCGCCGGCGAAGGACGGGTTGGCGTGTCCGGCGGGCGAGATCGTGGAACGGGCGCTCAAGGATATCCGCGTGCACCGGGTGCTTTGGCGCGAGTTTGGGCGGGAGGGGCTTGTCCGGGACGGAGCGTTTGCGGCGGTGATGGCGGAGCTGGCGCAAGAGAACGAGTCCCGGACGGCCGCCGCCGCAGGGGGTGCTGTGATGTTTGGTCCCGTGGCGCTGGAGCCGCGCCAGCGTTACCATTATCGCGTGGCGAACCTTGTGCTGGCGCTGGAAGCGCGATGGATCGCCAGGGGCCGGCATGAGGCAACGGGCGGGACGGGCGCGGACCGCGGGGGACGGGGGCCATGGAAATGGGCGGCGTGGCAGGCGGAGCGAGCGCGGGTCGCAAAGAATTCAGCGGCGCTGGAGCGGGCGTTTGTGGCGTGGGCGGGCGCGGAAGCCGAGTAACGGGTTGGGCTGGCTCCGGCGATTTTCCGCGTTGGGGCGGGGGATGCCGCCGGGTGCGCCACGAGACGAAACAGCCGAAAGCGTGGCAGGCCTTTTAGTCTAGGCGGGGGCATCACACAGGGTCGCCCACCGGCTGCGCGGGGATGGACCTTGAAGTCCGGTTCCCGCCGCCACGCGCCCCTTTGGCCGCGTGTCTCCGGCATGGTCCAGAGCGCCCAGGAAGACCGGGAGCTTGACTCCTCTCCAGGTCCGGGCTTGCGGCACCCGCCCCTAGCAGCCTGTCGGACTTACCGCGCGGGCGGCGCTGGAGGGAGTTGGGGTGGC
>CAYSZK010000136.1:0-10847 GCA_964435495.1 uncultured Verrucomicrobiales bacterium
CGCCAAGGGCGCGGAAGTTGGGAGATAGGAGTTGGGAGATGGGGGGGCGGGGGGAGACAGGAGACGGGGGACGGGATCAGGGGGTGGAGGGCGCGTTAATCGATGGCGCGGTGTGAGTTGCTGGTTTGGTGACGGCGGCGCGGAGGATGGCCTCAAGGAATCCCAGCCATGCGGACGGCCAGAGCCAGGGGCGGAACACGATGTCTTTGCGCAGTGGTCCGCATCGCAGGGCGGTCCGGATCCAGTGCCACTTCTGGAGCGAACGCCTCTTGTATTGGATGGCGTAGTAGAGGATGCCAAAGGACTTTTCCCATTCGCGGGTGGGCTGGGAGCGGTCGGTGATGCGGCAACCCCCACAGGGCGCGAGCAGGTGGACGACGGAGGCGGCAGGTTCGTACAGGATGCGCGCGCCGCGGTCGCGGCTTCGGTCGGAAAGAATGCGATCCTCGACGTAACTGTGGACGCCGATGTTCTCATCGGATCCGCCGATCTCGAAGTAAAAGTTCCGGTTGATGGAGAAATTGGCGCCATAGACCTGGTGCCAGTCCGTTTCCCGGAGGTTGTGCGAAAAGCTGCCGCGCTGGACGATGGGCGCATCGCCTTCATTCAAAACCTGGCCGGCGACGATCCTCACTTCGGGATCATCATACGCGTCCAGGTGGGCGGTGACGGCGGTGGGGGATGGCAGGATGTCGTCATCGAAGAAGACCAGGATTTCGCCGCGGGCCGCGTTTGCGCCGGCGTTGCGGGCATGGGTGAGCCCGGCCTTGTCGAGCGTTAGCAGGCGGATCCGCCCCGCCGATACGGCGGTCGCCAGGAAAGCGTCGGTGGCAGGATCGTGCGCGGGGACCTGGTCCACGACGACGAGTTCACACGACGCGGGCATGACCGCGAGAACGCGTTCGATGGTTTCGCACAGCACCGCGTCGCGCCGGTAGGTGCAGATGATGATGGAGGCGTGCATGGAGGGGGAGGGCGCCTTTGGCGCGGAAGTTAGGAGATAGGATATGGGAGATGGGGGGGTTGGGGGAAAACGCGCCGCTGGCGCGTGGTTGAGAGTTGGCGGTTGTTGGTTGTTTGGGTTTCGGGGTTTCGCGTCAGCGCCGAACAACAAACAACGAACAACCATCAACTAGCACCGGGGGAGTCGAGGGGCCAGGGCTACGGGGAGGGAAGCAGGCGGTGGTAGAGGGCGTCCATGTCGCGGGCGACATCGGCGGTGGTTCGGGGGGGCTGAACCCCCTTGCGCAGTCGGGGAAGCAGGCCGGTATCGTGGAGGATGCGGCGGAGGACGGCGTTCCACGCTGGTTGAGAGTCCGGATCGACAAGGATGCCGTCCACGTTGTCGGTGACGATTTCCGCGGGTCCGCCCAACCGGCTGGCGATCACGGGGATTCCGGCGGCGAAGGCTTCGAGGATTACGAGCGGCCCGGTCTCCATCCAGCGGGAGGGAACGACGAGCGCATCGTAATGGGCCAGGAGGGCGGGCACCTCCGAGGCGGGCACGGGTGCGGGGAAGCTGATGCGCGGGTCGTCGGCGGCGAGTCTGGCGATCTCCGCCGCGTAGCCGGTGCGGGAGTTGTCCTGGTTCACGGCATGGATGGCGAGGGAGATCGCGGCGTCCGGGAGGGATCGGATGGCGCGAATGGTGAGGTCGAGGCCCTTGGTCCAGTCGAGCCGTCCGAGGAATACGAGCCGAACCAGATTCTGGCCGTGTGTTCCTCGGACGGCAGGAGATTGGAGATTGGAGTTTGGAGTTGGGGGGGGATCTCGCCTCGAGGCCCAGGAGTTTGGAGATTGGAGATTGAAGTTTGGGGGGCGATTTGAGATGGGTTCCGGGGAGGGCGTGGCGGAGGGGACGCCGTGGGGGGAGAGGGTGATCTTGCTGGCGGGGATGCCGTTGCGGAGGAGGACGTCACGGACCCAGGAGCGGACGGCGACGATCTGATCGACTTCGGCGAGGAACCGGCGGCTGTTCGTGATCGAGGCTTCGGTGTATTCCCGGATTCGGAGGGCGGTGGCAGTCCGGCGCGCGCCGGGGATGCGCGCGGTGATCTGGCCCAGGCTTCTGGGCAGATGAGCAAGCGCGTGCGCGACCAGGCGCGGCACCCCTTTGCTCATGGCGGCGCACGCGGCGCAGCGGGCGGGTTCCATCACGCCGTCGCAGACGGTCCGGCCCTCGAGCATGAGCGTGCCGCGGAGGCAGGTGACGGTCGGCGTGTGGTAGGTGAACAGCACGGGGACGCCGCGCGCCTTGGCGGCCCGGACCAGGAGGACAGAAACGGCGCGGCTGCTGGCGTGGAGATGGACGAGGGCAGGGCGGAGTTCATCGAGGATCCTGCCGAAGGCATCGGCGGCCGCGGGATCTCCGTTCTCATATAGCGCGGCCGGATCAACTGGAACGTTTGTGGGGAAGCGCAGGACGGGGATGCCGTCCCGGTTGGTTTGGGAAGCCGAAGGGGCGGGGGCCGCGACGGCGCCGGTCCAGCCGAGGGGCGCAAGTTCGCGCACGAGGTTGCCGACGTAGATCTCCGTGCCGCCGCACGGGTCGGGGTGGTAGGTGTACGGGACGTGGAGGACGAGCGGCATGGGTGAGATGGCGCGTGGCGGTGTGGAAGATGAACTGCCGGCACCGGCCGGGACTAGGTCACAACCCGTTGGCGGGCTTCCGCGCGCATCCAGCGCCAGAGGACGCGGGGGTTGCCTGCCAAGGAATAGCGGTTCCCAATGGCGCGCCGGTAGGACCGGGCGGCATCACTCCACATCGCCCCGCCGAAGTATTTGTCGCCGAGTTGGAGGGCCTGGGATGCCGTGACATCGCGGCGAATGGCACCCGAGGTTGTTCCGAAGTCGTGCTTTCGGAAAATGTCGGCGAGAAGCGCCCAGGTGACCTCTTCGCCCATGCGGGTGCGGATCATGTCGCGGTGCATATTGGAGTCGTGGATGCGGTAGTCGGCCAGGACGGCATCGACGAAGTGAAAATCCCAGCGCATGGCCATGTGCAGCGTAAGGTGCCAGTCGTTGAAGTTGCGCCCCTCGGGCAGGGGCAAGCCGCACTGCCATGCTTCGCGCCGGGCGATGACGGTGGGCGAAGGGACGTAGTTGCGTTTCATGAGGGGGACAAGCTCGCGCCGGGTCGGGGGCGCTTGTCCGCGCTGGGGTTGCACCAGGTTGCCGGGGCAGGTGATCTGACCCCGGGCATTGATCATGGCGATGTCGCCGTAAACCATGCCGACGTGAGGATCGGCTTCGAGGATCGGGACGGTCCGGGCCAGGAAGTCGGACCTGTGCCGGTCATCGGAGTCGATTCGCGCAATGTAACGCCCGCGCACAGCCGCAAAACCGTCGTTGACGGTCTTCCAGGCGCCCGTGTTGCGTTCGTGGCGGATGACGCGGATGCGCGGGTCGGCGTAGCGGGAGACAACGTCCAGGGTGCCGTCGGTCGAGGCGTCATCGATGACCACCACTTCAAAATCGAAATTGCCCTCCTGGCCGAGAATGGCATCGAGGCAGTCGGCGATGTACGCTTCCGTGTTGTAGGCGAGGACCAGGAAGGAGATGGGGGGGGCGGCGCTCATGCGGACGGTGCCGTGGTTTTGGCGAGGTGGCGGCGGATGTCCGCGGCGTGCCGGGCAGCGCCCGCGATGCAGGCGCAGATCCGCGCGACTCCGGGCTCTTCGAGGGTTTCGCCCGTGGGCAGCACGAGGATTCCGCGGGCGACGCGCTCCGTTGCGGGGAGCGGGACGGGGGTGTGGACGGGGTTGCCCTGATAGGGCGCCATGTTGTGGCAGGACGGCCAGAAATAGCGGCGTGCGCGGATGTTGTCGGCCCACAGGACCTCGAGCAGTTCGTCTCGGGTGAGGGGGAAGACGGTCTCATCCACGTCCGCGACGACATACTGGAAATTGTGGCGGCGATCGGACGGATGGTCCATGAGCGTGATGCCGGGGAGGGCGGCGAGGTTGTTCCGGTAGGCGGCGTGATTGCGCTTGTTGATGGTGATGAAGCGGTCCATGGCCTCCAGGTTGGTCAGGCCCATGGCGGCGCTGAATTCGTCCATCTTGGCGTTGGTACCCAACGCCACCACGTTGTCGTAACCGGAGAACCCGAAATTTTTCATCAGCCGGAGTTTCCCGGCGAGCGCGTCGTCGTCGGTGGTGATGGCGCCCCCCTCCAGGCAGTTGACGAACTTGGTGGCGTGGAAGCTGAAGACTTCCGCGCGCCCAAACCCACCGATCATCCGTCCGGGCCCTTCGCAGCCGAATGCGTGCGACGCGTCGAAGAGCAGCGGAATGCCCCGGCTGGCGGCGAGGCGTTCGAGGGCGGCGACGTCGCAGGCATTGCCCCAGAGGTGGACGCCCATGATGGCGGAGGTGCGGGGCGACAGGGCCGTCGCGGCCGAGGAGGGATCGAGGCAGTGCGTGGCGGGATCGACATCGGCGAAGACCGGCGTGGCGCCGCGCCATTGGACCGCGTGGGCGGTGGCGATGAAGGTGAACGAGGGCACGATGACCTCGCCCTTGATGTCGAGGGCCTCGATGAGCAGCTCGAGGCCGACGGTGGCGTTGGAAACGGCGATGGCGTGCTTGACGCCGCAGGCGGCTGCGATGCGGGCTTCGAGTTCCTGAACGTACCGGCCGACGTTGCTGAGCCACCGGCGGTCGAGGACATCGTTAAGGCGGGAGAGCAGGGCGGCCCGGTCGCCGAGGTTGGGGCGGCCGACGTGGAGCACCTCGTCAAACTCGGGCGACGTTCCCAAAATCGCGGGTCGGGCGGCGGACATCAACGTTTCCCTTCGCCGGCCGGATGGCCTTCGTTTTCCAGAACCACGCGGACGAACACCTTGCCGCCGTCCGGCGCGCGGAACCACGCGTTTCGGAACTCTCCATGAGTCAGGGCGCGAAGCCGGTTCAGGAATTCGTTGAACGTTCCAGTGGCGTTCAGATCGAGTTCGCAAAGCGCGTCGAAATCCCGCTTCCACCTTATTTGCCCTTCTTTCTCGGGTGGTTTGCCCTGGAGCGTCCCCGCGAGGAGAGGGCCAAGGGAGCGTGCAAGCAGCGTTCTTTCGGCCTGAAGCACGCGGGCGTAGGCGCTCTCAGATGTGTCCCATGGATAGAGCGGCACCGCCTCGCGGTCGAGAATGGCGCCATGGTCCAATTCGGAATCGATTTCGTGAAGTGTCGCTCCCAGGGGAAGGCCCTCGAGGATGGCAAAAACCTGGGGAAACCACCCGCGATTCCATGGAAGCAATCCCGGATGCAGGTTGACACAGCGAACCTTATTGACCAGCGCCGCGGGAAATATTTGCTTGCAGTGCGCGGAGAAGATCAGGCGGAACGACGCTGCGGCCTCATTCCAGTCGCGTTTGATGTCGAATGGCCGGAACGTTGGGTCGGAGGAATAACGGCCGGCAAACGCCCTGTTGATGGGGCTGAAAGCAAAGACAACTTGCGGAGATATTATGCCAAGGTTGGCAAGCGCGTCGCGCACCATGTCGCGAACGATAACGTTGTCGGATAGAACAAGGAGTGGTTTGGTCATGGGATATCTCGTGCATGGTGGCAGGGGACGCGGAAGGAAGGGGAAGGATTTCTCACAGGAGATACAAGGGAGGGCCAGGGGCTCGGAAGCGGGAAGGGCGCTGGGGGCGGAGGCGACGGGAGCCGGCGCGCTCCGGGTGGATGGAATCAATGAACGCCGCGGCGGGTGCGTTCCGGAGTTGAAGGATATCGGCGACGACGCGGGCGTGGCCGCCGGCGCCGGGGACGATGTGAGAATGTCGTGGGTTCATGAGTCGGACGAAGCCAATCGTCAGCGTTTGCAGGGAGGTGCAATCCAACGGACTATTTTGGGAATCGCACGGATTCCGAGATCCAGCAAATGCATTGCTCCTGGCCGGTGGAGAGGGCGATTGCGGGGGTCCACCCAAGGATCGCCCGGGCTTTGGCGGAGGAGAAACGAAGCCTGGCTGCTCCGAACAGGTCAGCAAGCCAATCAGGCGGCATTGGCGCTTCGTGCAGGCGCGGCTTCCGGATCCGGTCCTCTTGGGTGCGCAATGCCCGCACGGAACGATGGAACCGCGGCAGCCGCTTGGCGACAAACCGCTTGGCCCGACCCAGCACCGGATGGCGGGAGAAAGCCGCCATGAGCCGTGTATCCTCCATCAGAGCCCGGAGGACATCCCGCCAAGTCGTCATTGCATTTCCGGCGTGAATGGCGCGGATCTCGCTGGCTGTGAAGGAGGGCAACGCATCCGCTTTGGAACCGAGGAGCGGCCCCAGAAATTCGCGCCAGGTACACGCCCCGTCAACAATGAGGAAACGTTGTCCGTGGGCTTCGGATTTCATGGCGGCAAGAAATGCGGCGTCAACAAGGTTGTCCACATGAACGTAGTTGGCGATCCCTGCCCCGCCCTCGATCCAACAGAACGATTCGTCGTTCGCCAGGCGCACCGGTGTTTCTGTGAAGGTTCTGCCCCATGGCCCGTAAACTGCGCCTGGCTGGAGGATTGTTACGCGGGTGCCACCCGAACTGCGGGCGAGGTCGAGGATCTGTTGTTCCATGAGCGACTTGGCCCGGCCATACGCGCCAAGGGCGGGCTTGTCAGGCCACGTTTCGTCCACGGGTCCTTCCCCTTCATGGCCGGCCAGGACCGTGCCCGTGCTGAAGACCACCACGGCCTCGGCTCCAGCGGCGATCGCCTCACAGGTGACGTTGCGGGCGGCTTCGACGGTGAAAGCGCCGTCCTTGTCCGCGTCGGCGCCGTAGGCCAGATGGAAGACGTAGCGGGCGGACTTGAGAAGGTCACGGGTTTCCACGGGATTGGTGAGGTCGGCCTTGCACAGGACAACCGGGCAGCATGCCACCCGGGCAGCGGTTCGGAAGCTGCGCACCGGAACGACGATGTCCCTGAAGCCGAGGTCCGCAAGCCGCTCGACCATCCGCGTTCCGACGAACCCTGTCCCGCCCGTGACGACGACCCGGCCCGGAGGAAGCGACGGTCCCGCGGCATGGATGCGGGCGGGCGCAGCGTCGCGCCGGGCATACGCCCATTGGACGATCTCCATGGCCGCGGCGGACTCATGGGCATCGGGGAGACGGCATGGACCGCCCCTGAGCGCGTGTGCGAGGTGATGGAATTGTTCGACAAAACAGGCCTCGAAGGTTGATTGCCAGTCCCCTGACTCGAAGAGCGGCACCGGCTTGAGAAAGCCCGCCGAACCACCGGCGGCCGGGCGCCACGCGCAGAACTCAAAGCCGGCCTTGTCGGCCGCCAGGCATCCGCGCTCGCCGCGGACCTCGAACGTGTTCCGGAGATCATGGGTCCAGGAAAGCTTCAGCCGGACCGGAATTCCGTTGTGGGTCCGCATGACGATCTCGGCATTGGCTTCGGGCCCTCCGCGTGAGTCGTCGGTATAGGACACGGGCGCGAGGGGGCCGAAACGGGCGAGCAGGTAGTCCAGAAAATGAACGCCCATCCCGGCGAGGACACCCCCCTGGTCGCGGCGGAACACGGTCTCGGTATCGGCGTTCCATCGAAACGGGGCGCCATCCTCGATGTCGATCTCGCGGATCGCGCCGGCGAGGTTGTCCTGCAGGGCGGCGTCCATTGCGCGAAAGTTGGGAAGGAAGCGGCGAACCATGGCGGTGAGCAGTTGCCTTTGTGCGCGTGCCGCGAGATCGTGCAACCGGCGGCACGAAGCGGGGTCAAGCGCAAGCGGTTTCTCGCAGAGAACATGAAGGCCGGCAGCAAGCGCAAGTTCGCATGCCTCGTCGTGGAGCGAGTGCGGCAGCGCGACAAGGGCGGCATCGAAGCGGGAGGAGAGGCCGGGTTCGCGCAATGCCGCGCGGAAGTCGCATTTGTCGATGGCCGCCCCGGAATCAAGCGCCCGAAGGATCGCGAGGTTGCGGTCCAGGATGTCCACCACGCGGCACGCGGAGGACCATCCCAGAACCCGGAGAGCCGGAAGATGGCACTCGGAGACGATGGCGCCGCCTCCCAGGATGAGCAACCGGAGCGCCTTCGGCGGGTTGATTGTTGAGGGTTGGTGGATCATGGGAGCGGGGGAGTCGAGGGTCGAGAGACGAGAGTCGAGGGGGCGCGCCAGGGGCGCGGGAGTTGGAAGATTGGAGTTGGGAGATAGGAGGGAGAAGGGGGATGGTAGTCAGGAGTCAGAATGGGAGGGGAAACTGATGGAGGCGTATTCTTAGGGGATTCTGAATTCTGACTCCTGAATCCTGAATACTTGGGAGGGGCGCGCCTCGGGCGCGGAATTTGGGATTTGGGATTTTAGTTTTGGGATTTGGAAGATGGGGGGGGAGCGCCGAAGGCGCGGGAGATAGAAGATAGGAGATAGGGGGGTGGAGATCAGAGGTCATTCGGATTCAGGGGCTGCGGTTTCAGGTGACTGGGAGGGGCGACACTCTTGGCGCCACGGTCTGTCTCGGAGAAGTGTTGGGGGATGAGAAGGGGAGGGGCACTGGGCACTTCGGCGTCATGGGATCATGGCCGGGGGGGTTTCTGCGCGAGAGGCGGGGCGACAGGAGTGTCGCCCTTCCCGGTCATGGGGATCGGCCCGTGGTGAAGCGCGGCATTGCGGGGAGCGGGATGCTCCCTTGAGAATTTAGCAGCACGGCTTCTCCCGCCCCTAGTGTGCCGGGGGGAAGGCTCCGGGGGGAATCGCCGGAATGCCTGGGGGATTACGGGGCGCCCTGGCCGGCAGGGTTTGCCGACTCATTGCCGCTTCGCGTTAACGTAAAGGCTTTCGAGTTCCCGCCACGGATCGGAGCCGTCGATTCTCAACTCTTCAGCGACGTCGTTCCGCGAGGAAGTGGCAATGGCCGAAAACCCGGCGCGGGCGAGGAAAAGGGCAAGCGTTTCGAAGTCCCACGCGAAGCGGTGATCTCCGCCCATGCGAAACATCTGGTTAATGATGCTCGCGGGGGTCTCCAGATCCGAGGCGGCATTCCCGAGGCGTTTGAGCTGCGAGAAGAAGTGGCGGTTCTCCACAGCGTAGGCGCGCATGTATTTTCCAGCGTCCGGCACAATGATCCGTATCGTGCCCCCAGGCTCTAGGACCCGGCGGCACTCGGCGAAGAACGACGCCGCATGATGGGGTTCGAGATGTTCCGCAAAGTGTTCGCAATGGATGTGCCGGCATGATCCGTCATCCAGCCGAAGTCCGTTGACGACGTTCATGTAATAAGCGCCATCGGCGGGAAACTCATCGATGTTGACCCAGCCGCCGGGCAGGAGAAGGCCGCATCCGACGTTAAGCTTGAGTCCGCGTTGACCCTGGAACTGCCGCTTGTCCGCGGCGATTTCCTTCCAGGCGCTGGACCATGCTTTTCGCAGCGACGCAAGAGCGCGCCTAAGGTGCCAGCGAACGCTTTCGCAGGGCACAAGACGGTGCAGGAGTGGGTGGTTCATAAGAAAAGGGACGGGAGACGGGGGGTGCGCCTGCGGCGCGGGATATTGAATATAGGATATGGGGGGGAGCGCCGAGGGCGCGGGAGATAGAAGATAGGAGATGGGAGATGGGAGATGGGGGTGACAGCGGGATATGGGATATAGGATATGGGATATCGGGGGGAGCGCCAGGGGCGCGGGGAACAGGAGACGGGGGACGGGGGGAGGGGGATTCGGATGCGATGCTACAGAGGATTTTCAAACACAAGACCACGAAGCGGGACGGAGAGGTCAACTGGTGGCTTCAAACGTGATCCCTTCGATCCGATCATGATGGATCTCGACAAGGTCGGCGTGGCTCAGGGTTTCCACAACGCGGTCCCACACGGTTTCCACCAAGTGTTCAATCTCTTTGCGGCGCATGTTTCCGGTTCGAAGCCATACGACCTTGGGCGGCGGCCCGTCAAGGAGAAGCCGGTCGAAGAAGTCGGCATCCTTTGTGAGAATGACGCAATCCAAACGACGGGCCTCTCTCCATAGCTCGTCGTCGGTGGGGCGGCTTCCCAAATCGGTGGCATGAATTACTCTGAGGTTTGGTGGAAAAGGGAGAGTGGACGGCAGATTTTCATCCACCAGAAGACCGGTCATGGCACCAGTCCGACTGTGGAGCGGGTTTCAGCGAGGCGATGGGCGTAGTCGAAACAGGCGAGGATATCGTTCCGGCTGAGGGATGGATGGGCGATGAGAACGTCGTCGATGCTGTCGCCGGCCCGGAGGTAGCCAAGGATGGTCGCCACCGTGATACGCGTTCCCCGGACAACGGCCTTGCCGCCGCAAACTTGCGGGTTGAGTTCAATCCGATCGAGCATGAACCTAGTCTAGCCCAAATGAGCAGCGTGTCGAGGGCCGGGAGACGGATGGAGGAAGGGGAGTCGAGGGACGAGTGTTGAGGGTCGAGGGAGACAGGAGACGGGGGCGCGAAGGCGCTTTGGAGTGCTCCGCCAGGGCGGAGCTTTCAAGGCGCTTGGCTGGGACAGAGTGGCGTTTGTGCTGGTTCCTGCGCGCCGGGATTGCGCCACACGCCTTGAAAGCGCGGCCAGGTCCGCGCACTCCAAAGGCGGGCTTGGCTGGAGACGGGAAGGGTTCCACTATAACACGCGGTCCAGTGCTTCGCGAAATGTGCGGTAGGCGTGTTCCGCTGAGAACATGCCATTTACGCAGGCGAAGGCGCCTTTTCCAAGGCGTTCCCGCAATCCGACGTCGCACGCCAGTGCGTGGACCGTATCCGCCAGCGCTTCGCGGGAGAGGTCGGTGAGGGCAATCGCGGCGTCCGGGGTCTCGCGGGCCCAGCGGATGGCGGAGCTGTACTCCGGTCCCCAAACCAGGATCGGCAGGCCGGTGAGAGCGTATTCGCAGAGTTTCGACGGGAAGGAGACGC
>CAYSZK010000137.1:0-10611 GCA_964435495.1 uncultured Verrucomicrobiales bacterium
AGCCACCCCAACTCCTTCCAGCGCCGCCCGCGCGGTAAGTCCGACAGGCTGCTAGCCCAAATGGCGCTACGACTCGCCTGCCGACCCTCCGGCATTCCCCTCCGTGATCTCCGTGTTCCTCCGCGGTTGAATCCCGTCGCCTCCCCTCCCACGCCCTCAAAAAGTCCTCGCCCCCCATTCGCCCACGCAATACCCTCCCTCCCATGCTCTCGGAGGCAAGACCGTCACTCGCCTTGACTTTTTCCTCCGAGCCCCGCCCCCGCCTGGAACCGCCCTTGTCCCCTTCCCGATGCTATCCGTGTTCCATGAAACGCCGAGCACAACCACCTTCGAACTGAGGACCTGTGGCACTGCATCCCAACCTCCCAAGCTCGCCTTATGCGCCGCTAATCCCGACGCAACGCTGGTTTCCCGCCGCCGAAGAGATGCGCAGTACGGCTTACGAAAAACTGCTGCCGCCTCTCGTGGCGAAGGTGCGGCAGGAAGTGTATGACTGGCGCCAGGACAATTATCGGAGCGCATCGCAAACCTCCATGGCGTTGCTCCGCCATTGGTTCGAGACCGAGCACCTGATGGAGAACGCCGACGGGTCACTTTCACCCTTCCGCTATTACTTTGCACAGCGCGAAGCCGTCGAGACGGTGATCTGGCTTTACGAAGTGCGCCGTGCCCGCGACAAATACGACCTGCTCCGCTTCGATGCCTCCGGCGCGGTGTCGTCGGGCATGTTCGCCGAAGACTGGCCGCGTTATGTCCTGAAAATGGCGACCGGCGCGGGCAAGACCAAAGTCCTCTCACTCCTCATCGCGTGGAGTTTCTTCCACAAACTCTACGAGGCCGGTTCCGCGCTGTCGCGGAACTTCCTCGTCATCGCACCCAATATCATCGTGCTCGACCGCCTCCGCGCCGATTTCGACGGCCTCAAGATTTTCTTCAACGATCCGGTTCTGCCGCCCAACGGCAGCGGGGGCCGCAACTGGCGCGACGACTTCCAACTCACCCTGCACATCCAGGACGACGTCCGTATCGTCCGGCAAACGGGAAACTTCTTCCTCACCAACATCCATCGCGTTTTCCTCGGCGATGTGCGCGATCCTTCACTGGAGGATGACGACCTCCGCGACTACTTCCTCTCGGACGCCTTCGGGAAGAAGCCCGCCGGCAAGACGACCGACAGCAAAACCGACCTCGGCGAACTTGTCCGCGAGATCGAGGAGCTCGCCGTCTTCAACGACGAAGCCCACCACATCCACGACCCGCGCATGGCGTGGTTCAAATCCATCCAGGACATCCACCACAAGATGCTTCAGAAGGATGGCCGCCTCGCGTTGCAGGTGGACGTGACGGCCACGCCCCGCCATGACAACGGCGCGATCTTCGTTCAGACCGTCTCCGATTATCCGCTCGTCGAGGCCATTCATCAGAATGTCGTCAAACATCCCGTCCTGCCGGACGCGGCCAGCCGCGCCAAGCTCACGGAGCGGAAAAGCGCCATCTTCACCGAGAAATACGACGACTACCTCAAGCTCGGCATCGAGGAATGGAAGAAGAGCCACGCCGAACACAAGGCGCTCGGCAAGAAAGCCGTCCTGTTCGTCATGGTGGACGACACGCGCAACTGCGATGACGTGGGCGCTTACCTGGAAAAGATCTGTCCCGAACTGCAAGGCGCGGTGCTCGTGATTCACACCAAGAACAACGGCGAAATCTCCGAAGCGGCTTCCGGCAAGAACAAGGAGGAACTCGAAAAGCTCCGCAAGGAGGCCAACGAGATCGACACGCTCAAGTCGCCGCACAAGGCCATCGTGTCCGTGCTCATGCTCAAGGAAGGCTGGGACGTGCGCAATGTCACCACCATCGTCGGCCTGCGCGCCTACGCCGCGCAGAGCGACATCCTCCCGGAACAAACCCTCGGACGCGGCCTGCGCCGGATGTATCCCGGCAACGACGTTGCCCGCGAAACCGTTTCCGTTATAGGCACGCCCGCCTTCATGGATTTCGTCGAATCCATCCAGAGCGAAGGCGTGACCTTCGAGCGCGTCCCGATGGGCGGCGGCACGACACGGCATGACTCACTCATCGTGGAAGTGGACGCCGGGAACGAGGACAAGAACCTCGACGACCTCGACATCCCGCTCCCCAAGCTCTCCCGCCGTTACCAGCGCGAGTTCAAGAATCTCGAAGGGCTCGATCCCGCCAAATTCGGCAACCAACTCCTGCCGCTCAAACCCTTCACGCCCGAGGAAACCCGCGAGATCGTCTTCAAGACAATGCTCGACGCGGAGCTTCACCACACCATCCAGCTTGATGGCACTGGCCCGGCGGACTACCGCTCCGTCGTCGCGTTCTTTTCACGCCAGTTGCTCAAAGACCTCCGGCTCGTCGGCGGCTACGACGTGCTTTATCCCAAGGTCCGCGACTTCATGCGCGAATGCCTTTTCAGCCCGTCGCCCGTGAACCTCGAAGACCCTGTCGTGCTCCGAAACCTTTCCGAGCCGGACGCGGGCAAGATTCTCTACGACTCCTTCAAGTCCGCCATCAACGGCCTGACCGTTCAGGAAACGGGCGCGACGCGCATCGAGGACCGGATTCGCCTGAAGGAGATGCGCCCTTTCCGCACCGATTGGCGTCAGAACCTCCCCGCCACAAAGTGCGTCTTCAACCGCATCGTCGGCGAACCGAACTCCGGCGGCTTTGAACTCCGGTTCGCCACGTTCCTCGAGGAAGCGCCGGACGTGCAGGCGTTCGCCAAGAACTACCTCGCCATCGGTTTCAAGCTCGACTACGTGAAGACCGGCGGCGACCTCTCCAACTACACGCCCGATTTCATCGTCCGCACCGGCGACCGGAAGATCTGGATCGTGGAGACCAAGGGCCGCGCTGAACTCGACCTGCCGCAGAAGATGGCCCGGCTCAAGCAATGGTGCTCCGACGCCACCGCCGCTGAGGCAAACGGCCAGACCTACGACTACATCTTTGTGGATCAGATCGGGTTCGAGAAACACGCGCCAAAAACCTTCTCAGCACTCGCGTCCAGCTTCGCTGATTACAAGAACTGATTCTTGCCTCACCAACGCCCGCTTGTTTGATGAAGATTATCGACTTTATCTTTTTCTTGTAAATCACCTAAGCTCTGCTTAACCTTAAGGCATGGACCCAGTTGGAAATCCTTTTGCGCCCGGTGCCGGCACTCCGCCCCCTGAGTTGGCTGGTCGCGATGACTTGCGGGAGACCGTCCGTATTGCGTTCGCGAGAACGCGGCAAGGGAGGCCCGCCAAGAGTATTCTGATGGTGGGCCTGCGGGGCGTTGGCAAGACGGTCTTGCTTGACCGCATGAGAGAAGATGCGGAGGCGACGGGAATCCATACGTTGCGCGTCGAGGCGCCCGAGAGCCGGTCGTTGCCGGCCATTTTGGCCCCACAACTCCGCCAAGCCCTGTTGCGGCTGTCACGCAATGAACAGGCAAAGGATCTTGCCCAGCGCGCGCTTCGCGGTCTGGCCGGGTTCGCCAAGTCGCTCAAGGTGAAGTATTCGGACATTGAGGTGGGGTTTGATTTCGAGCCGGAACCTGGCCTGGCCGATAATGGCGATCTGGAGAACGATTTGCAGGCTTTGCTCGAAGCCGCGGGTGAAGCCGCTCAAAAAGCAGGCACCGCCTTGGCCATGTTCGTGGATGAGCTTCAGTATGTGGAAGAAGAAGAGCTCGCCGCACTGATCACAGCCCTCCATCGCACGGCGCAGCGCAGGTTGCCGGTCGTGCTGGTCGGAGCGGGTCTGCCCCAGTTGCGGGGGCGGATGGGACGGGCAAAATCCTATGCCGAACGCCTTTTCGATTTTCCCGAGATCGGCCCGCTCCCTCCCCCGGCGGCACGAGAGGCAATCGCCAAACCTGCTGAGGCGGAAGGTGTGCATGTCAATGACGATGCCCTGGAATGCATTGTCCGGAAGACGCACGGCTACCCTTACTTCCTCCAGGAATGGGGCAAGCACGCCTGGGACACGGCCGCACAGTCACCCATCACACTCCATGACGTGGAACAGGCTTCAGCCGCCGCCATCGCCGCCCTCGATGAAAGTTTCTTCCGCGTTCGCTTCGACCGCCTGACCCCTTTGGAAAAAAGATACCTGCGCGCCATGGCCGAACTGGGAGCCGGCCCGCATCGCTCCGGCGACATCGCGGACCAATTGAAGCGCGAGGTGACAGCACTCGGCCCGACGCGGAATCAATTGATCGGCAAAGGCATGATCTGGAGCCCTCACCACGGTGACACGGCTTTCACCGTGCCCTTGTTCGACCAGTTCATGCACCGCATTATGCCGGGAGACGACTGGAAGCAGTAAGAACCATCTCCTGACCATGCCCCGCCACGACGCCCATTACGAACTCACCGACGCCGAGAAGCGCGATCTCATCAAGCTCATCGAGCAGGGAAAGCCGCTCCCCGAGAGATACCGCTTCCTCCTCTTCGCCGACAAACGCGAGGTTGAACTCGTCTGGAACGGTAAGACCCGCGAAGTTTGCACCGCCATCCTCCCCTTCCAGACCCTCGAACACATTGACGAGCCGCGGAAGGAAAAGCGCGACGACGAGGAGCTCGGCCTCGACACCGGCGGACGGCAGGTCAAAGGCTGGACCAACAAACTCATCTGGGGCGATAACAAGCTCATCCTCGCCTCCCTCAAAAGCGGCGCGCTCCGCCGCCAGATCGAGGACGCCGGCGGCCTCAAACTCATCTACATTGACCCGCCCTTCGACGTCGGCGCGGACTTCAGCATGGACATCGAGATCGGCGGCGAGACCTTCCACAAAGAGCCGAACCTCCTCGAACAAATCGCCTACCGCGACACCTGGGGCCGCGGCGCCGATTCCTTCATCGCCATGATTTACGAACGCCTCATCCTCATGCGCGATTTGATGCACAGCGAGGGAAGCATCTATGTGCATATGGGTCCGAACGTGGCAAGCGCCGTGGAGGCGGTGATACGTGAAGTCTTTGGCTCAACGGGCGCAAGCGCGACGATCACTTGGAAACGTGTAACTGCTCACGGCGACAGCCAGCGCTGGGGCGTCATTCACGACGCGATTCTTTGGCGGACAAAAGGCGAAAGCTACATCTGGAATCCACAGCATGAGCCGTATGATGACAGCTACCTCTCGTCGAAATACACCAATACGACGCCCGATGGACGCCGTTACCGGTTGGACAATCTCACCAGTCCGAATCCGCGCCCGAACATGATGTATGAATGGCGCGGCTGCACTCCACCCGCGCTGGGGTGGCGTTACGAATTAGCAACAATGGAGAAGCTCTACGCTGAGGGGCGAATTGAATTGCCGAAGAAAGAAGGTGGCCGCCCACAGTTGCGACGCTTCTTGGATGAAGGGAAGGGAGTTCCTGTTGGAACGGTCTGGGCGGACATTGCTCCGGTGAATTCGCAGGCGAAAGAGGACACCCGTTACGACACGCAAAAACCGGAAGCCCTTGTCGAACGCATTCTCAAAGCCAGCAGCAACGAAGGCGATTTGGTGGCGGACTTTTTCTGCGGCAGCGGCACGACCGCCGCTGTCGCAGAAAAACTGGGAAGGAAATGGATCGCCACCGACCTTGGCAAGTTCGGCATCCACACCACGCGCAAACGGCTCATCCAGGTGCAGCGCGAGTTGAAGGGCGCGGGAAAGACGTTCCGCGCCTTCGAGGTGCTCAACCTCGGCCGCTACGAGCGCCAGGCCTATCTCAACGTCGCCGGACGGCTCACCGGCAAAAAGAAGGAGCAGGCCCTCGCCCGCAAGGAACAGGAGTTCCGCGATTTGATCTTGAGAGCCTACCGCGCCGAGCCTCTGCAAAGTGGAAGCGGCGTCTCGCCGCTTTCCTCCCATTCCGATTTCTTCCACGGCAAAAACGCCGGGCGGCTCGTGGTCGTCGGCCCGATCAACCTCCCCGTGGGGCGGTTGTTCATCGAGGAAGTCATCACCGAATGCCGCAAGCGCGGGGCGTCGCGCGTGGACGTGCTGGCGTTCGAGTTCGAGATGGGGCTGTTCCCCGCCGTGCTCGACGAGGCGAAGCAAAAGGGGATCGACCTCGCGCCCAAGACCATTCCCCCCGAGGTCTTCGACAAGCGCGCCGTCGAGAAAGGGCAGGTCCGCTTTCACGATGTGGCCTACATCGAGGTCACCCCGCGCTTTGACAAGAAGAACAAACTCGCACTGTCCGTCGAGCTGACCGATTTTTCCGTCTATTACTCCCAGGGCATATCCGAGTCGATCACCGCCGAGCTAAAGGCCGGCAAGAGCGAGGTGGTCTGCGAGGAGGGCCGGCTCATCAAGATCAGCAAGGACAAGAACGGCATCGAAAAGCGCGAGGTGCTCACGAAACGCTGGACGGACTGGGTGGATTACTGGGCCGTGGATTTCGATTACGAAAGCCGCAAGGAGATCATCAAGGTCCCCAAGCGCATGGGCGTGGAAGGCGAATTGCCCGGCGTCGTCAAGGCGGACGCGGGGGAGTTCATTGATTTCGAGGAACGCTGGACCGGGGCCTACATCTTCGAGAACCAATGGCAAAGCTTCCGGACGCGGCAGGATCGCAACCTGGACCTCGCCAGCGCGGTCCACACCTATCCCGCGCCGGGCCGCTACACCGTTGCCGTCAAGGTCATCGACATCTTCGGCAACGACACGATGACCCTCCTGAAGATCACCGCCGGCTGAGCCATGCGTGGCGGGCTTCTTGTTCGTTATTGGCTGCCCGTGATTCGAAATGGCGCCGCCGCCTTCACCAGCCGCGGTTCCAATTCCCAAATGATGTTCCCGGGCCCCATCCCGCGCTTTTGGAGTGCGCTGGCGGAGTTCGCTGTAAGGCAGCCTGGCACGCGCAACTCGAAACGCCTTAGCCGACGCGCGGGACGCTGGGGATGTGATCAAAATGGTCGTCGCGGCTGTAAAGGACGAGGTTGTGCTCGAGCGCGATGGCGGCGATCCAGATGTCGTTGGTGGGGATGGGGGTCCCATTCCTCCGCAACTGGGCGTAGAGCGCCGCGTAATGGTGCGTCGTGCCGTCCGTGCTGTGCGCGGTGCGCACCCCGGGTTGGTTCAGGAGTTGGTTGAGCACGCGCACTTGCGCTTCGCCCCGGCGCGCGAGCTGGCCGCCGGCACGGATCCCGGCCAGGACCACGAAGGGAATCACGAGCAAAGCGGCTTGCTCAAACATGGCCACCGCTTCATCGGCCCCGGCGCAGAAATCGATGAAGCGGTTGGAATCAATGAGCAGACGCACGGGTCACTTCCAATCCTCGGGATGCACACGGTCCAAGTCCGCGATGACCTTGGTCCAGGACTTGCGGTCCACTTTGCCGGCTCCTTTGACGAGGCCGCGAAGGTCGCGATAACGCACGGGTTCCCCGGTAAGCCCGAGGCCCCGGTCCAGGGTCCGGAGAACGGCTTCGTTTAAGCTGATGCCTTCACTGGAGGCGGTCTCGCGGAGGCGCACGTCGGCGGCCTCGGAGAGGTCGCGGACGGTGTACTGAACTTTGCGTTTCTGGCGCATGCATGCAGTGAATCATATGAATGCAGGCAACACAAGCCGTTTCTTTCAACTCTTTGCATGCTTGACACCTTGCGGCACGCCCGGCGGCGGCGCCAAAAGGCATGGACCCGCCCGAAAACCCTGGCCACGCCAGTTGCCCCTTTCTCCTTGTGGGGCCGCCATAAAACGGGAAACATCCCGCCCACATTGAGCGCGCCCACGGCAACACCTCCCTCCGGACCCGACGCGGCGGCCTCCCCGGAGTCCGGGGGTCCGAAGCCTTTCCTCATCCACCGCGTCATCGAGACCGGCCAGCGCGAGATTCCGTGGAGCTCGGCCTTCGTGCTCGCGCTGGTCTGGTTCACATGGGGAATCCACATGTTCGCCGGAGGAATGGGCCTGACATTCACGGTGCGCCGGTACGCGGAAGATCCGCGCATCATCTCCATCATCATGACGCTCAACATCATCGTCATGCTCTCCCCGTTCATCAGCTACATGAGCGACCAAGTCTGGACGCGCGCCGGACGGCGCCGGCCGTTCGTCCTCGTCGCCTGGATCGCGGGCGCCTTCGGCATGTTCGGCTTCGCGTTCCTGGAGGAACTCCGCGCCCTGCTCGCCCCGCTGGCGGGCTGGACCGGGCTCCCCATTACGGAGTTTGGCCTGCTGATCGCGATCGTCGTCGCCTACACCACCCTCTACGATTTTTCCGCGCCGCTCGAACCGCTCTTCCTCGAATGCGTCCCCCCCCACCAGCGCGGCCGCTTCTTCGCCATGCGCGGGATGCTCCTCAACGTCGCGGCGCTCTTTTTTTACCAGGTCATGTGGCCGGTCTTCGACCAACCCGTCGATCTCTTCGAATGGCTGGGGCGCCCCGGCCTGGTCGCCACGGGCGAGCGGCTCATTTACATCCTTGCCGGCACCCTCTTTACCATCACCACGCTGGTTCTCGTCTTCAACGTCCGCGAAGTCCACCCCGCAAACGCCCCCAACAAGCGCTTCCGCGACCTGGGCGTGGCCAAGTTCGCCGTCAGCTACGTGAAAGACGTTTTCCTCACCAAGGAATGCTATCCCTTTTTCATCATCCTCGTCATACCGGGGCTGGAGGCGGCCGTCTGGGGAAGCTTCGGCGCGCTCATGCAGAACGACCAGTTCGGCTACACCAAGGCCAATCAGGCGCTCTGGGGATTGCCCGGAATGCTCATCTCCATGTTCCTGCTCACGCCCCTAAGCGGCTTTTATTCCGACGCCCGGCATGGCGTCCGCAAACGCTGGCGCTGGCTGCTGGCGGCCGGCGTCGTCGCCGGCGCCTGGGGCGCCACCGCCATGTACTACGCCCACGAACCCGCCGACATCCGCCAGCTACCCCCTGTCTGGACCTGCATCTGCATGAACATGCTCGTGGCGGTGGCTTCCGGCTCGTTCCTTGTCCTGGTGATCGAGTCCATCCTCGACCGCACCGGCCGCGCCCACCGCAGGGCGTGGGCCAGCCTGGTCGCCACCGTCTTTTCGCTCGTCTCCGTTTCGATCATGTTCCTCCTCACCCGCCTGTCCGAAGGCCAGATTCCCGCCATCACCCGCTGGATGATGTTCGCCCAGATCGGCGGCGCCTTCAGCGCGCTGCTCGGCACGTTCATCGGGCCGATGATCTACGAGTACATGCCCCGCAACAAAATGGGGACGATCAACGCTGGCAAGGGCATGATCGACGCCATCCTGAAATTTGGCGTGGCCAATCTCGGCGCCGCCTGGGTGGTCTTTTACAGCCAGCACATCTGGCGCCCCCAACATACCTCCTACGATTACACCAGCCTTTACATCCTCCAGCTTTGCCTCTTCGTCCCCGCCCTCGCCTGCAAAATCTGGTTCGTCCGCCAGGTCACCACAGGCGCCATCCCGCCCCTCGGCATCCTCGAAGTGGAAGGCAAGGACGGCCTGATCAAAAACGGCGATGCCGCCGAAACCAAAAGCCCCTGAACCCCGCCCGCCTCGCCCGCCATGCTCTCGCTCCAATCCCTCGCCCGCCTCGCCGCCCAATACGCCCCCGATCTCGACGCCGCCGTCCGCAACTTCGACATCGCCGGGCGCCCGTTCGATTTCGCCAAGCGCCCCCACCTCATGGGCGTCATCAATCTCTCCCCCGATTCCTGGTACCGCGAAAGCGTATGCCTCTCCCCCGAAACCGCCCTCCGCCGCGGACGCGTCCTCGCCGCCCAAGGCGCCGATATCATCGACATCGGCGCCGAGTCCACCCTCGCCCACGCCGCCCGCGCGGACGAATCGCTCCAAACCTCCATGCTCCTCCCCGTCATCCGCGCCCTCGCCGCCGAGGGCCTCGTCCTCTCGGTCGAAACCTACCTCCCCGCCGTCGCCCGCGCCGCCTTCGAAGCCGGCGCCCGCGTCCTCAATCTCACCGGCCATCTCGACAACCCCGACCTCTACGCCATCGTCCGCGACCACCAGGGCGCCGTCATCCTTTGCTACGTCCAGGGCGAGCACGTCCGCGCCGTCGCCGATTTCGAGTTCGCCACCGATATGGCCGGGCGCATGCGCGAATCCTTCGCCCGCGCCATCGACCGCGCCACCGCCCACGGCGTCGAACGCATTTTCATCGATCCCGGCCTTGGCTTCTATTATCGCAACCTCCAGGATGGCGCCCTCCGCGTCCGCCACCAGATCGAAACCTTCCTCCACACTTTCCGCCTCCGCTCGCTCGGCTGGCCCGTCTGCCACGCCCTCCCCCACGCCTTCGAATTCTTTGGCGCCGAAGTCACCACCGCCGAATCCTTCTTCGCCGTCCCCGCCCTCCTCGGCAAAACGGACCTCCTTCGCACCCACGAAATTCCCCGCGTCAAGGCCGTCGCCGACACGCTCGCCCAAGTCCCGTGATCCCGCCCTCCCCCACCCGCGCCGTCCTCATCACCGGCGCCGGCAAACCCGGCGGCCTCGGTGCCGCCCTCGCCACGAGGCTCGCCGCCGATGGCTGGCGCGTCGCCGTCCACGCCTTCCGCCACACCCGCGACGCCCAATCCCTCGCCGCCACGCTCCCCGGCCCGGGCGCCGTCGCCGTCTCCGGCAACCTCGCCAC
>CAYSZK010000138.1:0-10220 GCA_964435495.1 uncultured Verrucomicrobiales bacterium
CGCCGGGGCCGTTCCGAGCCCGCTGGCGGGCCGCATCGTCGCCATCCATGTCCAGGCCGGCCAGCAGGTGGCCGAGGGCGACCAGCTCATCACGCTGGAGGCGATGAAGATGAACACCTACATCTACGCGCCGCACGCCGGCAAGGTCGCCTCCATCCCCGCCCAGGTCGGCGCCGCCGTCCAGGAAGGCGAGGCGCTCGTGGTCCTCGGCTGACCCGGCCCAACCCTCCACCGCCATGCAGAACCTTCTTAACGACCTCCAGACCTTCTGGAGCCTCACTTCCTTCAGCCAGGTCACCTGGCAAATGGCCGTCATGTGGGGCGTCGTCATCGTCCTGTTCTATCTCGCGGTGTACAAGGGTTTCGAACCGCTCCTCCTCGTGCCCATCGCCTTTGGCGCGTTCATCGCCAATCTGCCCACCGCGGGGGTCGTCAACCCGCCCACGGGCGAAATCCTCGCGCCCGTCGATGGCATCGTCGAAACGGTCCACGCCCAGCCCGACGCCCACGTCGAACCCGGCGCGCTGCTCTATACCATCCGCGAGCGCGGCACCGGGCGCCTCGTCGAGCTGCGTTCCACGGGCAGGGGTCCCGTCGTCGCGCTAAACTTCCAGCCCGGCGAGAAGGTCACGCGCGGTGTCCTCGCCGCCACCTTGGGCCATTCCGAGCCGGGCGGCCTGTATTATTACCTTTCCAAGGGTATCACGCTGGAGTTGTTCCCGCCGCTCATCTTTCTCGGCGTGGGCGCGCTCACGGATTTTGGGCCGTTGATCGCCAACCCGCGCACGCTGTTGCTCGGCGCCGCCGCCCAGCTCGGGGTGTTCATCACGTTCTTCGTTTCCGCCGCCCTGCTTCCCTTCACCTCCGGCCAGTCCGCCGCCATAGGCATCATCGGCGGCGCCGACGGGCCCACCGCAATCTTCACCGCCAACAAGCTCGCGCCCGAGCTTCTTGGCCCCATCGCCGTCGCCGCCTACAGCTACATGTCGCTGGTCCCCCTCATCCAGCCCCCCATCATGCGCCTGCTCACCACGCGCAAGGAACGGGTCATCCGGATGAAGAAACTGCGCGACGTCTCCAAGCTGGAGAAATTGATCTTCTCCGTGCTCGTCGCCGCGCTGTGCATCATGCTCGTCCCACCGGCTTCGGCGCTGATCGCGATGCTGATGCTGGGCAACTTTCTCCGCGAGTGCGAAGTCACCGAGCGCCTGGTCAAGGCCGCCCAGAACGAGATCATCAACATCATCACCATCTTTCTCGGCACCAGCGTTGGGCTCACGATGACCGGCGAAACCTTTCTCAAGACCGAGACGCTGATGATCACCAGCCTCGGCGTGGTCGCGTTCGGATTCTCCACGGCCGGAGGGGTGATCATGGCCAAGATCATGAACCTCTTCACGCCCCACAACTTGATCAACCCGCTCATCGGCTCCGCCGGAGTTTCCGCCGTGCCCATGGCCGCCCGCGTCTCCCACATCGAAGGCCAAAGGGCCGACCCGCACAACTACCTCATGATGCACGCCATGGGACCCAATGTCGCCGGGGTCATCGGCACCGCCGTATGCGCCGGGTACTTCATCGCGACCCTCCAGAACGCCGCCCCGCATCCATGACCGGCCAACCCCGCGCGCTGCGCGCCCGCTCCTTCGGCGGCTGGACCCTCCACGAGTTCGACGAAGTCGCCTCCACCAACGAAACCGCCAGGGACATGCCCGCCTGGCACGCCGTCCTCGCCGCCCGCCAAACCCATGGCCGCGGGCGGCATGGCCGCACCTGGCTCTCGGAGGAGGCCGGCGGCCTCTGCCTGTCCGCGGTCATCGCCACTCCAGGCCCCGCCGCCAAATGGACCGCCCTGCCGCTCGCCGCCGGGCTTGCCGTTGTCGAATCCCTCGCCCCGCAGGGCCTCAAGAACCTGCGCCTGCGCTGGCCCAACGACATCATGGCCGGCGAACGCAAACTCGGCGGGGTGCTCGTGGACCACTTCCACCCGGACCGCGCCGTGGTGGGCATCGGCCTCAATGTCACCTCCCGGCCCGAACTTCGCGGCCCGGAATCCGACAACACCCCCGTCTGCCTTGCGGAACTCACCTCCGGCGTGCCCGAACCCCGCGAGCTCGCCGAGTGGATTCTTAATGACCTCGCCAAAGTCTGCGCCACCTTCGCCGCCACCGGCCTGGCCACCCTCGGCGGGTACCTGGACGAACTCTGGGACAAGGGCCGTCCCGTGCGCCTCCTGCTCGATGACGATCCCGATCCGGTCGAAGGCCTCTTCGACGGCATCGACGCCAACGGCGCGCTCCTGCTGAAGGGCCGTCCCCCCCTCCCCGCCGAGCGCGTCCGCAAGCTGACCGAGATGCCTCCTTCGAAAACCTGACCCTTCAAACGAAAAACGGAAACCACCACCCATGAACGCAACCCTCGAACAACCCAAATCCAACGCCGCGAAAAAAGGCCTCACTTTCCTCACCGCCGACGAAGCCGCGGCCCTCGTCCGCCACGGAGACACCATCGGCTTCAGCGGGTTCACCCCCGCCGGCGCCGCGAAGGCCATCCCCAAGGCGATTGCCGCCCGCGCCCGCGCCGAACACGCCGCGGGCCGCGAGTTCCAGATCGGCGTCGTCACCGGCGCCTCCACCGGCGCCTCCCTCGACGGCGAGTTCGCCCTCGCCGACGCGGTCTCTTTCCGCACGCCCTACCAATCCAACAAGGACATGCGCAAGAAAATCAACGAAGGCAAAACCCGCTTCTTCGACATGCACCTCTCCGCGCTGCCGCAGTATGTCCGCTACGGGTTTCTCGGGCGCTTCGCCTGGGCCGTCGTCGAGGCCTGCGAAGTCACTCCCGACGGCGAAATTACCTTGTCCACTTCCGTCGGCGCTTCGCCCACGTTCCTCCGGTGCGCCGAAAACATCCTCGTTGAGCTCAACGAATACCATCCCGCCGCCCTCCGCGGCCTGCACGACATCTACGAGCCCGCCCTGCCCCCCAACAGGCGCGAAGTCCCCGTCTTCCAAGTCTCCGACCGCGTCGGGTCGCCCGTCGTCAAGGTCGATCCCGCCCGGATCGCCGGCGTCGTGCGCACCCATCTTCCCGACGAAACCGGCGGGTTCGACGCGCCCGACGATGTCACCCGGCGGATCGGGCTGAACGTCGCGGAATTCATCGCCTCCGAAGTCAAGGCCGGACGGATTCCCGCGGAGTTCCTGCCCATCCAATCCGGCGTCGGCAACATCGCCAACGCCGTCCTCGGCGCCATGGGCGAGCATCCCGGCATCCCTGCCTTCGAGATGTACTCCGAAGTCATCCAGGATTCCGTCATCGGCCTCATGCGCTCCGGCAAGATCAAGTTTGCCAGCGGCACCTCGCTGACCGTAAGCGCCGGCTTGCTGAAGGAGGTGTACGCCGACCTCGATTTCTTCAAGGCGCGCATGGTCCTGCGCCCGCAGGAAATCTCCAACAACCCCGAGCTGGTCCGGCGCCTGGGCATCATCAGCATCAATACCGCCCTGGAGATCGACCTGTTCGGCAACGTCAACAGCACCCACGTCCTCGGCCGCGACATGATGAACGGCATCGGCGGCTCCGGCGACTTCACCCGCAACGCCTACATCTCCATCTTCACCTGCCCCTCCCTCGCCAAGGGCGGCAAGATCAGCCCCATCGTGCCCCTCTGCAGCCACATGGACCACAGCGAGCACTCCGTCCAGGTCGTCATCACCGAGCAGGGCGTCGCCGATCTCCGCTGCAAATCCCCCAAGGAACGCGCCCACCTCATCGTGGACAAGTGCGCCCATCCCGACTTCCGCGACGAGCTCCATGGCTACTTCGAGTCCCTTGGCCAGACCCACACCCCCCAAACCCTCGGCGCCGCCTTCGCCATGCACCAGCAATTCCTCAAGACCGGCGATATGCGCGGCGTGGATTGGGCGTCCCTCATTCCGAACTGGACCGGCGGCCGAAGCAAAGCCTGACCCGAACGCCCCCCGGCAATCGGCCCGTTTGGCGCCCCGATCGGCACGACAAACGTGCCGATTCACGTCCGCCTTTGGAGATTCGATTCCGCCCTGCCGCCGGACCCCGCCCAACATTTCGGGTTGACGCCCCCGCCCGTCGAGCCCACACAAGAGGCCGTCCATCCCGGTAATTCGCCATCATGCTCAAGCGTATCCTAGGTTTCTTTTCCAACGACATCGCCATCGACCTCGGCACGGTCAATACCCTCATCTTCGTCAAAGACCGCGGCATTGTTCTCCGCGAGCCTTCCGTGGTCGCGCTCCAGACCGCCACAGGCCGCGTCCTGGCCGTGGGCGAGGAGGCCCGGCGCATGCTCGGGCGCACCCCCGGCCCGATCACCGCCGTGCGCCCGCTCAAGAACGGCGCCATCACCGACGCGGAAATCACCGAGGAGATGCTCCGCCACTTCATCCGCAAAGTGCACCACGGCAGCCGCTTCAACTACCCGCTCATCCTCATCGCCATCCCCTGCGGCATCACCCCGGTCGAGCGCCGCGCCCTCAGCGCCGCCGCGCGCAACGCCGGCGCGCGCGAGGTGTCGTTCATCGAGGAACCCCTCGCCGCCGCCCTCGGCGCGGGCATCCCCATCCAGGACGCCGCCGGCAACATGGTCGTCGATATCGGCGGCGGCACCACCGAGGTCGCCATTATCTCGCTCTCCGGCATCGTCTTCTCCCGGTCCATCCGCGTCGCCGGCGACGAAATGGACGAGGCCATCGTCACCTACCTCAAGCGCGCCTATAACCTGCTGGTCGGCGAGCGCACGTCCGAGGACGTCAAAATCAAGATCGGGTCCGCGTTCCCCCTCGACAAGGAAATGACCATGGAAATCAAGGGGCGCGACCTGGTCACCGGCCTTCCCAAAACGCTCACGGTCACCTCCCAGGAAGTGCGCGAAGCCCTCCGCGGACCCGTCGGCGCCATCATCGAATCCATCCGCCTCGCCCTGGAACGCTGCCCCCCGGAACTCGCCGGCGATCTCGTGGACCGCGGCATCGTCCTCGCGGGCGGCGGCGCCCTCCTTCGCGGCATGGACCAGCTTATCCGCGAGGAAACCGGCGTGCCCGTCCTCGTTGCCGAAGACCCCCTCAGCGCCGTGGCCGAGGGCGCCGGGAAAGTCCTCCAGGATTTCGCCTTCGTCCGCAGAAATCTCGCCCAGCAGACCGAGGGGGCGTAACCCGCGGGCAGCGGCTACTCGGCAAACCGCTGCGCAACCGGCATGCGCCGGCCGCGCCCAAACGCGCGCGTCGTCACCTTCAACCCCGGCGCCGCCTGCTGCCGCTTGTACTCGCTCCGGTCCACCTGCCGCAACACCCATCGCACCGTCTCCGGAGCAAAGCCCGCCGCCAGAATCGACGCCGCCGATTCGTTCCGTTCCACATACGCTTCGAGGATCGCGTCCAGCGCCTCGTAGGGCGGCAGGGTGTCCTGGTCGGTCTGGTTCTCGCGCAGCTCCGCGCTCGGCGCCTTCTCGATGCTGTTGCGGGGGATGATCTCCCGGCCGGCATCCGCGTTGATCCAGCGCGCCAGCCGGTACACCATCGTCTTCGGCACATCCGAAATCACCGCCAGCCCGCCGCACATGTCGCCGTAGAGTGTGCAATACCCCACCGCCAGCTCCGATTTGTTGCCCGTCGTCAATACCAGCGCCCCAAACTTGTTCGACAACGCCATCAACGTCAAACCGCGCAGGCGCGATTGCAGGTTCTCCTCGGTCAAATCCCACGCCCGCCCCGCAAACGCCGGTTCCAACCCCCCGCGCACGGTCTGGAACGCCTCCTCAATTCCAATCACCCGGTACCGGATGCCCAGGTTCGCCGCCAGGGCCGCCGCGTCGTCCAGGCTCCCCCGCGACGACACGCGCGCGGGCATCGACACCCCAAGCACATGCTCCGGTCCCAGCGCCCGCGCCGCAATCGCCGCCACAAGCGCCGAATCGATCCCCCCGCTCAACCCGACGATCACATCGGAGAATCCGCACTTCCGCACGTAATCCCGCGTCCCCAGCGCCAGCGCCGCAACCACGTCGGCTTCGTCCGGAACGGCATTCCCCTCCGCCGCCTCCGGCCCGCCCCCGATGTCCACCACGGCCAGTCCTTCGTCAAACCCGGCCGCCGCGTGCAACAGCCGCCCGTCCGCCCCGAACGCCACGCTGTGCCCGTCGAACACCAGTTGGTCGTTCCCGCCCGCCAGGTTGCACTGGGCCACCGCCACGCCCTCGGACCGCGCCACGGTCCGCAACATCGCCCGGCGCAGCCTGTGCTTGCCGATGTGCCACGGCGACGCCGACAGGTTGGCGATCACCGAACACCGGGCCGCCTTCAAGTCCTGGACCGGATCGCACGAATAGCGGCGGTCGGGCCAGAAATCCGCGTCATTCCAGATGTCTTCACACACGGTCACGCCCACGCGGGCGCCCGCGGCCTCGAACCAGCCCGGCTCGGTTCCCGGCTCGAAATATCGGTCCTCGTCGAACACGTCGTAGGTCGGCAACAGCCGCTTGGGAAAGAACGCCTCCACCCGCCCCTCGCGCAGAAGCGCCGCGGCATTGAACAGCGGCCGCCCTGGCCGCCGCGCATTGCGCGAAACCGTTCCCACCAGCGCGGACGGCCCCCGCAACCGCCCGGCCAACGCTTCCAGCGCCCGTTCCGACGCCTCCAGAAACGAGGACCGCAACAACAAATCCTGCGGCGGATACCCGGGAAGCGCCAGCTCCGGGAACAGCACCAGATCGGCCCCCAGCGCGGCCGCCCGCCCGTGGAACTCCGCAATCCGCGCGCCATTGCCGTCAAGGTCCCCAACCGTCGTATTGATCTGGGCCAGCGCAATTCTCATCCGCAACACGGAACGTAGCGCCCCGCCCCGCCTCTCCGAGCAAAAAATGGAAGGGGCCGCCATCATCGGCATGGGGCCGCGGGCCGCCTTCCAGGCCGGCGTCCCGGGGCCGGTCCCCGGACCGCGTGCGCGGATGCGGGCCGCACGGGCGGGAGCCTACGCGCCCGCGCCCGCCCTGCCGGCCGCCAGGAGGCTTTGGAAATTTGGCGGCTTCTCCTCCCGGTCCACCACCTCGATCCGCACTTCGCGGAATCCCGCCCGCTTCATCCACCCCGCCAGGTCCGTCTCCCGGAATCCCAGCCACAGGTCCGAATACAACTCCCGCGCGGCGTCGAAGTGATGCTGCTTGAGGTCCAGCACAAAGAGCCGCCCGCCATCCTTCAAAATGCCCCGCGCCGCCTGGATCGCCCGCTCCGGATTGGCCGCGTGATGCAGCGCCTGGCTGAACAACGCCACGTCCACCGATCCCGCCTCCACCGGCGGCGCTTCAATGTCCCCCTCCCGGAACTCCAGGTTCTCCAGCCCCGCTTTCCCCGCCTGCTGCCGCCCGAACGCCGCCATCTTCGGCGACAAATCCACCGCGATCACCCGCGCCGCCGTCCGCGCCAGCACCTGCGACACCATCCCCTCCCCCGCGCCCAGGTCCGCCACAACCGCGCCCGGCGGGATTTCCAGGAACACGTGGGCCAGCGCCTTCCACGACCGGCCCGGACAATACTGCCGGCCCGCCCGGCCCGCGACCGCGTTGAAATACCGTTCACTGGCCTCCTTGCGGCGCTTGAGCACCGCCCCCAGCTGGTTCCGGTCCCGTTGCAGCTCGCGCCCGAGCCCGGCGTTCGCCAGCGTCGATTCGATCAACGCCTCCACCCGCCCCTCCACCCCGTCGTTCCAGCGGTAGAATATCTTCTTCCCCTCCCGGCGGTCCGACAGCAGGCCCCCCTTGCGAAGCTGCGCCAGATGGGTCGAAATCCGGGACTGGCCCATGTTCAGGATTTCCTGGATTTCCGCCACCGCCAGGCTGTCCTTGCGCAGCGCCGCCAGCAGCCGCAGCCGCGTCGGATCGGCCAGCAGCCGCAGGGTGTCCAGCCAGGACGCCTTCCACTTGGGTTCCACAGGTGCCGTCCATCATATCAACCCATCATGATGCTTCAATACTTTTCTCTTGCACCCCGCCCCGCCCTGTGCTTCCCTGTCCCGGTGAGCGCTCAAGAATTCATCTTCTCCTCGGAGTCGGTTGGCGAAGGCCATCCCGACAAGGTCTGTGACACCATCTCCGACGCCATCCTCGACGCCTGCCTCGCGCAGGACCCGAAGTCCCGCGTCGCCTGCGAAACGCTCTGCAAGAGCAATCTCGTCGTCATCGCCGGCGAAATCACCACCGCCGCGAAGTTCGACTTCGCGGACACCGCCCGCGCCGCCATCCGCGGCATCGGCTACATCCACGACGACGATCTCTTCCACGCCGACCGCGTCATCATCACCAACGCCATCACCACCCAAAGCCCCGACATCGCCCAGGGCGTCGATGCCCGCGCCGCCGAAGGCAAGGACTCCGCCGAACAGGGCGCCGGCGACCAGGGCCTCATGTTCGGCTACGCCTGCGACGAAACCCGCGAGCTCATGCCCGCCCCCATCATGTTCGCCCACCGCCTCGGACGCGAGCTCACCCGCCTGCGCAAGGCCGGCAAGGCCGCCTGGCTCCGCCCCGACGCCAAATCCCAGGTCTCCGTCCGCTACGCCGGCGGCAAGCCCGTCGAAATCACCGCCGTCGTCGTCTCCACCCAGCACGCCGCGGACGTCACCCACGCCACGCTCAAGAACTTCATCATCGGCGAGCTGATCAAGAAGGTTCTCCCCGCCGAAATGCTCAATGCGAAGACCGAATTCCTCGTCAATCCCACCGGCCGCTTCGTCGTCGGCGGGCCCCAGGGCGATTGCGGCCTGACCGGGCGCAAAATCATCGTCGATTCCTACGGCGGCATGGGCCGGCACGGCGGCGGCGCCTTCAGCGGCAAGGACCCGTCCAAGGTGGACCGCTCCGCCGCCTACATGGGCCGGTACGTCGCCAAAAACATCGTCGCCGCCGGCCTCGCCGCCAGGGCCGAAATCCAGTTCGCCTACGCCATCGGCCATCCCAAGCCCGTCTCCGTCTGCGTGGACACCTTCGGCACGGGCAAGGTGGGCGACGACAAAATCCTCGCCGCCGTCGAGAAGGTTTTTTCCTTCAAACCCGCCGACATCGTTAAACAGCTCAACCTGCTCCGTCCCATCTACTCGAAAACCACCAACTACGGCCATTTCGGCCACGCCAGCGGCCTCGACCATGCGCCGTGGGAAAACACCGACAAAGCCGCCGAACTGGCGAAGGCGGCCGGGAACTAGGAGTCCAAGGAGATTTCCGCCATGATCCAGGGCCTTCGCCGTTCCCTCGAAAAAACTTCAAACCTCCAAACAACCGAAGGTCCCCAGAAACCGGGAAGATCGCTAAAACCAGCCAACCAGCCCAAAAGCCGGGCAACTTAAAACTTACAGACCTAGAAACTTAAAACTCATGACACCCACCCTCACCCCCCCCAAGGCCACCGACTTCAAAGTCGCCGACCTGAACCTCGCCGAGTGGGGCCGCAAGGCCATCACCGTCGCCGAACACGAAATGCCCGGCCTCATGGCCATCCGCCGCAAGCATGCCGCGGACAAACCGCTCCACGGCGTCCGCATCACCGGCTCGCTGCACATGACCATCGAGACCGCGGTCCTCATCGAAACCCTCGCCGCCCTCGGCGCGAAGGTCCGCTGGGCCTCCTGCAACATCTTCTCCACCCAGGACCACGCCGCCGCCGCCATCGCCATGGCCGGCATCCCCGTGTTCGCCTGGAAAGGCGAATCCCTCGAGGAATACTGGTGGTGCACCTACGAGGCCATCAGCCACCCCGGCGGCCTCGGCCCGCAGCTCATCGTCGATGACGGCGGCGACGCCACGCTCCTGATCCACAAAGGCTACGAACTTGAGGAAGGCAGCGACTGGGTCAACACCCCCTCCGGCAGCCACGAGGAACAGGTCATCAAGGACCTGCTCAAGGAAATCAAGCGCGAGAATCCCTACCGCTGGCACGAGCTGGCCAGGGAATGGAAGGGCGTTTCCGAAGAAACCACCACCGGCGTCCACCGGCTCTACCAGATGCTCGAAAAGGGCGCGCTCCTGGTTCCCGCCATCAACGTCAACGATTCGGTCACCAAATCGAAGTTCGACAACCTCTACGGCTGCCGCGAGTCGCTGGCCGACGGCATCAAGCGCGCCACCGACGTCATGATCGCCGGCAAGGTCGCCGTCGTCTGCGGCTACGGCGATGTCGGCAAGGGCTCGGCCCACT
>CAYSZK010000139.1:0-9878 GCA_964435495.1 uncultured Verrucomicrobiales bacterium
ATCTTGATGCGACAGGAGAGACGGCGGGGATCGACTACACGATTCAGAACCGGAAGTCGGCGCGAGACACGTCGCTGAGCGCGGCGCGAATGGGGACGAAGATACACAAAAAGTTCTACGAGTTTTGCAAGAAGATGGGCTGGCGGCACAATGTCTATGCTCCGGTTGGGGGCCGAAAGGGGTGGGCGGATTGTGTTGACGACACAGCGAAGATCATCTACGAGTTGAAACCGTTCAATCCACGAGGTGTATCGAGAGGCATGAGCCAGTTGGTGCGGTACAGCAGGAACCCCAAGCTGAAAGGCTATGATATTGACTTTGTGTTCTATTTTCTTTAGAAAGAAGTCTGGAAATGAGTGAGGCGAAGGAATTGATTGTGGCCATTGCGAAACCAATCCTTAAGGAGGCTGGCTTTGCGAAGTCCGGGTCAACGTGGTGGAAGCGTGAGAAGGATGCCGCATCGATGGTTCATTTGGCCGCCATTCCCGGGATGAACCACATTACGTGCAATGCGGGTGTATACATAAGTGCCCTTGGAAAAGCTGTTCGACCGGCCTTTCATGAATGCCATGCGGAAAAGCAGTTTTACGTCCGCCCGGCCAATAAGTGTCCACTGGATTTCAATAATGCGCTTAGCGCAGGGCAGCGGCGAACAAAGTTCGAAAAACTTTTAAAACAACGTATTATTCCATGGTTAAGCAGTATTGCATGTCCGTCAACAAGGCGTGCCGCTATTTTTGCGGGCCACGACGATGGAACGTTCATGATCTCGGATGAGGCGCTACAGCTTCTTGGGATCAAGAACTTCCGGCAAAAGACGGGCCGTAGGATTCGAATTCATACATTCGAACTTCCCGCTGGTTTCGACCCCGATAAGTCGGACTCCGCGCAAACACTGGAGAGGGCATTTCAGGAAATCACCGCTCGGGTTGGGCGAACAACGAAGGGGGCGGCAAGAAAGCGGGCCATTTGACCAACGAAGTGAGCCACGTGGAAACGGTGGATTACACCCACGACGCGACGGGGCAACTGACTGGCGCGGATTGGGGTGTCCTGCCGGACGAGGAATACGAATACGACGCGGGCGGCAACCGTATCCGCTTCAACGGCACTCTTTATACAAACGGTCCGGCCAACCGTCTGGTGTCGGACAGCGGGCACCTCTTCGGCTACGACGCCGAGGGGAACATGACCGCCATCACCAACCGGGTGAGCAGCGAGGTCGAAACGCTGGTTTACGACCACCGGAACAGGTTGGTGGAGTTCGTGCGGCAGGGGACCAACGCGCTGGAACGGACCACAGTCACCTTCGAGTACGATCCGATGGGGCGGCGGATTCGGAAGGAGGTCGATGGGCCGGAAGGCCGGGAGGCGCTGACGTTCACCTACGACCGGGACAATCTCTGGGCGGACATCGCCGGGGATGGCACGAAAGTGCGGCGGCTGTACACAGAACACGTCGATGAGGTGCTGGCACGGCATGACGGTGAGAACCAAGAGCAATGGTATCTGACGGATCGGTTGGGGAGTGTGCGACAACGAGCATCTGGCGCTTCAGACATCGAAGGATCAGCAGATTACGAATCGTTTGGAGGCCGTGACGAGGTAAAGGGTGCCATCACGGATGAAAGACTGTCGTTTGCAGGGCGAGAATGGGATGCCGAGGTGGAACTACAGTACGTTCGAACCCGGTATGTTGCCTCTGGTCTTGCACGTTTTCTTTCTGAAGACGCATGGAGGTGGCAGGCGGGGGACATCGATCTGAACCGCTTTGCGGGTAATTCGCCGCTTGTGTGGTGGGACCCATTTGGGACTCAGGCGGCCGTTGAGTATGGGACGACCAGGTCTGAAAAAGAAGCTGAAAAAGGTTTTCGTGAGGGCGTGGGACGGGGGTTGTTTTCGCCGGGACGGGGGATGCGGCCACCGGCTGCGGTTCAGTCCACGGCGGCGGTGTGGAGGTCGGGGAGGACGGTGGGCCGCTGGATGTGGCGGTCCTGGTCGATGCCGTAATTTTTGAGCACGCGCCTGGTGGCCTCGGGAAGGGCGTCGGCGTCGAGGACGGCGCGCCGCATGGCGCCGCCGTGCATGAATTCGAGTTTGTGGAACCCCTTGGCGGGGCGGTCGAGGGCGTCGGCGGCTTCGCTGATGCGGGCGATGGGTTGGCCGTTGATGCGGTCCACGAGAACAAAACGGAGGTCTTCGTAGCCGATATTGAACGGGTCGGGGAGGACGGTGGAGAGGATGACGAGGGCGGGGCGGCCGGCCGTGGGTTTCTGGCGTTGCTGGAAGACGAGTTCGAGGGGGGCGAGGGCGCTCCAGTTTTTGCCGAAGACACCGAAATAATCGCCGTCCAAGGGCTGGAAGACAAAGCCGCCGGCGATGAGATATTCGGGTTCCTGGTCGGGGCGGCTGGCGGGGACGAAGTCGTCTTCGAAAGTGGCGCCGGGCAGGGGATAGTCGATGCGGACTTTTTTGCCCTGGCGCCAGACGGTGAACTTGAGGATGTCGCCGGCCCAGCGGTTGCGGGTGGAAAGATTCTCGAAGGAGAGCGCGCCGTTGTCGGGGTCGAGGTAGCGGCCCTGGATATCGATGGGGATGCCGTCGATGTCGAGGATGAGGTCGAGGGGTTGGAAGGGGCATTTGGCGCCGGGGGCCGGGCGGGTATCGGTGACGACGACGCCCTGGGGTTCGCCGGTCCAGCCAAGGTGGGCGAGGGTGGCGGGGTTTTCGCCATTTCTCCATTCGAAATCGAAGGCGCCGAGGGCGCGTGGGGCGGGTTTGGCGCGTTCGCGGATGACGTCCTGGATGAAAGTGGCGGGGATGATGTGGGAGGTTTTGCCGTTGCTGGCGGCGGCGAGTCCGGCGAGTTTGCCGTCCAGGCCGAGGGGTTCCCCCCAGCCGGCGCCTTCGATATCGGCGTCGGCGAGAATCTGGAGATGCTGAATGGCGCCGATCTGGCTGCGGGCGACGGTGGCCTGGCGAAGCTCGGCGCGGCGGCGTTCGAGGCGCCCCTCGCGCCAGCGCATGAGGGAGATGGCGTCCTCGGGTTTGGGGACGCCTCCGGCGAGCGCGGCGGGGCGGAGGCCGGACCAGAAGGAGTCGTCGCTGGTTTCGAGGAGGGCGAGGTTGGCGTGGTAATCGACCCAGGCGGCCTTCGCTTCGAACCAGGGGCCGCCGCCCTGGCGCTGGAGGCGGAGGAAAACGCGGTTGGAGAGGTGTTCGGCGGTGGTGAGGACGCGGCGGCCTTCGATGACGACGCCGGTCTTGAGCGAGCCGGCGAGGCGCGGGCTCCAGGGTTGGCGCGGATCGAATTCGCGGCGGCGGCATTCGATTTGGACGACGGACTTTTCCCAGTCGTGCGCGGCGGGCGCGGGGGATTTGCCGCAGCCGGCGAGGGGGAGCGCGGCGGCGGCGGCGGCGAGGGCGAGAAGGCGTGCGGGGGTGGTGTTCACAGGCGGCGGTCGGAGGGGAGGCGGAAGGTTTGGAGGATGGCGGTGTTGGCTTCGCGGGCGGCCTCGCGGTCGAGGCACTCGATCTGGTTGCCGGGAAGGAATTGGATGAGGACCTGGGCGTTGGTGGAAGACTCCAGGGCGGCGGCGGCGTCTTCGAGCGATTCGATGCGGCGGCCGTCGATTTTGTCCACGAGCGCGCGGGCGCGGACGGAGAGATTGGCGTTAACGGGGTGGGCGAGGGTTTGGGCGAGGACGACGGGTTCGCGGCGCCAGAGGGAAGGGGAGGCGAGGCGGCGGGAGGAGAGTTCATAGACGATTTCGGGATCGACGTCGCTGCGCCAGTCGTTTCCGAAGGTCTGGAGATAGTCGAGGCTCAGGGGGGTGAAGACGAGGCCGCCGAAGACGAGGTAGCGGGGCGGGGTGTCGTACTGGCGCCCTTCGGCGCGGTCGTCGCGGCAGTAAAAAACGGGGAGATCGACGGAGACGCGGCGTTTGTCGCGCCAGAGATCGAGTTTGACGGAGGCGCCGTGCTGGGCTTCGTCGAAGGCGACGCCGGCGTGGACGCGGTTGCCTTGGTAGAGGATGGTGGCGTCGCTGCCGACTTCGAGGCCGGAGACGGAGAGGAGGACGTCGTCTTCGCGGATGAGGCGCAGCGTGTCGGGGAAGGGGAGGATCGAATCGACGCGGGCGCCTGGGCCGTCGGGGTCGAGGCCCAGGGCGCGGCGTTGGGCCGGGTTTTGGAGGGGGACAAGCATGAGGCCGCCGTCGGGGAAGCCGTGGTACGTGCCGTCGGCGATGTCGTCGAGGAAATGGCGGACGATGGTGGTGGGGATGAAGAAGCCGGTGTTTTCGAGGGCGCGGGTGCCTTGGAAGGCGACGCCGACGACCTTGTCGTCCTGGAGGACGGGGCCGCCGCTGTTGCCGGGGTTGATGGCGGCGTCGGTTTGGACGGTGAGAAAGGCGCGGTTGGCGATGTGCGCGTAGTTCTGCATTTCGATGCGGGAGACGACGCCGCGGGTGTAGGAGACCTGGTCGCCGCCGGCGGGGTAGCCGATGGTGACGACGGAAGAGCGGACTTCGGGGAGCGCGCCGAATTCGAGGGGCTGGATGCCGTCGAAAAAGGCGGGGTTGTCCACGGCGAGGGTGGCGAGGTCGCAATCGTGGGCGACGAACTCGACGCGTGCGGTCCAAGGCCGGGGATCCTGGTGGCGGCGGAGGATGATTTGGCGGGCCCAGCTTGCGACATGGGCGTTGGTGAGGATGCGTTTGCCGGAGATGACGAAGCCCGTGCCGGAGCCCTGGCCGACGGGGGTGAACCGCCACGGGGATTCCCAGACGGGGCGCTGGGAGAAAACCGTGATGTGAACGACGGCCTTTTCTGGGGAGACGGAGAGCGGGGCGGGGGCAGTCCTGGCGGCTGGCGCGGCTGGCGCGGGGGCGGGTTTGGGCGCGGCGGCGGCGGGATGCGCGAGCCCGGCGAAAATGGCGAGGGTGGCGAGGGCGGTTTGGCGCATCGCGGGAGTTTGGCGGAGGCGGGGCTGGATGGGAAGGGGATTTATTTTTTGGGCGCGAGTTCGCGGGCCTGGAGTTTGCGGGCGGTTTTGTCCACGGGCTGGAGGTCGGGGAGTTCTTTGGATTGGTCCACGGCTTCGAGTTCTTCGAAGCGGCGGGCGGAGACGAGGACGCGGGTTTCGAGGCTGCCGACGGCTTTGTTGTAGGCGTCCACGGCTTTGTCGAGGCGTTCGCCGAGGTCGGCGAAGTGGCCGCCGAGGTCGGCGAGGCGTTTGTAGAGGTCGCGTCCGAGCTCGGAGATTTCGCGGGCGTTATCAGCGAGTTTTTCCTGGCGCCATCCGTAGGCGACGGCTTTAAGGAGGGCGATGAGGGTGGTGGGGGTGGCGATGAGGACGCGTTGTTGGACGCCGGTTTCGATGAGGGCGGGGTCGGCGTCGAGGGCGGCGCCGTAGAAGGTTTCGCCGGGGAGAAAGAGGACGACGAACTCGGGGGCGGGCTCGAATTGCTCCCAATACGAGCGCCGGCTCAGTGCGGTGACGTGGTCGCGGAGTTGGCGGGCGTGGTCGGCGAGATGGGCGGCGCGGGCGGTGTCGTCGCGGGCTTCGACGGCTTCGAGGTAGGCGGCGAGCGGGGCTTTGGCATCGACGACGATGTTTTTGCCGCCGGGGAGGCGGACGATGAGGTCGGGGCGGAGGCGGGCGTCGCCGTTGGCGCCTCCGGCGGCGACTTGTTCCTGGAAATCGCAGTAGTGGAGCATGCCGGCCATTTCGACGACGCGGCGGAGCTGGATTTCGCCCCAGCGCCCGCGGATGCGCGGGGTGCCGAGGGCGCGGACGAGGTTCCGGGTTTCCTCGTTGAGGCGGGCTTGGGCTTCGCCGAGCTGGCGGACCTGCTGGGTGAGGCCTTCGTAGGCGCCGACGCGCTCCTTTTCGATCTGGCCGACGCGGACGTCGAAGCGGGCGAGCGTTTCGCGGACGGGTTTGACGAGTTCGTCGATGGCGGTCTGGCGTTTGTCCAGGTCGCCACGGGCGGACTCCTGGAAGCGTTCGAGGGCGGTGCGCGCGAGATCGAGGAAAGACTCGTTGTTGGAGCGGAGGGCTTCGGCGGAGAGCGCTTTGAAGGCGTCGGCAAGCCGTTCGCGGGCCTGGTCGAGGAGGGCGGCTTTTTCGGTGGCGGCATTCTTTTCCGCGTCGAGGGCGGCTTCGAGGGTGGCGGCCCGGATTTGGAGGGCGTCGAGCTCGGTGGTGGCGGCGCGGAGGCGCTCGATTTCGGTGTCGCGGGCGGCGAGGCGCTCGAGGAGGGCGGCGGACTGGGCGAGGTGCCGGGCGCGGAGGATGAGCCAGGCGAGCAGGGCGCCGGCGAGGGCGGCGGCGGCGGGAATGAGCCAGGCGATATGTTGGGGCAAAAATTGGGCCATGGGGCGTTGAGCGGGGGGCGACCGACGGGATTTGAACCCGCAACAGCCAGGACCACAACCTGGAGCTCTACCATTGAGCTACGGCCGCCGTTTGGACATGTACTATGGCGCGAAGCGGGGCTGGTGGCGAGGGGAAATTTTCGCCGGCCTTCCCGCGGTCCCGCCGGGCGGGTCACGGGGAGGCGGGTTGGGTGGCGATCTCGAAGATGGAGACGGTTCGCGGGGGCAGGTCGAAGGCGAGGCGGCCATCGGGCTGGAGAACGGACGGGAGGGGGATGGCGTCCTGGGAGATGGCGGCGGGGTCGAGGGGTTCGCCGGGGTTGGGTTTGTTGTGGAGGCGTCCGGCGAGGCGGTGGAGCGTGCAGGCGGTGGGGGTGGCGGCCAGGGGGGCGAGATCGAGCAGGACGCGGCGCGGGTGGTCGAAGTCGCGGTTGATGAGGTGGACGAAGAGCGTGGCGTCGCGGCGTGTGACCACGGGATCGACAAACGCGACGGCGGGCTGGGGTTGGAGGTTGCCGAGTTTGAAAGGCTGGGAGTAGGCGGCGCCGCCGGTGGCGCGGATGCGGAGCCGTTCGCGGCCATGGTGATGGCGGTAGAGCGTGACGGCCTGGGCGGTGGGCGCCCAGAGAACGTGGCCGGGGTCGCCGGGCCGGACCTGGATGCCGGCGATGGGCCATTTTTCGCCGACGAGCATGGACTGGCAGGCCATGCGGACGATGGCGCCCTGGCGCATGAAGGCGTGGAGGAAGGAAGCGGCGCCAGCGCCCTTGGCGAGGAGCGAGTTGGGCGCAAGCGAACTGTCGGCGGGGTTTTCGAGCGCCCACCAGCCGTTGACGTTCCATTCCGTGACGGCGATGGGGATGCCGGCCGCGGCGAACTGGGCGTAGCCGTCGGGCATCCAGTGGCTGAAGCCGGTGGCGGGGTCGGCGCCGGGCGCGGAGGCCATGGCGTTCCAGAACTCGCGGTCGCCGATGGCGGAGGCCGGGGCGGGTTGGAGTTTGCCGTCGTCGCCGGGTGTTTCGACGTACTTGATGGCCCAGGGATGGTAGATGTGCCAGGTGAGGAAGTGGATGTGGTCGCGGAGCCGGTCGAGGAGGGGGCCGCCGATGGGGTAACCGTATTCGGCGTTGGCGGGCTGGCCTTCGACCAGGAAACGGGCGTCGGGGTTTACGGCGTGGACGGCGAGGAGATGTTTCTCGACCATCTCGGCGTAACGGCGGGCGGCGGCTTCGGGGGTGAGCCCGGCGCCGGTGAGGAGGGGCATGAGCGTGCAGAAGGGTTCGTTGCCGATTTGCCAATAGGGGATGGACCAGGGGTCGGGGCGGCCGTTCCGGAAGCGGAGCCGGGTCCATTCGAGCAGGGGCGCGGTGAGCGGGGCGGTGCGCCAGGCGGAGAAGTAAGCGGCCTGGGCGGCGGCGAGATTGACGGAGGCGTCCATCTCCATGCGCTGGTATTTGAGCATGCTGCCGGCGAGTTTGACGACCATGAGCGGTTCGGCGTTGAGCTCCTCGCAGAGGCGGAGGAAGGCGTGGAAGGAAAAGCGGCAGGGGCCGGCGAGGGCGGCGGGGTCCTGTTCGTTCATGCCCGGAATCCAGTCGGTCCACGGCCCGCCGTGTTCGACGATGGCGCCGCCGGGGAAGCGGAGGACGGTGGGCCGCATCCGGCGGATAAGGTCGAGGACGGGTTCGCGGAGCGTGCCGGTGGCGGCGTTGAAGGCGGCCTCGTGGCCGCGCTCGTCTTTGCCGCCGTATTCGAGCATCTGGCCGAAGAGGCGCGGGTCGATGGTGTTTTCGACGCGATTTTCGACCGTGATTTCGAGCGGGGGACCGGCGGGCGGCCCGGAAGGCTGCGGGTGCGCGGCGGGCGTGGCGGCGAGGGTTGCCATGAGGATTGCCGATGGTGTGCGCATGGGCGGAAAAACGTAGCCGGGAAGCGGAAAATGAAAAGCGCCGGAAATGGTTGCGTCCGCCTAGGAATGGTTGGGGGCGCGGGCGGCGGCGGGAGGCCGCTTGTCCAGGAGGCGGATCAGGCGCCGAGGGCGCGGGCTTTGGCGCGGGCGTCGCGGCGGACCTTGCCGCAGACGAGGGCGCAGAGATCGAAGACGAGGGGATCGCGGATGGAATAAAGGATGGAAACTCCGCTGCGGCGGCGGGTGACGAGACCGGCGTGGTGGAGGAGGCCGAGTTGCTTGGAGACGTTGGCCTGGCGCGTGCCGGAGGCGGCGACAAGATCGGAGACCGTGCGGGGGCCGGCCTGGAGGACCTGGAGGAGGCGGAGCCGCGTGGGTTCGGCGAGGGCGGCGAAGAGGCGGGCAACCTCGTCGAGCTGGGAATCAGAGAGGGGTTGTTTACTCATATTGCCATATGAACATGGCATGGAATCGGTTTCCGGGCAAGGCGGGCCGGGCACGTGGGCCGGGCACGTGGGCCGGGCACGTGGGCCGGCCGCGGGGCTGGCGGCCATTGCGGCTTTGGCGTGCGGGCTGGATTCCCCGAAGCGGTTGGGGCCGCGTGGTTCAGGCGCGGACGAGGGCGGCCTGGGCGGCGGCGTAGTGGGCGGTGTGGGAGAGGCTGACGAGCACGCGGTTGGCGCCGAGGGACCCGGCGAGGGCGGCGGCGGCGGGAGAGAGTCCGGCGAGCGGCTGGCCGGAGGGGGCGTGAAGAATCCATGCGTCGCGCCAGCCGAAGCGGGCGCCGATGCCGGTGCCGAAGGCCTTCGAGATGGCCTCCTTGGCGGCGAAACGCGCGGCGAGGTGGAGGTCGGGCCGGGGCATGGCGAGGGCGTAATCCAGTTCGGGCTGCGTGAAGACGCGGTGGAGGAAGCGGACGCCGAAACGTTCGCGGGAGGAGGCGATCCGGGAGGTTTCGACGATATCCAGGCCGATGGCGACGAGATGCATGGGCGGATCAGGCGGGATAGCCGGCCATGGCGGCGAGGATTTCGCGGACGGCGGATTCGGCGCCGACGGCGAGGGCGCGGGCGACGATGGCATGGCCGATATTGAGTTCGCGGAGGTGGGGGACGTCGAAGAGGGCGGGGATATTGCGGCAATGAAGGCCGTGCCCGGCGTTGACGCGGATGCCGGCGGCGTGGGCGCGCTCGGCGGCGAGGCGGAGGCGCCTGACTTCCGGCGCCTGGGCGCGGGCGAGGGCGAAGCGGCCCGTATGAAGTTCAACCACGGGGGCGGCGAGGGCGGCGGCGGCGTCGATATGGCGGGGGTCGGGGTCGATGAACAGCGAAACTTCGATGCCGGCCCGCGTGAGGCGGGCGACAAGCGGTTTGAGGCGGCGGACGGCGCCCGCGGCGTCGAGGCCGCCTTCGGTGGTGACTTCGAGGCGGCGTTCGGGGACGACGCAAATTTTGTGGGGCTTGAGGCGGAGGGCGATGCGTTCGATGGCGGGAACGGCGGCCATTTCCATGTTGAGAGGGAGGGGAACGATGGCCTTGATGGCGCGGAGGTCGGCGTCCTGGATGTGGCGGCGGTCTTCGCGGAGGTG
>CAYSZK010000140.1:0-9812 GCA_964435495.1 uncultured Verrucomicrobiales bacterium
CGGAAGTCCCAACCCCCGGAACCAGGCCTGCCCGCGCAGAACTTTTCTGAATTCCCGGATCAGTCCTCAATCTGGGAGCCGATCACCGCGCCGGCGCCGGCCCCGGCCGCGCCGCCGATCAGCGCGCCTGTGCCGCCGCCCACCGCGCCGCCAATGGCCGCGCCACCGAGCGCGCCGCCAACGGCGCCTTTTTCCGTGTTCGAACAACCGGTCACGCCCGCAAGGGCGGCCACAGCAACCATGAGAGTGAAGAATCGCTTCATATCCGGGGCAGCTTCGCCCACAGCGGCCGGAAGGCAAGCGGAATTGGGAGGGACCTTTCCGGCCGCCTGGAGCGTGGCGTTTGGGTCAGCGGCACTTGCCGCCGTAGGAGTAGTGGTGGGACCCGCCGTAAAACGGGGTGCGGTACACCGGCGCGGCATAAAAGCCGCCGCGGGTGGAATACCGCGTGACGGGCGGGCAATAGGGAACCACGTACCGCGGACGGCAGTCGTAACGCGGAACCACTCGATAGACTGGCGTGCCGCAGACCGGGTAGCGGTACACGGGACGGTGGCAGGAACTCCCGCCAATCACGATTTTGACATCACCGGCCACCGCCGGAACGGCCTGGCCGAGGGCCAGGAGCAGGGTTGCGCCAAGGATTCGTTTCATCATTTGCCTTTCGTGGGTTCAGACGGGGCCGGCCTCCGCGCATTCACAAAATCCGCGCCCGGCCGGCCGGGCTCAGCGTTTGCGGGGCGGCTGCGCGGCCGCGGCGTTCTTGAGCAGGGCGGTGTCCTGGCGGAGTTTGAGGATGTCGGCGGCCTGTTTGTCCAGGGTCCGCTGCCATTCCCCGGCCAGTTTTTCGAGGCGGTCGGCCTTCTCGGCCACCAGAAGATGCTGCGCCTGGACCTCCGCGAGGCCTTTCCGCAGCCGTCCGTCCGCGTCCAGGCCGGCCTCCGCCCCAAGCGCGCTGGCCTGCTCGACCTTGCGGATGGTTTCATTGAGCTGGGCGACCACACCGCGCAGCTCGTCCCGTTCCATCGTGGACTCCTTCTTCAGCTGCTCGACCATGGCCTGAAGCGCCACGGCCTGCTCGGATAATTCAAGGAGCTTGTCGCCTGGCGCCGCCTGCGCGTTCGGCAGCGACTGGACCGCCAGCGCCGAGGTGCGGACTTCGGCGATGGCGCGCTCCAAGGTTTCCATCTTGCCTTTGAGCACGAAGTATCCCCCGATCCCCGCCGCGGCGGCCGTAACGGCGATGAGCATGGGAACCCAACCCGCGCCTTGGGACGGCGCCTCCTGGCGCCGGGGTTTCGGCGCCGAGGGCGTCAGATTTGTGGGCAGCACCCCCCTGAGCGGAAGCTGGGCTCCCGTGGTTTGCGCCGGAGCGGGGCGCTGGACGGACACAACCGGGTTGGTCTGCACGAAGCCCCCTTGAAATCCGCCCTGCAACCCGGCGGGCATCCCGCCCGGCGCCGCGCGCGGAACGGTGAACCCGCCGCCCGCGGGCATCGCGCCAGGTTGCGGCATGGGCGCGTGCGGCATCTGCGCGGGACCCGGCACATACGCCGCCTGCGGCGCCGGGGCGGTCATGTTGAAAGGCGGAGGCTGAATCTGTTGGGGCTGGAACGCGGCCGGCACCTGCTGGCGCTGGCCGTAAGGCATCTGCGACGTGGGCGCCTGCGGCATGCTCACAAACGGCGCCTGGCCGGGCGGCGCCTGCGGGCCCCCGACAAACGGCGGCGACGGAAACTGCGCCCCGGGCGGCAACGAACTCATAACCATTCCCTTAGCCGAAACACGGCAAATGTCGCGCAAAAAGTTGCTGCATCGCAGGGGGTTGCGTTCCCGTCCCGGCGGCGGCGCCCCGCACGGCGACTCCCGGCTTGCGCCGGCGCCGGTTCGCGCGCACTGTCCGCGCATGAAAATTCCCAGCGCGATTTTGGTGGCGGCTTCAATCTTGGCGGGTGGCGCGCCACTCTCCGCGGAGGCGCTCCGGATACTTCCGCTTGGCGACTCGATCACCCAGGGGGGCAAGACCGGGCGCGACGAGTTCACCTATCGCTGGCCATTGTTCCAGATGCTCGTGGACGCGGGCGTCGAATTCGATTTCATCGGTTCCCTCAAGGCCGGCTTGCAGCCGGACGCGAAATGGCCGGAGGCGCACAAAGGGCGCCCATTCGATCCGGACCACGAAGGCCACTACGGCTGGAAAACCGGCAAGGTGCTCGAAAAGCTGCCGGAGTGGATGCCCGCCTGGGCCGGCGCGCCCGACATCGTCCTGATCCATCTGGGCACCAACGACCAGAAAGCCGGCGACCACGCCGCGGCCATCGTCGAACCGCTCAAAGGCATCATCGCCCAGCTGCGCAAAGCGAACCCCCGCGTCGTCGTCCTCGTCGGCCACCTCAACTTTAATGGAGGCGCCGCGCTCGAAATCCGCCCGCTCGTCGAAGCGATGGTGAAGGAGCTGGACACGCCCGAATCGCCGGTCGCGGCGGTGCACCATTACAAGGGCTGGATCGAAGACCCAAAAAAACCCGGCACCGACACCTTCGACTGGGCGCATCCCAATCCCCAAGGCCAGGAAAAGATGGCCCGCGCGTGGTTCGAGGCCATGCGGCCCTATTTGAAGAAACCGTGACGCGTCCGGCGCCGGCCCGTCACACCGACTCGCCGCGGATGAGGTCCTCGAACGTCTCCCGCGCGCGCACGACGCGGGCGCCGGCGCCATCCACCAGCACTTCCGCCGCACGGGGGCGCGAGTTGTAGTTGGAGGCCATGGAAAAGCCGTAGGCGCCGGAGCTGAGGATCGCGACAAGATCGCCGGCGCGCAGCTCGGGCAGGGGCCGGTCCTTGCAGAACACGTCGCCGGACTCGCAGATGGGGCCTACGACATCGGTGGGGACGTAGGTCGGGTCGCGATCCGCGTGGGCGGTGATCTGGGCGACGGGCACAATCTCGTGGTAACTGTCGTAGAGGGCGGGCCGCATCAGATCGTTCATGGCGGCGTCAACGATCACAAACCGTTTGCCGCCCGTCTGTTTGACGTAAAGCACGCGGGCCAGGAGGACGCCGGCGTTGCCGACAAGGAACCGGCCCGGCTCGATGAGCACGCGCATGCCGAGTTTTTTGAGGTCGGGCAGCAGCGCCTCGGCGTAGGCCAGCGCGGTGATCGGACGGTCGGGCTGCTTCCACCAAGCCGGCCGCCCGCTTTCCAGGGCGCGTTCGTACACGATGCCGATCCCGCCGCCGATGTCGAAAAACTCGATGCCGTGCCGGTCCCGGAGCCTTTTGGCCAGGGGCACGAGCTTGCGCACGGCGCCGACAAACGGGTCAATGGCGGTGATCTGCGAACCGATGTGCGTTTGCAGGCCGCGCAGCCGCAGGTGGGGCATCGCGGCCGCGCGGCCGTAGAGGCCTTCGACCTGTTCGAAGGCGATGCCGAATTTGTTGGCATAGGTGCCGGTGGTGATCTTGGTGTGCGTGCCGGCGTCAACGTTGGGGTTGACCCGGATCGCGACGGGCGCGGTCCGGCCGGCGGCTCCGGCGATATCGTTGAGAAACTCCAGCTCGGCCTCGCTCTCCACGTTGAAACTGTAAATCCCCTGCTCCAGCGCGAACTCGATCTCCGCGCGGGTCTTGCCCACGCCCGCGAACGTGCAGCGGCCGGCGCTCCCGCCCGCCTTGAGGACGCGGAACAATTCGCCCCCGCTGACGACGTCAAACCCGCTGCCCAACCGCGCGAACGCCGCCAGGATGGCGAGGTTGGAGTTGGCCTTCATCGCGTAGCAGATGAGGTGGTCCACCGGGGCGAGGGCGTCGTCCAGCCGCTTCCAGTGGTCCGTCAACGTGCGGGACGAATAGACGTAGAGCGGCGTGCCGTAATCCCGCGCCAGTCCGGCAAGGGGCGTCTCCTCGGCATGCAGCTCGCCATTGCAGACCACGAAATGATGCATAGATTAGGCGCTGATCCTACACCCCGGCGGGCCGCCCGCCAATCACGGAATGGACTTGATGGTCACGGCCCCAGCACGACGGGCGCCCACCAGAGCACAACGGCGGCGACGGCCAGGGCGCCCACAAGGTCGAGGGCAAGGCCATGCCGGACCATGCGCGCGAGCGGGACGTGGCCGGAGCTGTACACGATGGCGTTGGGGGCGGTGGAGACAGGCAGCATGAACCCAAGCGACGACCCGAGGCACGCGCCAAGGGCGGGTTGCAGGGGCGGCACGCCGGCGGCCTGGCTGACGGCGATGGAAACGGGGATGACCATGATGGCGGCGGCGGTGTTGCTGGCGGTCTCGGACACCAGCACGGCGATGAACGTGAACAACAGCGTCAGCGCCACCGCGCTCCGGGCCTGGAACAGGCGGGCGGCGCCTTCCCCAAGCCACTGGGCGAGGCCGGTGGAGAACATCAGCTCGCCCAACGCCATACCTCCGCCAAAGAGCAGGATCGTGCCCCAGTCGATCCGCCTCGCGTCGTCCCAGACAAGCACGCGCTGGCCGTCACGGCCGGGCAGAAGGAAGAGCAGGCCCGCGCCGAGGAGGGCGGCGACGCCTTCGGGAAGGTGGCGCGCCAGGGTCTTTGCCTCGGGCGCTTCGGCGCCGAGGGCGAGAGCCGCGGCGCCGGGAAGCAGCCACAGGACAAGCGTAAGCGACGCGGCGGCGACGGAGGCGATTTCGGCGCGGGAGGCGGGGCCGAGCCTGGCGCGTTCCGCGGCCAGCCAGGAGGTTTCGGCGGGAAGCTCGACGCCTTTGCCGCAGCTTCGCGCAAACCGCCAGACCAGGAAGGCCATGAGGACCACGACCAAGGGAAAGGCGATGGCCATCCAGGAAAAGAACGGAATGGAGACGCCGAGATGCTTCTGGAGCGCGGCGATGCCGATGAGATTGGGCGGCGTGCCGACGGGGGTGCCAAGGCCGCCGATGGACGCGCCGAAGGCGGTGATGAGCATCATGGCCGTGGCGAACCGTCCGCCCGGATCGCGCCCGCCGGCCTCGCGAATGATGGCGAGGCCGATGGGAAAGAGCATGGCGGTGGTGGCGGTGTTGGAAAGCCACATGGACACCAAAGCGCCAATGCATCCGTAGGCGGCCAGCACGCGCATCGGCCGGCCGCGCACCCACGGGGCGGCAAGAATCGAGAACGCCATGCGCCGGTTGACGCCGTGGCGCACAAAAGCCTCGGCAATGAGGAAACTGCCGATGAACAGGAAGATGATCGGGTCGGCGAAGTTCCGGAACACGTTCTTCGCGCTGTCCACGCCGAACAGCACGCACAGGGCGGGGCCGAGCAGCGCCGTGACGGGCATGGGCACCGCCTCGGTAAGCCAGAGCACGATCACCAGGCCCCAAACCGCCGCGGTCCGCTGGCCCGATTCCGGGAGGCCGGGCAGGTCAAGGTTCCAAAGCACGAAAAAGACGGCGGGCGCGAGGATCAGCCCGGCCATCGTCCGGGTTCTGCCGGCCGGCGCCGCGGCGGCTTGGGCGGTCATGGAATCAGGGGAATCGCACAGTTCCGCCGGGTGGCAAGGAAAAACGGAGGACACGCCGTGTTTGCGTGACAAATCCCCCGATTCGCGCTAAAGAACGCGCGTCGCCCCGGCAAGGGCGGCAACGGCCATGGAGCGATCAAAAGCCAGGAACAAGAAACCGCCGCGCCGGGCAGGACCCGCGCGCGCGAGAACGGCACGCGCCAAGGCGTCCGGTCCGCTGCGGGCGCTTGCTTCGAAAGCGCCCGTGCGGAAGGTCGCCGCGGACGTGGAAGTGCTGGTCGAAGGGCGCCCCGTGGACCGACTGTTGATGTTGCGGTCCGGGGCGGTTGAGATTCTCAAGGGCGGGGTGCGGGTGGCGTTTGAGGACGCGCCCGGGGGCCTGTACGGCGAGATGTCGTTGTTGCTGGCGCAGCCGGCGAGCGCGACGGTGCGGACGACGGCGCCCTCGGAATTCTGGGAATTTCCGTGCGAGGAATCATTTCTTGTCCGGCAGCCGCGGCTGGCGCTGGAGATCGGGCGGCTGCTGGCGCGGCGGTTGCAGGCGGCGACGCGCTACCTGGCGGACGTGCGCGAGCAGTTCGCGGCGTTCGACGACCATGTTGGCATGGTGGACAAGGTCATGGAGGCGATGGTGATGCGCAATCCGCGCCGGGTGGACCGGCGCCTTGCCAACGACCCGAACGCGGAGTGAACCGGGCGGGGTGGGCGCGGCCTTCGGTCACGCTCGGCGAGGCACGCCCCGCCGAAGCCAGGCGGCGGAGCAAGGAGTCGCGGGCTTCGTGCGGTCAACCGTTGATGGTGGCGCTCCAGGACAGCCTCACTTCCGTGCGCTCAACGCGCGTGAACGGGATGGCTGATCCGGCCGGGTCATGGATCACGCTGTGGACCGGCGCCTCGGAAAAGTTGCGCACGACCACCAGGAAATACCTGTCGCGCAACGCCTCCGCCATTCGGAATTCCAAGTCGGTCATCAGAATCTGGCCGGACCGCCCCCGCAATCCTTTGACCTCAACGGCGCGGAACAGTTCGGAGTCCTTGGGCGTGGCCTTGAAATCGAAGCCGCACCCCCACGCGGTCGTGTCCGTAAGCGCCGCCCCCGAAAACTCCTCTATGTCCGAATAATGGGTGGCGAAGTACCGCTCCGCGGCTTTCCCGGTAATCAGGCGTTTGGCAAACGATGACGAAGGTTCCGGGCCGATGAGGTCCAGCACTCTTTTCACTTCAGGAATCGCTTCGGCCTCGCGTCCGGGCATGAGGAAGCTTCTGATCATTCCTCCAAGCTCATCCATGCCGACGGCGCCGTAAGCGTTAAGGATTCGTTGGCAGTGTTCCCGCAGGGGGCGTTTCCGCCAGCCTTTGCGGGTATTGGGGAAGCACGGATCGAACTCGTCGCGATAGTTTTTTATGGATGCGGGCTTCGCCTGGAGGCCATAGCCCAGCGCGTTGAAGGCTTCGGTGAAACCATCGAAACCAAGATGGCTCAATCCGCCCTTGTCGAACTTGGACAGGAACAAACCACACAAAATTTGGCGGTCGCGGTGGCTCACGGGCAATAGGGGCGCGCTCATTGGCTACGGGGGCCGGGCGGTGCCGACCCTGAAATCTCGGACCACGAATAGGGAACGCCGTGTTTCAAGACACGCGAAATCGTTTCCCCGAGGAAGGCACAGCCGCCATCACCTTGGAGCGTTGGGCCTTGGAGATGGTGTCCGCCATCGGGTTGCCGCCGGTTCAGTGGAGCCTGCGGGTTTCCTCGCAGGCCATGGACGAGTAGGCCGCGGTTCCGGCGGTCCAGTCCAGAACCAGATGGGCGGGCACCGGGCCGATCTGGCGTCCGGGATTGAAGACCCAGGTGGCGCCGATGCGGTCGGCCCAGGCGCCCTGGGCGTGGAAGGGGGCGTTGTGAATGTGGCCGCTGAGCACGGCGGCGGGCTGCCAGCGCAGGATCAGCTCGCGCACATGGGCGTCGCCGGCGTCTTTCTTGCCGGTCCAGGCGGTGGGGGATTGGAGCGGCGGGGCGTGATGAATCCACAGCCAGTCGCGGCCCGGTTCGGGGCGGCTGGCTTCGAGGTGGCGGTTCATGATGGCGCGGGTCTCGGGGCCGTCCCACCACGCGCAGACGGTGGCGCGGAGAGCGGTAAAGTCGGCGTTCTGGCCATCGACGGAGAGGCGGGCGCCGAGGGAGGGTTTGAGCCAGCGGGCGACGTACTCGCCGGAGGCCGTTTTGTCGTCGCCGTCGTGATTGCCGGAGGAGACGAGGAGAGGGCGTTCGGCGGCGAGCCGGGCGAGATACTGCGAGACGACGAGGATTTGGGTGTCGAGATCGGCATGGGCGGCGATGTCGAGGAGATCGCCGGCGATGACCACGGCGTCGTAGCCGGCGGCCTGTTTCAGGAGCCAGTCGAACTGGGGAAGCGCATAGTGCAGATCGTTGACGGCGAGGATTCGCACAGGCTGGAAGTTTGGCACGGGAAATAGCGGATGACAAGAAGCGCGCGGGAAAGGGCAAGGGTTGCGGGGTGGCGGTAGGGCCGGGCGGCGTTAGAAAAACCATTGACGCGCGGAGGGGCGGGGCATTAGGCTTCCTGTTAGGTAACCAAGAAAGAAAGGCAAAACGACCATGAACCTGGCAGATCTGACGGAGGCGATCAAGAAGGGCAAGCGGAAGGACGCGGTGGCATTGACCCAGGCCGCGATTGACGGGAAGACGCCGCCGGGCGACGTGCTCGCGGCGCTGGTGGCGGGGATGGACGACGTGGGGCGCCGGTTCAAGGCGAACGAGATTTTCGTGCCGGAGGTGCTGATTGCGGCGCGTGCGATGAAGGAGAGCATGGCGCTGCTGGAGCCGCTGCTGGTGGCGGCGGGGCTGCAACCGAAGTTTACGGCGGTGATCGGCACGGTGCAGGGCGACCTGCACGACATCGGCAAGAACCTGGTGGCGATGATGTGGAAGGGCGCGAACATCAAGGTCGTGGACCTAGGCACCAACGTGCCGCCGGAGAAGTTCGTCGAGGCCGCGCGGGAGCACAAGGCCGACGTGATGGGCCTGTCGGCGCTGTTGACGACCACGATGCCGGCGATGAAGGCGACGGTCGAGGCCGCCAAGAAATCCGGCCTGGGCAACACCAAGGTCGTCATCGGCGGGGCGCCGGTGACCGACGAATTCGCGCGCGAAATCGGCGCCGACGGCTTCGCGCCGGACGCGGCCAGCGCCGTGGACGTGGTGCGGCGCCTGGTGGGGGTCTGAGTGGACGCGTCCGGGCCGCCGCCACCGCCTCGGGGCGGCGGCGGCGCCTTGCTGAACCCCCGATGACAAAACGGGCATGGCGCGGATTCATATTGTCAGCGGGTTCCTGGGAAGCGGCAAGACCACCGCGGTCGCCGGAGCCGCGCGCCATCTGATTTCCAAGGGCGTCCGCGCGGCGGCGCTGGTGAACGACCATGGCCGTCGCCTGGTGGACACGGCGTTCCTGCGCGCCCTGCATGTGCCGGTCGCGGAAGTCACGGGGGCGTGCCTCTTTGAGCGTCCGGCGGAGACGGCGGCGCGGTTGGAGGCGTTGCTGGAACAATCGCGGGCGCAGGCGGTGTTTGTCGAAGTCGTGGGTTCGTGCGGCTGCGCGCCGGGTTCCGCCCTCAAGCTGGAGGGGTGGGCGCCGGCGAGTTGGACGGTCTTCGCCGACGCGCGGGTGATGCAATCCCGGATGGCGGACAAGTGCGGCGGATTCGGGCCGGCGGTGGGGCGGCTGTTGGACCGGCAATACGCGGCGGCGGGGATGCTGGTGATCAACAAGGCGGATTTGCTGGCGCCCGCGGAGGCGGCCGACCTTGCGGCGCAGGCGCGGGAACGGTTTCCCGGCCGCCAGATACGGGTGCAAAACTCCCTGGACGCCGAATCCGTGGCGATGTGGGCGGAATTGGCGGAGGCCGGGCGGGCGGCGCCGCTCCAGGGCGCGCCCGGGGAGGGTTGCCACGCGGACGGGGACGACGCGCTGGGGTTTGCGTGGCTGGACGAAAAACTTGAAATCCGGTTTCCGGCGGAGCAGGGGCGGGCGGTGGTGGAACGGTTGGTGGAGGCGGTGGCGGGAGCGATGGCCGGGCCGGGCATGCGCCTGGGGCACTTGAAACTTCTGCTGAAGGCCGACACGGGCGTGTTCCGGCTGGGCATCACGGATCCGGCGGGCGGGCCGTGGCGGGAGGAAATCCCGGCCTTGGACGGGCATGCCGTGCAAGTGATCTTGAATGCGCGGGCGGAGGGGGCGGCGGAGGACCTGCGGCGGATGGTGCAGACGGCGATCCACAGCGCGCTGGACGTGCCGGGGGTGGAGCT
>CAYSZK010000141.1:0-9752 GCA_964435495.1 uncultured Verrucomicrobiales bacterium
CAAGCTCCTCGACTTTGACGGCCAGCGAGTCCAAACGTTGCTCCGTCCGCTTCTGGGCGAGGCCGAGGTCGGCGACGATGTCTTTGAGTTCTTTGAAGTCGTCACGCGTGACCGTCTTCCGAATCTCGTCGGCGAACTCGTCAAAGGCATTGGCCAATGCCTCCGCGGTTTCGGGAGGCATCGAGCGCTTGAGGCGTTCGTAGAGTTGGAACGTTGACACTGAGCAAAGCCTACCACGCACGGCCAGCTCCGGCAAGCGTGCCGGCTGGGTTGCCTTGGGAAATCCGGCAGGGCCGGCGGCCACACTTTGGGCGCGCGTGGCGGGTGGGGCCAGGCACGCGGTTGAAGGGATTCGCGCCCGGCGATTGTCCGTGGCCCCTCCCGGCTCGCGGGCGCTCGTGCTTCGCCTTGCGCTCCAGCACGGAGACGGAGGGCGCCGGGCCTTGATTTCCCGGCCGCAATTTCGTGTGGCAAATGGTTCTTCTTGCACTGGCTTGGAAAGCATCCATCCTTGCCCCACGAAATGAACACGGTCTTCCAAGAACTCGGGCGGCCGGACAGCGTTCTGTGTTCGGTGCTCAACAGCATCTTTGACGGCGTCTACATCGTGGACCGCGAACGGCGGATCGTCTTTTGGAACCGGGCCGCCGAGGAAATGACGGGGCATCGGGCCGCGGAGGTGGTGGGCCGGTGCTGCCACGATACGATCCTGAATCATATCGATGAACATGGCACCATGCTATGCTTCTCCGGCTGCCCCCTGCAGCGTGCCATCGACACCGGTGAAAGCATCGGCGCCAAAGTTTACCCCACGCACCGCGACGGGCACCGCTTTCCGGTCCGCACCCACATCGCCCCGATCCGGTCGGAGAACGGCGAGATCATCGCCGGGGTCGAGGTCTTTCGCGATATCTCCCAGGACGAGGAATTCCGGCTGCTCCAGGAGAAATTCAACGCCGTCATCCGGCGCTACGTGTCAACCGCCACCATGGAGGAGGTGATGGACCACATCCAGGGCGGCGCGGCGGGCAAGGCGCGCATCCGCGAAGTGACCGTCCTCTACCTCGACGTGGTCGGATTCACGGCCTTTTCAGAAAAGAATCCTCCAGAGGCCGTGGCAACGATGTTGAACGAACTTTTCGGCGTTTGTGAGGTGATCACCCGCGAATGCCACGGCGACATCGACAAGTTCATCGGCGACGCGATCATGGCGGTCTTCCTCGACGCCAATGACGCGGTGGACGCGGGCCGGAAGGTGCTCGACGCGCTTGGGCGCCTCAACGAAGCCCGGGCCGCGCGCGGGCTGGAAAGCGTCCGCATCCGCATTGGAATCAATTCCGGGTCGGTGATCCAGGGCGAAATCGGCACCTCCAATCGCAAGGACGTGACCGTGATCGGCGATGTGGTCAATACCGCCGCCCGGATCGAGGCGGCCACAGAACCCATGCGCATCGGCATTTCGGAGGCAACCTTCGCCCGGTTGAAAGAGCCCGGCGCCTTCGCTCCGGGCCTGGCCGTCCAGGTGAAAAACCGGGCCGAACCGGTCAAGATATTCCTTTCGCGCTAGCACCTGTTCCTCTGGAACGGTAACCCAACCGAACCACCATAATCCGACCTGGGCGCATTATTTTCACAGCCTTCGCCCGCACTTACAGCTTCGCCCACGGCGGCGCGCCCTGCCCAGCGTAAAACAGCGCCCAATCGAGCTTCTCCTCGCGTCGCAACCGCCCGATCTCGGCTTCAAACTTCTCGAAACCCGGATACTCGCTCCGCCGGGAATAGACGTTCTCGAACTCGTCCGGGTCCCCCGCAAGGTCGTATAACTCATGGAAATCCCGCCCCTCGCGCCGCCGCCACACGTGCTTCAGCCGGCGGTCGGCCAGCATCACGAGGTCCTCGTATTCGGTCAGGACAAAAGGACGCCCGCCCGCGGCGGCCAGGGACGGCAGCGCCCGGCCCGCGCACGGGATGGGCGGCGCCCCGGCGGCTTGCAGGAACGTCGGCAACACATCCACGGTCTGCACGAGCGCGCCCGTTGGCGGCCCGGCGTGCTCGCCGCCCGGAAACCGCGCGATCATCGGCACCCGCGTCCCCTGGTCGTGGCAGCATTTCCCCCAAAATCCATGGTCGCCCATCATGTCGCCGTGGTCGGCGAGGAAAAGCACGAGCAAGTTGCCGCCCCAGCGCGCCTCCGCCGCCTGCACAATCCGCCCGATGGCGTCATCGATCTGCACGCAGCTCGCGTAATACGCGTGGCGCCACCGCCGCCAGTAGGCCTCGTCATAGTTGCCCTGCCGCCGGCCTGGCGCGTAGAAATCCCCGTCGGCGTGCCCGCCCGCGCCGTTCTTGGCGTTGTATTTGCTTGCGTCATCCCACTCCCCCGCGCGCAGGCGCCGGGGACGGTCCTTGTCCATATCGACCAGGCCGTAATATTCATCGGGTGCGCAGGCCGGGTAATGCGGCCCGCCGAACGACGCCCAAATAAACGCCGGCGCCGCATCCTTGTAGCTTTCGATATGCTCGACGGTTTTCCGCCCGACCCAACTGTCCGGGTGCCATTCGCCCGGCCCGGGGAAGCGAAACACGCCCGCCGTCGGGAACTCCGCGGTTTGCTCATGGCATTCCCAAACGCACCGGCGGAATTCGGAGAGCAACCCCTGGCGTTCGAGGTCTTTGGCGTAATGATCGTAATACCAGGCGGAGACCTGCGGATCGTCCATCAGGTCGAGGTGGTCCATGCCCAGGGAGCGATAATACTCGATGAAATGCTCGTATTCCCGCGTGAACGCCCGCTCGTTGCAGGCGTACGTGACCGGAATGAAATGGCATTTCCCGTGCATGCTCGTCCGGTACCCCGCGCCCTTGAGCAGGGTGAACAGGTTCGGCAGATTCCGGTCGAGCGAGCGTCCCGTGTTGTTGCTCGACGACAGGTTCTGATGGGGATAAAGGCCGGTCGCCAGCGAACAGCGCGCCGGCAGGCAGACCGGGCTGCTGGTGTAGGCGGCGTCGAAACGGACGCCCTCGCGCGCCAGCCGGTCGAGGTTCGGCGTCCGGTGCGAAGTTGCGCCGTAACAGCCTAGCGCCTCACGGTTCATTTCGTCGGCGGTGAGGAGGAGGATGCTGGGGGGTTGCTTCGATGTCATTGCGATGCCTTTCTTAGCGCGTCCAGCCATTGCTCGCGCGGGATCACCCCCACGCGCGCCGCCCATGCCTCCCATTCGCCGATCATCCGGCGCAGGCGGTCCGGGTGGCGCGACGCGATGTTGCGCGTCTCCGTCGGGTCCGCCGCCAGATCGTACAGCTCCCAATCACCCCGTTCGGCCTCGTTGACTCCCGTGCCGGTGGCGCTGGCGGAAAAATTGAGCAGCAGCTTCCACTCGCCTTCCAGAGCCGCCGCGTTGCCTTCGTGCTCCCAGCACATGATCCGCTCCGGCAACGGCCTGCCGTCGAAGGCGGGCCGCAGGCTCACGCCCTCGGGACGCGGCAGGGGGTTGCCCCGGAACACGGACGGGTATTCGGCGCCCGCGAGATCGAGCGCCGTCGCCATGATGTCGGGCAACCACGCCCGATGCGCCCGCAGCCCGCCCCGGCCCGCGATTCCGGCGGGCCAGTGCGCGAGGAACGGCGTGGCGATCCCGCCTTCGTACGTCCAATGTTTATACATTCGGAACGGGGTGTTCGACACGTTCGCCCAGGGCACGCCGTAGCTCTGGTAGGTGTTCTCCGGGCCGGGCATCAGGCCGGGATCGTTGCCCAGACGCACCGGGCCGCCGCTCCTGGTCTCGCCGAGTTTCCAGCGGCCCGGTTTCTCGGCGGTGGACATCTCCTCGGCGCACCCGCCGTTGTCGGACAGAAACAGGATGAGCGTGTCTTCGAACTGGCCGGTTGCCTTGAGCGTCTCAATCACCCGCCCCGCGGCCCGGTCCATGCTCTCGACCTGCGCGGCGTACACTTCCATCCGCCGCAGTTGCCATGCCCGCCCGGCTTCCGGCAGCTCGGTCCACGGCGGCACGGACGGGTCGCGCGCCGTCAATCGCCAGCGTCCGTCGATCAGGCCCATCCCGATCATCCTCTTGCGGCGCGCCTCGCGCAGCGCGTCCCATCCGGCGTCGAAGCGTCCGCGGCACCTGGCGATGTCCTCGTCGCGGGCGTGCAGGGGCCAGTGCGGCGCGGTGAAAGCGATGAACTGGAAAAACGGGACGCCGGGATGTTCCGCCGCGTGCCGGCGCAGCATCGCGCCCGCCTCCTCCCCGATCGCGTCGGTGTAGAAGAAGTCCTCCACCCCGCGCACATCGGCCGGCTTCAGGTCCCGCGCCATGTGGCGCGGCCAATAATACGAGTCCACCCCGCCCAGCGTGCCCCAATACCGGTGGAACCCGCGCTCGCACGGCCAGGACCCGTTCGGTTGATCGAAACAATCGTGATCGGTGAGATGCCACTTCCCCACCGCGTAACAACGGTAGCCCGCCGCCCCCAGAACCTCCGCGATGGTGGCGCAACGGCCATTGAGGTTGCCCTCGTAGTCGCCTTCCCCGAACCGCCCCGTCAGCACGCCAATACCGCATTGGTGCGGCGCCAGCCCGGTCAGCAAACTGGCGCGCGACGGGCTGCACCGCGGCGTGTTCGCAAACCGGGTGAACCGCAGGCCATCGGCGGCGAGGGCGTCGAGGTTCGGCGTCCGCATCTCGCCGCCGAAGCAGCCGAGGTCCGAATAGCCGAGGTCGTCGGCCAGAATGACGAGCAGGTTGGGCCTCGCGGTTCGCACGCCCATCCCGTTCCTGGGCGGCGGCTGTGTCGATGTTGGGGGCATTTCCGTTGGGGGCCATCCTGCCTTGAACGCGCGCCGGGCGGAAGGGTTTCGCCAATCACAAAAATGTCCCATCCTATCCTGCGGAACGGCTGGACAACCCGAGGCGTCCCGGAGATTCGTTGCGGGGAGGTGGTTTCGAGGGTTCGCGAGTTCGGGATATGGACTTCCTGAAACCCTTGCCAACCTGAAACCTATTTCCGATACACAGCCTCCTCCAAATGCCCCAGATCGTGCGCGGGCCAGACGCTGGGCTCGGGTTTGTCCATGTCAAAGACGACTTCGTAGAGGAACAGGTCGCCCTCCTTGGTCTTGTCGGTGTTGCGGTAGGGTGTGCCGAATAACGCCGCATTCCCGCACTGCGGGATGGTGAGCCACTTGCCGTCCACGTTTTGCGCGACAGGCGCGTTGCCGAGGTTGGGAACCACACCCATGTAATGCCACGGGCCACGGAGGTCATCCGCCCATGAAAAAATCCCGTCGTAGCCGCTGTGGTGGGTCAGTCCGCCAGCCACCCATTTGCCGCCGATGCGATAGAGTGTCGTTCCGCAATCCTCGGAGAAAAAGCGCCCATCGGCCATCTTCTGGATGGTGACCCGCCCCGGCCCCGGCCAACCGGTCAACTTCTTGCCGTCCGGGCCGGTCCATTCGGGATCGACCCCCTTGAGGTCCCCGGTCATCCGCCAGAATTCCCCGGCGCCGGCGCGCCCATAGACCGTGCCGTCCTCGCCAACATCGATCCCTTGGAAGTCGTGCTGCCAGCGTGAATGAAGAGCGTACGGGCCGGTGACCTTGCCGCTCGTGCTCTTGAGCAGCGCGCCGGTGGACTGCTTCCAGCAGACGTTCTCGCCCCAGCCGTGCCCGCCGAACCACAGCGACATCCAGTAGGCGCCCTTGGCGAAAGTAATCTGGGGTTCCCACGCGAACTTTGCGCCGTTCCAATTCTTCTCCGTCAGCGGCGGCCAGTTCGGGTCGTCGCGCATCTCCTCCATGGTGTAGAGGAACCCAATGTCCTCCCACGGGCCGCGCAGGTCCTTGGCGCGCCAGAACCGTGCGCCGCCATCCCAGATGCCGCTCAAACCCGAGGCGGAGTAGTAAAAATAACCGTCCTTGTCTTTGAACACGTTGATGTCGCGCGTGCCGGGCACGCCCACGGGCGGCACCAGCTCACCCCACGGGCCGCGGGTGGTGTGGTAATCGCCGAGCACCATGCGCGGCCATTGCATCTGAGCCATCGCGAACCACTCGAGCGGCACGATGCCCGCCCGGTCGCGCCAGACCGCCGACGGATCGGCCCCCCAGAATGCCGCCAGCATCGCGCCTTCCGGGCCGGGGAAGACCGTGGTCTGGCCGCCGTTGGGAATCATGCGCGCGGCGGCTTGGAATGGGCCGTCGAGCGACGGGCCGACGGCGGCCATCGTGTCGCGGTTGGCGCGCTGAAAGGTCTGCGTGACGGCGGAAAACGCGACGGCGACCACGGGCTGGCCTTTCGTGGGGTCGATGGCGCGGAAGAGGAACGGCCCGGTGATGTCCCAGAAATGCGAGCGATTCACCGCATCCCAGCCATCGGGCGGATAGGCGAGGAAGGCCAGGAACAAGTCGCGCGGGGCGGCGGTGAGAGCCGCCTTGCCCAAATCAATCTCGGCGAGCTGCAAGCCTTGGCCGAACGCCCAATAGACCTTGCCCGCGTCGGCAAAGAGCGACGGGCTCCCGCCCATGGCCGTGACGCGCCCGAGGTCTTCATACGGCCCTTCGGCCTTGCCGCTCTTGCTCTTGAGCAGGCCCGTGCCGCGGCCGTTCATCGAATAGGCGAGGTAAAAAGTCCCGTCGAGGAAGTGGATTTCCGGAGCGGTGACGCCCCGGCAAAGGTCGTCGCGCACAGGGTTGTCGCCGGGGATGCGGAACTGCCTGGCCCACGCCGGGCCGTCCTTTTCAATGTCCCAGACCTTGCCCAGCGGCGTCCAGGTATCCAGGTCGGTCGAGCGCCAGAGGTGGATGCCGTCGTTGTTTTCGAAGTCGTGATCGTAATCTTGCTCGTAATCGTAATCGGTTCCTTTGGAGGGATTAGGATTAGGATTAGGATTAGGAGGAGGGTTGGGAATGCTTGCGACCGTGCCCGTGAGATACCACGCGCCGTCGCCGCCCTTGCAGATGGAAACATCCGCGATCGGCATGTCGAAAAGGGGCGTGAGCTTGTTGCGCCCCACGCGCGCCTCCTGCGCGGTCTGCTTGTCGGAATACACCGGAAGAATCTGATACTTCAGCTCCTCCCCCACCCTCTCGGCGCGCTTGCCCGAGGGCTTCGCATTCGCATAATCGAACATCTCGAGTTTGCCCGGTTTGGGCGCCTTGGTGGCGGCCGGCAGCTCGGGCAACGCCGCGGCGGCCAGCTTGCCGCCCGCAACGGCCAACGGCACGAGCACCGGCGCATCGCCAATCGAGCAGGAGGCCATCAGCGCCCCGTCGCCCGTCTCGAACAACACCACCGGCCCGGAACCGGGAAGCAGCGGCTGCGGCGCGGAATACGGCCCCATCACCGAGCCGGCCGTCGCGTAAAAACTGTCCCGCCGCTTGTGTCCGGCCCCATCGGTGAACGCCGACCAAGCCAGCAGATACTTGCCCTCGCGAAGCGTCAGCGAAAAATGCGAGGGAGTAAACTGCCCGGCGCACCACTCCGCGTTCGGATAGCCCTCGATCCGCGCCAGCAGGAACGCCTGCGTGGCGTGGTCGATGTCGTCCCGCCCGGCGTTGAGCTTGGCGACATACCCCGGCCCCCAGAGCAAATACGCGGCGCCATCCTTGTCCTGAAAAAGCGATCCGTCACCCGGACCGTTGCCATGACGCAACTCCCGCGGGCCGCCATGGTGGCCCGGCGGCTTGCCCCCGTGCAACCGCCCATCTTTCCACGGCCCGGCGCCACCCGCCGCCCGCAGCCAGCGCATGTCGCGCCCGAGCATCGAAAAGCTCAGAAACGCTTCGTCACCCAGGAACGCCATGCGCGGCGCGGTCAGCGCGCGGGTGTATTTCGCGCCGAGCGGACGTTCGGGCAGGAAATAGAATTGCAGCAGCGGATCGTCCCGCCAGCCGGAGCGGGTCTTGAGGTCGAGCGCGAAACCCGCTTCCTTCCATGCCACGAGATCGGGCGACGACCAGACCTTGATGCCGTCGTTGCCCATGAAATCCGGCTTGCCCTGCCACTGGCCGCCGGCCCGCGTGCCGGTGAGGTAGTAGGCGCCGTCCGGCGCGCGGACCACTGCCGCGTCGCGCAGCGGCTCGCCGAGTTGCGGTTTGATGACCTCCGCCGCGCGGGCGGCATGCGGGGCGGGCGCCCCCAGCACGACGGCAAGGAGGATGGACGGGAGGTTCTGTTTCATAATCGTTGGCCGGAAGCCCGAAACCCGCAACCTACTTCGTTTCCCCCGCAAACACCGCATGCTGCTCCTCCGCGAACGCCGCGAGCGTCTCGTTCTGGAAAAAGAGCATGCGGTAGCGCAATTCGAGTTTCTCCCCCCTGGCCAGGCGCATTTCGTCGGCGAGCCAGAGGTTGGCGTTGAAGGCCAGTCCGCCCCAGCATGCCGGGTAACGGGGATTCTTCGGGTGATCGAGGATCGCCACCCCCCGCGTCGGACCCTCGGGCTTTTCGACAATCGCCATCCATTTGGCCGGGGGGCGCACCAGGTTTTTGATCTTCCCATACTGTTCAGGGAATCGCCCGGCAAAGTCGAAGGGGCGCTGCCCCTCGAAGGCGGGCGCCGTTTCCCACCGCCAGCGCATAAGGTCCCGCGCCGGACGGAACACGCTGCCGCCGTAGTCGTAGCGGTCGATCACGACATCGGTTGCGGCGGTGAACTGGTGATGGGAGGTGATGCGGTTCGCCCGTTCGCCCGGCGCGGCGACCTCGTAGGTCCCCCGCTCGGCCATGAACCGTTCTTCGCCGGCGTAATAGGCGAGGGCAAGCGAAATGGCCGCCGAGAAATCCGCGCGCGGCTCGAAGACGGCCTCTTCGACCTTGACCTGGCCGGGCCCCCAGATGTCCCCCTTCTCGTCCTCGCCCCAGAAGTTGACCCCGTTCAACTTGTTAAAGATGAACCAGACGCCGAGATGCCACTTGTGGTCGTCGGGACGGTGATCGGTGGCCACCGTGCCGTCGGGGAGGCTCACCGGATGGAAGTAGGGTTTTCCGGCCTCCGGTCCCGCGCTGAAACGCCAGACAACCCGCTCTCCGTCGCGCAAAGCGAGGGCGGTTTCGCTCTTTTCCCATTCAAGGGCCGGAGCGGCATCAGCCGCCGCCAGGAGGCAGGCGCACGCCGCGGCCAGGCTGGGGAGGAACTCGCGGCGGAAAATCGCGGTGGCGTGCATGACGCTGTCCCAAGCCGTGGCCGCGGCCCGGCGTTTCAAACCCGAGGCCATCGGCGTGAAGCCGCCGTGCCCGTCGTTGGAAACGTTTGCGTGGCGGCAACAGTTCCACGCGGCGCTGGATGAATCACCCCCTGTGCCACCGTCCATGCCGCCCGCGCCGTTCATTGTCTCAGCCATACCCCGATCAAGATTGCGGGTTACAAAAACATTGGAAGTGTGCGGGCCAATTTTCGTACCCTGCCCACGCGCGCCGCCCAAGGGCCCGGAGATCGTGGCCGCCGAAACCCCAGGCTTGCGCGGAAGGCAGGGAAGCAAACAAAGCACCGCGCCGGCGGCGGCCCGATCCACATGGTCGGCGTCGAGTTCAGCAAGGCCCGGCGCGCCATGGTCGCGTGGGACCTTGGCGGGCCGTGACCCGGCTTCGCCGCCGCCCTTTGCCCGGAAACCCTTAATAACCGGGACGCGCCGGCGGCGGGTGGACGAACCGGTCGGCCTCGGCGCGGCCGGTGGTGAGTTTTTCAGAGTTCCACTGGATGGCGCCGCCGGCGCGGGTCGCGACGTTGCCGAGCTGGACCACCTCGGTCAG
>CAYSZK010000142.1:0-9624 GCA_964435495.1 uncultured Verrucomicrobiales bacterium
GCGGCAATCGCCAGGGCCAGCCCCTTTTTTCCTTCCACGCTGTGCAGTATTCTCATGCGCGCTCTCCCATTCCACCGGATGCAAAGATGCAAATGCCCATGGTCCATGGACCATCGTGTGGCCGCGGTGGCCGGCCCGTTTGACGTGCGTACCGATTCGCCGAGCGCGGGTTACAAGAATCAGGTGGTCGCCGGGGTCGTCAACGTCGGCCGGGGACGCGGCTCGCGCAGAGGCCAAAAAACGGCAATCGACAGGATTTGGAATCCGCCGGCGGCGACGGCGTTCCAGAAAATTCCGGTCCCGGACGCGTGCAAAAGCGCGGCGACCCCCGCGGCTGCCAATTGGGCGGGGAGCATCAGCAAAGATTGAAGCGCGATCATCGTCGGCCGGCGTTCGGCCGGGAAAATCTCGAGTTGCAGCGTCATGTCGCCGACCATGGCCAGGTTGCCCGCCAGGCCAAGCCCGAAGAAAACCGCCAGCGCCGCCGCCGGGCTTGCCGCGAACGCCGCTCCGGCGCAGACGCCCACCATGAGGAAGCGCCCGGCCATCATCGGCAGTTTGCCTCCGTAACGGTCGCCCGTCCATCCGGCCACGAGGTTGCCCGCGATCAACCCCGCCGTCTGCGCGGTGACCAGTTGCCCCACGAACGCCATCGGCAGGCCCAGCGCCTCGCGGAAATGCAGCGCCAGAAACGGGATCAGCACCATCCCGCCGACACCCAGAATCCGCCCGATCAGATAGTGAAAAGCCGCCGGTTGCGCCCGGAACAGCGCCGGCATGCCACGGAAGTTTTCGAGCAATCCGGACGCGGCCGTCCGCGAAGGCGTGGAGTCTGTCCGTTCCCGGATCGCCATGAAGAACGCGTAGGACGCCATGAGCAGGACGAATTGGCAAAGGAAAAGAATCCCGTACCCACGCGGTCCGGGGAAATGGCCGAGAATCCATGAGATGAGCTGCCCGGCCCCCAGGCCGATCAAGGCGCCGCCGATGTAACGCCACGCCGCGTTCGACGCCCGGCGGCCCGGCGGGATCGACTTGGTGAACAGCTCCCAGAACGCCGTGACCAATAGCCCGCCAATGAACCCGGTGAGAAACGGCATCAGCGCCGTGATCCAAAGCGTGGCCGCGGGCAGGAAGGGATGCACAACCAGCAGCCCGAGCGCCGCGGCCAGCGCCGGAAGGCGCTGGAACAGCGCGACGGGCGCCAGAAGCGGGCGGAAGCGGCGCATGCGCTCGACCTTGTGCGCCAGGAGCGGCGCGCTGAGGGTGAAGCCAAAGATCGTGGACGCGGGCATCAACGCCACCAGCCACGCCGGGCCGCCGAGGTCGGCGATCAGGGTGGGCAGGACACTGTCCTGGGCCACGAACGCGACGCCGCCAAAGTAGGCCGCGCCATCGGCCACGAACATCCGGTAATTCCACGCCTCGTCGCCCGTCCGTTCCAACGCGCCGGGACGGCGCGCCGGCCCGCCCGCCGGCGGTGGCCCGCCGGATGGGTTGGAGTTCGAGGACACTTTCAAGGGGCCTTGGAGCATGCGGGAGAAGCCGCGGGTTTCGAGGAAAAAGCGGCGCCACCAGCGCGCAGCGCGCCTTTAACCGGCTGGCGCTTTATCAAGCCAACGCCCGCGCCTTCGCCCAGCCGCGTTTCTTGCGGAATCTTCGGGCGCATCTTGGGCGCCCTCCCCTGGCCGTGCGTGAAGTTCCCGGGCATCTTGTCCGGGATATCGGCCTGCCCCCGTTGTCGCATGGCGCCCTCTCGGGGCGGGCGGGCCTTGCGGCCGCAGCATGCGTGCGCGGCCCGGCGGACGGAATTCAAACGCCGGGCGGGGCGTCGCCCTGCTGGAATTCGTAGCCCAGCACCGACAACGCAAACAGGGACGCCGTGTCCGTGCGCAGGATCACGGCTCCCAGGGTCACCGGACGGAAACCCGACGCGCGCGCCCGCGCCAGTTCGGCCGGTGTGAAATCCCCCTCCGGCCCGATCAACACCGCCGCGCTCCGGGGACGGCGCCCTTTCTCCCGCTCGAAGTCGGAGAAGACCGCCCGGAACGAAACCGCGCCCGGCTGGAGCGACGCGACGAGCAGGAGATCGCACGCGGGGGGCTGGTCCAGGAAGGCCCGCGCGGGCTGGGGGGGCGCGACATCGGGCAGATGATTTTGGCCGCATTGTTTGGCGGCTTCGACCACGGCCTGGCGCCACTTTTCCAGTTTCGCTTCGGCGCGTTCCTCATCCACCCGCACCACGGTGCGTTCGGAGACCAGGGGCGCGATGTGCGCCGCGCCGAGTTCGACGGCCTTTTCCAAAATGGTGTCCATGCGCGATCCCTTGGGGATGGCCTGGCCGAGGGTGATTTGGTAAGGCAGCGGCGCGGTCCGGGTGCGCGACATTTCGCGCAGCTCCACGCGTTCCTTTGCCGTGGCGGTGATTTCCGCCATCACCTCCGTGCCGCGCCCGTCGAACACTGTGACGCGGTCCCCCGCCTTGTGCCGCAAGACGATCGCGCAATGCCGCGCCTCGGCGCCTTCGAGGGCCAGGGGCTCAAGATTCGGAAGATAGAACCGGTCGATCGCCATGCCCTTGAGGAATGCAGCGGACGCGGCGCAATGTCACGTCGGGAGTGAACGCGGGCGGCGCCCGCCCCCGGATGCGGCCAGGGCTTCGTGGTCACCGCCACTTGTGTTTGGGATACTTGCGCTGCAACTCCTGCTTGATCCGCGGGTAGTCCTCCCGCCAGAATTTGGCGAGGTCCGACGCCACCTGGACGGGACGCTGGTTCGGCGCGAGGATTTCGATGCGCAACGGAACCTTGCCGCCGGCGATGCGCAGGGCGCCTTCGACGCCGTAGAGGTCCTGGATGCGGGCCGCCAGCGAGGGCGTCCCCGCCGGGTCCGCGGGGTAGCGGACCTTCGCCGCCCGCCCGCCCGGCAGGGGAATGCGCTCCGGCGCCGCGGCTTCCAGCGCCGCGTGCTGGGCGGGGTTGAGCCACGAGCGCACAACCGGTTTCACGTCGCGGTCCTTGATTTCCTTGTATCCGGAAGCGCCGTGGCAAACCTGCCCGATCAACGCCAGCCGGTCCTCGGGGCGGATGGGCGGCAGTTCCAGTTCCGGCATCGCGGCGGCCAGCCAGTTCAAGCGGGCGATCCAGGCTTCGACCGCGTCATCCCAGCTTTTCAAGACAAGCCGTCCGGCCGCGACTTCCGCCGCGAGCATTTGGCCGGCCCCGGCGCCGCCGGAGGATTCCACCTCGCGTTGAGCGAGGACCAGATCGCGGAACAGGCGCCGTTCCTCGACGACCACGCGCCGGGTTGCGGGGTCGAGCCGCTGGCCGCGTTCCGACCGGACCGATCCGGGGAACATCTCCTCCAGCCACGATTCCTCGATCTCGGTGGCCGTGCCCAGCAACACAACCGGGTCGCGGCCGCCGCCGCCGGTCTCGCGGATTTCCGCCGCCACAAGCAGGCGGCTGCCGCGGACAACGCTGTCGCGGTCAAGATTGCCGCGCCGCCCGTGGACAACGCCGCAGCGCAGCGTTCCTTCGTCCAGGCGGACCGCCAGATGATCGGCGAACCCGGCGAGCACGGCGCGGCGAATGGCCTCTTCCGGGGCGGGAGTTTCGGAAGTGTTTAGGCCCTGGGCTTCGGCGATGCGGAGCAGTTGGGCGAAGACCTGGCCGGCCTGGCGCGCCGCCTGGGCGTGGACGCCGGCGCGCCGGCAGCGGCCCGGATCGAATCCGTGGCGTTCCGCCAAGCGCCAGGCACGCATCAACACGAACAGGTCCGATTTCGTTTCCCCGCCCCAAAGATCATCCCGGAGGGCCTCGACCTCCCTCCCACCGCCGCGGGTGAGGAGCGGGCGCCCCTGGGTGATCGCCGCCAGCAGCGCCGCCGGGCGCACGCAGCCAAGCCGGTCCGCCGCCAGGAGCATCGCCGCGAACCGCGGATGCGCCGGGAAGGCGAGCATTCGCCCGCCCGTGCCTGTGATTGCGCCCTTGCCGTCCACGGCGCCAAGGTCCGCGAGCAACTGTTCGGCGCGCGCAAGGGCCCGTTCGTCGGGCGGTTCGATCCACGGGAACGTCCTGGGGTCCGTGAACCCGGCCGCCTTCAATTGGAGCACAGCCTCCGCGAGATCGACACGATGGATTTCGGGGGTCTCCCGCGCCGGCCGGGCTAGGTGCTCGCGCTCGGTCCATAACCGAACGCAGCGTCCCGGCGCCGTCCGTCCCGCGCGTCCGGCCCGTTGCTCGGCCGAGGCGCGGCTGATCCGCTCCACCAGGAGCGTGTTGATGCCGCGCACGGGATCATGCCGCGCGATCCGGGCCAGGCCGCTGTCGATGACGATGCGCACGCCTTCGATGGTCAACGACGTTTCCGCGACGTTCGTGGAGACAATCACCTTGCGCGTGCCGGCGGGCGCAACGGCGGCGTCCTGTTCCTCCGGCGGCAGATCGCCGTGGAGCGGCGCCAGCAGGAACTCCCGGCCGGCCACCGCGCGGATGGCCTGAAGCGTGCGCTGGATTTCGTAGGCGCCGGGCATGAACACCAGGAAGTCGCCCTCGGGCTCCTCGGCCGCGAGCCTCTCGAACGCCGCCGCCGCCGCGTCCCAGACACCCTCCCGCTCCGCCAGCGGGCGCCGCAGGAATTCGGTGGCGACCGGGAACGCGCGGCCCTCAGCCCGGACCACGCGGCACGGGGCGAGTTGCTTTTCGAGCGCGGCGGCGTCCAGCGTCGCCGACATGACGATCAGGCGCAGGGCGGGGCGGCGTTCCTGGGCGCGCAAGGCCAGGCCCAACGCAAGGTCGGTCTCCAGGTGGCGCTCATGGAATTCGTCCAGGATCAGTATGGCGGCGTCTTCCAGCGCCGGGTCCTCCAACATGCGCCGCACCAGGACGCCCTCGGTCAGGTACACGATCCGGGACGCCGGGCCCCAGCGCTTTTCGAAGCGCACCTGCCAGCCCACCTCGCCGCCGGGTTCGCCGCCGCGTTCGGCCGCCACGCGCCGCGCGAGCATGCGCGCGGGCAGCCGCCGCGGTTGGAGCACCAGGACCCGGCCTTGGCCCGCGGCGCCGTGGTCCAGCAGCATCTGCGGCACCTGGGTGGACTTGCCGGATCCGGTGGGCGCGGCCAGGACAATCCGGTTGCAGGATCGGATGGCGTCGAGCAAATCCGGTTCGATGCCGAAAATGGGCAGGTCGCGGGCGCGCATTCCGCGATCCTGCCCCGGGATGGGCGGGAGCACAACCGGAGTTTGCCCGCGGCGCGGGCGCCCGAATCATTACGATGCGGGCTTGCCCCTGGATTCTGGTGCGCCCCTTGCCCGGATCGTAATGATTCGGGCGGGCGTCCCGCAATCCTGGGCGCACTTGCGCACTTGCGGTGGCGGGCATCCTTCGGGATTTTTCTCCATTCGAAAGTTCTCTTGCCAGCGCCTGGGGAAATCGCCATCATTCCGAACATGGGTTCGGATCAAAGCGACAGACTACAAGACAACCCCGCAGGCCGGGTGATTTCGCCCTTTGCAAACGCGGAGGCGCATGTGCCCCCGGTGCCGGCGCGGGGCGGATGGCGTTTGGCGGTGTGGGCCGTTGTGATGGCGGCTTTGGTCGGCCTTGGAGCACTGGGGGGAATGTTCATCACGGGTTACCTCCGGGATCCTTACCGGACGCTGGAGCCGTTTCCCGTGGCCAAGTATTTCGATGGCCATCGCGCGGTCGCCGGCGCGCGGTTTCGTGGGGACCTGCGGGTCGAAGCCGACTTGGGGTGGAAGCAGGGGATGGGGCGGTTGATGCTGTTCGCCGCCGAAGGGGAGACGCGGCCGCTGGCGGTGATGATCCCGGAGAGTGTGGGCAAAGACCTTTATTTCACCAAGGGACAGACTTTCTTGGCGGAGCTGGAGGTGCGTGAGGGAGGGCTGATTTATGCGAATTCGATACGGAAGAATTAGGGCGCGCCTTTGGGCGGCCCTGGCCGCGGCGTGGGTGTCGGCAATTGGCGCCGCCGCGACTGGCGCGGCTCAGGAGGCGGCCTTGGAGGGCGCCGGGCTTGGGAACGCGGCTTCCGCCGCCGCGCCCGCGGGGGCTGGCGCGACGAACAGCGGCGCGGGGACAGGCGAGGCCGGGGCGGGTTCGCCCACGGGGGTGGCGCTGGACTATCTGTTCAACCGCCGGCCCCAGGACGGTTCGGCGGCGGGTGAGGCGATGGATGCGCAGGCGCGCGCGAAGACCCGGATGATCGCGCGGGACGCGCTGGGCGCGGGGCGGATCGAGGACCCCGTGATGCGCGGGCGGTTTGAGGAGTTCCTGGGGATGCCGGAGGCGCCGGAGGCGCGGCTTGCGGCTTATCAGGCGGAGATCGACAAGACCCTCGCGTTGCTGCGAGAGGGCCAGACATCCGAGGCGTGGAAGCATCTGCTGGTGCTCGCGGAGTTCCGGGAGATCGACGCCGGGGTGGCTTGGGAACTCGCAAACCGGATCGAATCGATCTGGAACACCGACCGGACTACCTCCCAACTGGGCCGCGCCAACGACCGGCTTCGCAAGGAGATCGACAGCGCGACGCGCAACGCCGACATGATGTCCGACGCGATCCGGGAGGAGGAACTCGACTACCAGCGGCGGTTGAACCGGGGCGGCAACGCCGGGGGCCAGGCCCGGGGCCAAACCCAGGGCCAAACCCAGGGCCGGGAGCTGCCTAATGGCGGCGTGCCCCAAATCCCCGGGCCGGGCGGCGGCGGCGAGGCGCCCGTGCCCAACGTGGACAGCGTGCTGGGCAAGCTGCAGCTCACGGAAACCTACCTTCGTTCCCTGGAGATGAAGGCGCGGATCAAGATGAACGAGCTGAAGGCCGAGAAGCTGTTCGATCAGGCCAAGGACAATTTCGCGGAGTACATAACCACGCTGTTCGAGAGCGGGCGCCACCGGCATGTGCTGATCGCCGCGGACTTCTGGCGGCGGATTTTTGAGCAGAGCGAGTATCCCGTCTCCATGGCCCGGCAAATCAACGCCGCCCTGGAGATGCAGCGCGACGTCCAGCGCACCATCGAGGTGTTCCACTACCGGGTCGAGGAGAACCAGATCGCCAGCGCCTCGGACCGGCTTCAGTCGGCGTTCATGGCCAATGAACTGCATCCCGCCGTGCTCGGCCTGCCGCGCGCCCTCAAGAGGAAGGTCGAAGCGTTCACCAGCCGCCTGGCGCGAATGCAAAACATGATCGAGGCCCGCGATTTCGGCGGCTTGGAGGCGCTGCTTGGCGAAATGAAGGAGGCCGCGCCGGATTTCGACGCGACCAAGCCCATGGCCATCGTCAACGCCGTCAAGCTCGAAAGCCGGATGCGCATGGGCAAGGCGCGCCTCGCCGCCCAGCAAGGCAATCTCGAAGCCGCCATGCGCGAGTTCCAGGCCGCCGCCGAGGCATGGCCAGGCAACCCCGACCTGGAGGCCAGCGCCGGCGCCTTCTTTGAAAAGCAGGATGTGGTCGTCCAGTCCCTGGCCGAATTCGACCGCCTGGCCGCCGCGAAAGACTATCGCGCCATCGCGGAACGGCAGCTTGCGTTCGCCCCAGCCATGAAGGACGACCCCACCCGCCAGGAGCGGCTCAAAGAGGCGCTCGAAAAGGTCAAGGACGCCGAAATGGCCCTGGAGAAGGCGGCCATCATGCGGGCCAACGGCGATGTGTTCGGGGCGTGGGAAACCGTCGAGCTCGCCGCCGAGCGGCTCCCCGCCGACCTGAAACTCAACGCTTTGCGCGGGGAACTCGCCGGTAAAAGCGCCGAATTTGCCGCCGCCATCAGCCGCGCGAAAGAGGCCGAGGCGCGCGGGGAACTCGGTTTCAGCTTGAGCTGGTTCGCCGTGGCCCAGCGCCTCTACCCAGCAAGCCGCATGGCCAACGACGCCATCGACCGCATCAGCCGCCAATTGCTGGGTGCCGCGCCGGTTCCGGCCCTCCCCGGCGCGGGAGCCGCGAAAACCATGTGAGCGAAGAACCGCCCCCGCGGCGGGGGCGGCCGGGGGGATGCGGACACTGAATTTGGGAGACAAGGGATGAATCAGGCAAACAGCGGAGTCGGTTTGCCTCCGGCACGCTCCGGGGCGCGGATGGTCGGGGTTGCTTGCGGCCGGTTGGGGGTTGTTGCTGGCGGGGCTACGGGCGGGCCAGTGCGGAGGCGAAGGGAGAACATGGCAAACCTTGGAGCGAAACCGGGCTGGCCGGCGGCGAACGCCCCGGTCTGAAGGACAGCAAGGACCTCATTTTCACCTAATAAAAGGTCAATTGCAGTAGATAGAACCAAAGATTCAGAACAAAGTAGTGCTGCAGTGCAGTATATAAGCGCTTATAAAATAGTTCTCGAACTGTAAGAAAGCACAAATTTTCCATTGACGCGGGCGGCTTGCGGGTGCACTCTCCCACCGAGTTTGGCCGGAATTGGCGAAACCGAAAACAAGCAAGGAGGGCAAGAGTTATGAACGGAATCAAGAGGGATAACGGCGCCGGCAACCGGGGCCTGATGATAGGGCTGGCCGCGGCGGGGCTTCTGGCGTGGTTGGCCGCGCTGGGCGCCTACGCCACCGGCGTCGGCCAGAACGCGGACTTCAAGGCAGTGCCCATTGACGAGAATTCGAGCTGCTCAAGTTCCAGTTCCAGTTCCAGCGGCGGCGGGACGGAGTAGCCAGCAGGGAAACGGGGGACGGGGAGCGGCAGACGGGAGACGGGGTATGAGGCACTCAGGCAACATAGGGAGTTTGTTCGCCTTCAGCGCGTGGCGCCGCGGGTGGATTGCCGCGCTGGTGTTGATGGGCGGATTGCCGGGCGTGGCGTCTGGGTGCGGGCTCTCTTGGAGCGAGCCGCGAAGCCACTTTGACGGCGTGGATTCCGAAGGGCACGTGATGCTGGTGGAGAAGCTCGGGGAGATCGAGTTGGAGGCCGGGGCCGGGGAAACGCCGGCGATGCGGCTGCCGGTGTACGCGATGTTCGGGTCGGAATTCACGGGAGTCTCGCCGTATGTGGGGTATGGGTGGAAACTGCCGATCCTGGAGACGCGGGTGGTGCAGGCCGACGAGAACACGTTCAAGCTGGAGGAACCGGCCGGATGGTACCGGATGTTCTGGCGGGATAAGAAGGAGCCGAGGCTGCTGACAGGCGGCGGGGGTTGGAAGGCTTGGATCGAGGGGGAGAGGATCACGGCGTGGGCCGATTGCGGGGCGAAGCTGGTGTTTCGGCGTGGGAAGATCGAGATGATGGAGTTGAACGGGCGGCGGTTGGAGTACGTGTACGAGAACGGTGTGGCGACGGAGATACGGGAGGGCGGGCGGACACTGCTGCGGGTGCGCAAGGACGCCAAGAGCGGGGAAGTGAACGGGCTTGTGTTTGGGGGCGGGAAAGAGGCGGGGATTGAACTGGGCGACCGCCCGCGCGTGGAGATCATCAACGGCAAGCCGGTGGTGGGGAGGATGGAGAGGGCGCTGGGGAGGGTCAATGATGGGGACGTTAAACCAAAGGAAATATGCTACGAAAGCCAAGACACACAAAGTCCGCGGGTAAGAGTGGGAGACGAAACCTGGACGTGGGATGCGAAAACCTTAGAGCCTGTCATGAACTTTTCGAAGAATGTACTGTACAAATTTGCACACC
>CAYSZK010000143.1:0-9555 GCA_964435495.1 uncultured Verrucomicrobiales bacterium
GGTTCGTGCCGCCCTCGCGCCTTCAATTCCCCCGCGCCCCCCTCCACCGTCACCGTCCGTTGCGCCCGGCTGATCGTCGCCGTCGGCTTGAACGCCACCCGAAACACAATCGGCTCCCCGTTGCTGATCCCCCCCTGCACCCCGCCGCTGCGATTGGTCTCCGTCCCCACGCGCCCCCCTTTCATTACAAACGCGTCGTTGTGCTCCGACCCGCGCAGCCGCGTCCCCGCAAATCCCGAGCCCACTTCAAACCCTTTCGTCGCCGGAAGGCTCAACATCCCCTTCGCCAAATCCGCCTCCAGCCGGTCAAACACCGGCTCCCCGAGCCCCGCGGGCAACCCCGCCACCGCGCACTCGATCACTCCACCCACCGAATCCCCGTCCGCCCGCGCCTGCTCAATCACCGCCGCCATCCGCTCCGCCAACGCCGCGTCCGGGCACCGCACCGGGTTGCTCTCCACCCGCTCCCGCGTCACCGCCAGCGGATCGAATTCTCCTTCCACTTCATGGATTTGCCGCACGTACGCCACCACCCGCAGCCCCGGCATCGCGGCCCGCAACGCCACCTTCGCCACCGCCGCGCCCGCCACACGCCCGATGGTCTCCCGCGCCGACGAGCGGCCGCCCCCCTCCCAATTCCGCACGCCGTACTTCGCCTGATAGGTGTAATCGGCGTGCGACGGGCGGAACATCGTCTCCATCTCGCTGTAAGCCTCCGGCCGCGCGTCGGTGTTGCGCACCCACACCGACACCGGCGTCCCCAGTGTGCGCCCCTGGAACACCCCGGACAATATTTCGCACCGGTCAGCCTCCTGCCGCTGGGTCGTCAGACGGCTTTGCCCGGGCCGCCGCCGGTCCAAGTCCGGCTGGATGTCTGCCTCCGACAACGCCAGCCGCGGCGGACACCCGTCGATCACCACCCCTACCCCGCCTCCATGCGACTCCCCCCATGTCGTAATCCGAAACAGTTCACCAAACGAGTTCCCGGGCATACCCCCCGACCGTAGCGGCATCACCCCCGCCCGTCGAACCGGATTTCGCCCTGCCCTCTCCCGCTCCCTTGCGCGGCCATGGCGCCAACCCCGTCACCCGCCCCCCAAACGCCGCCGGTACGCCCCCGGACTCATCTGGTGCCGCGCCCGAAAGGCCTTGCACAAATGGTTCGCCCCGGAAAACCCGCAGGCCGCCGCTACCGCTTCCAGCGTCGCCCGCGTCTCCCGCAACAGCCGCCCAGCCTCCTCCAGCCGCGCCTCCCGAACCACCGCCCCCGGCGTCCGCCCGGTCACCCCTCGAAACCAATGCCCATAAGCCGTCCGGCTCATCCCCGCCCGCCGCGCCAGGGTTTCCACCCCAAACCGCCGCCCCACCCGCGCCCGCACATACGCCGTCGTCTCCGCCAGAAGGCGCGCCCGCGCCTTCCCCGGATGCGCCAGCCCGTCCAGATGCCGCTCGTGCTCCACCATCCACTCCAACAGCGCCAGCTCCAGCTCCTGCTCGTCCCGAAACCGCCCGCCGCAAACACCCAAAAACAGCCGCCGGCACGCCGCCGCAAACGCCCCGTCATGCGGCGCCTCCACCACCGGCGCCGCCAACCCCTGCCGCGCCGCCGCCCGCGCCACCACGTAGGGATGCCGGATGAGTTGTGGACAATGCGCTTGCCTTCCTTCCCCCGTGGGACTACGCCGTCCCGCCAATATGGCGCGCATCGTGTTTATCGGCGCCGGCAGCCTCGGCTTCACCCGCGGCCTGGTCCGGGACCTCCTCACGTTTCCCCTCCTCGAAGGCTCCACCATCGTCCTGATGGACATCAACCGCGAACGCCTCGAGTTCAGCCGCAAGGCCTGCCAGATTTTCGTGGACCGGAGCGGCAAACGCTTCACCGTCGAAGCCACGCTCAACCGCGCGGCCGCGCTCAAGGGCGCCGACGCCGTGCTCTCCACCATCCGCGCCGGAGGGGTCAACGTCTGGCGCCACGACCTGGAGATACCCGCGAAATTCGGCGTCAGCATGAACATCGGCGACACCCGCTCCGTCGGCGGTGTGTTCCGCGCCATCCGCGAGATTCCCGTGATGCTCGGCCTGGTCCGCGACATGGAGCGGTACTGTCCCGAAGCGATCTTTTTAAATTACACCAACCCCATGGCGATGCTCTGCCGCGCGATCCAGCGCACCAGCCCGATCCGGGCCACCGGCCTTTGCCACAGCGTCCAGGGCACCGCGGAAATGCTCGCCCGCTGGATCGGGGCGGACATGAAAGACGTCACGTACACCTGCGCCGGAATCAACCACCAGGCGTTCTATCTGGACTACCGGGTGCAGGGAAAAGACGCCTACCCGCGCATCCGGAAGGCGGTCACAACTTCGAAGAAAGTTTACATGGAGGAAATCGTCCGCAACGAAATGTTCCTCGCGCTGGATTATTACGTGACCGAGTCCAGCGGCCACGCCAGCGAGTACAACGCCTGGTTCCGCAAACGGCCCGAACTGATCCGCAAATACTGCGAACGCGGCACCGGCTGGAATCCGGGCAAACCGTTGCTCGCGCTGACCGGCTACCTCGCGCGGGAGAAGGCCTGGCGGCGCGACATGCGCCGTTGGTTCAAGGACGGCGCGCCGTTCCAAATGGAGCGCGGGCACGAGTACGCGGCCAACATCATCAACGCGCGCATGGGCGGCGAACCGTTTCGCTTCAATGGCAACGTCCCCAACGTTGGTCTTGTTCCGAACCTTCCCGCGCGCGCATGCGTCGAGGTTCCGGTCTATGCCGACCGCCACGGTTTCAACCCGATCCCCGTGGAACCCCTGCCGCCGCAGTTGGCGGCGCTCATAAACACAAGCGTGGCGGTGGAGGAAATGGCGGTGGAAGCCTGCCTGGCGGGCGATCCGCGCCTGGTTTATCAGGCGCTCTGTTTCGACCCGCTTTGCGCGGCCGTGCTCGACCTGCGCGAGATCAAACGAATGGCCCAGGAACTGCTCACCCGCAACAAACCCTGGCTGCCCACGTTCAAAAAGGGCGTCCGAATCTGACGGGCGGGGGCGCCCGCGGCGGCCGGCGACCCCCGGCTACCTTTTGTGTGATCCCTCCGGCATCCCCGCCGCCTGAAGCGCCCGCACCCGCGCCTTCGGATCGGGATGCGTCGCAAACATGTAGGCCCATCCCGGCAGATGGTCCGATCCCTCCAACACTTCGAACAGTTTCTCCACCGCCGCGGTATCCGCGGATTTCTCCCGGATCAGCCCCAGCGCAAACGCGTCGGCCGCCGCCTCCCGCTTCCGCGAATAGCGGTTCCGCAGCAGCACGTGCGCACGCCCCGCCAGGACCTCCGCGCCGCTCTGGCCGAACACCACGGAAATCCCGGCCGCCGCCACCAGGCCCCGCCCCATCGCCCGCAAATGGTCCCGCGCCGCAAAGTGCCCCAGCTCATGGCCGATGACAAAGGCCAGGGCTTCCCCGGAGTCCAACGCCCGCAGAAGCCCGGTCGTGACGCATATCCCCCCGCCCGGGATCGCGAATGCGTTCGGCTGTTTCTCCTCAAGAAAGGAGAGCCGGTACTCCAGTTGGGGCACGGACGGCGACTGGCGCAGCAGCGCCAGCGCTTCCCCCAGCCCGCCGGCCCGGGCCTTCCATTCCTCCGGCAGCTCCGCCAGAGGCCGTTCCCCCGGCAACCGGTAGGCCGCGAACAATTTCGCCTCCTGCCGCGGAGTCATGGACGCCACGAGCAACTCCGCCGCGGCGGCGGCGGCCAGGTAAATTGCGGCCACAATCGCGGCCATCCACAGGATCAGCTTCGGGAATTCCAGGCGGCGCGCGGCCGCGGGGGCGTTGACTTCCGCCGCCTCGCCCAGCGGCCTGGGGATGAATTTCAAGGGACCCGCCTCACGGCCCCTTGCCGTCCGCGTACCGGATTGCCGTCCCGTAGGCCAGCAATTCCAGCGTCCCAAGCGCGTTGCCGCGCCTGCCGGCCTGTTCCACGCCCAGGGTGCTGGTCTCAAGCCGCACATTCACGATCACGTCGGCCTCTGGAAACTCCTCCTTCATCCGCAACACCGCCTCCCGCCGCCCCCGATCCAGCATGGTCTCAAACGATGTGACCCGCCCCCCGACAAGGTTCCGCAACCCCGCCAGAAAACTCCGGAAATAGTCCGCCGCCATCACCACGCTGCCGCACACCAGCCGCGCCTCGGCAACCGGCCGGGCCGGATTCCATGCCCGGCTGGGAACGGCCGGCAACCCCAGCGTCCGCTTCTCCCGTTCGCGGATGGACTTGTAATGCCGCTCCTCGATCACCCGCCCCGCGACCAGGCCGACAATGCTGAGGACGAGAAACGTCCCGAGCCCTAGCGCCAATTCCAAAAGGTCCGTCTCCATGCGCCCCTCCCGGCTTCACCCAACCCGCACCGCGGTGCCGTAGGCGTAGAGTTCCGCGGCGCCCGCGGCGACCGACGACGTCGAAAACCGGATGTTCAACACCGCGTTCGCGCCCAGCTCGCGCGCCTGCGCCACCATCCGGCTGAGCGCCTCGTTCCGCGCCTCCCCGAGAAGCTCCGTGTAACTCTTGAGCTCGCCGCCCACGATATTCTTGAACCCCGCCATGATGTCCCGCCCGACGTGCTTGGCCCGCACCGTCGAACCCGACACCAGGCCGTAATGCTCCGCAATCTGGTAACCCGGAACACAATCCAGATTGGTCAACACCACTCCGTCCACCTGGACCATACACCCTCCTTCGCGCATGCGCATTTCCACGGCCCTCCTAGACGCCGGCCCGGAGCAAGAAACCCGGAAACGCGCAACTCCCGGAATGCTCGCAGGCGCGCCGCAACAGGTCAAGACACATCAGGACAAGCCGGGGCATGCCCGCGTCACCCCTCCCCCGCAATTCCCGGCCCGTCCTGCCCGCGGCCGCATGCCCCGCGGGCGCCCTCCCCTTGCCAGGCGGGCGCCCCCGGACAACTTCCATGCCAGATCATGCCTTCACAAAACAGCCATACTTCGGACAACCTTCCCATTGCGGACACGGCAATGGCATGGTGGAATGAAATCATGCCTCACGAAAAGGATAATCTGTTCGCCGCCCCCGCCCGCCGCTCCGGCCCCCTCCGCGTCGCCATGATCGGCGCCGGTTCCATCGGGTTCACACGCCGCCTCATCCACGACATTCTCACCGTGCCCGAACTCCAGGACGCCACCTTCGCGCTCACCGACCTGTCCGCCCGGAACCTCGCCATGATCGCCCGGCTCGTCCGGCGCGATATCAAGGAAAACCGGCTCCCCGCCCGCGTCGAAACCGCCACCAACCGCCGCCGCGCCGTCGCCGGGGCTGATTACGTCATCTGCATGATCCGCCAGGGCGGGCTCGAAGCGTTCCAGACCGACATCGACATCCCCCTCAAGTACGGCATCGACCAATGCGTCGGCGACACGCTCTGCGCCGGCGGGCTGATGTACGCCCAGCGCACCATCCCCGCCCTGCTCGATTTCTGCCGCGACATCCGCGAAACCGCCAGGCCCGGCGCGCTCCTCCTCAATTACTCCAATCCCATGGCCATGAACACCTGGGCCTGCGCAAAATACGGCGGCGTCCCCACCGTCGGCCTTTGCCACGGCGTCCAGGGCGCCCACGGCCAGATCAAGTGGTGCGTGGAACTCTGGGCGCAAAAACACGGCCTGCTCAAGCCGGACGAAAAACTCGGCGGCGCCGACGTGGACACGGTCTTCGCCGGGATCAACCACCAGACCTGGTGCCTCAAGGCGCTCTGGCGGGGCCGCGACATGCTGCCCCACCTCGAGGAAGCCTTCGCCCTGCACCCCTGGTACCCGCGCACGGAAAAAGTCAGGCTCGACGTGCTCCGCCGCTTCGGCTTTTACAGCACCGAATCCAACGGCCACCTCAGCGAATATGTCCCTTGGTACCGCAAACGCCCATCCGAAATCCGGCGCTGGATTGATCTTTCCTCATGGATCCACGGCGAAACCGGCGGCTATCTCCGCGTCTGCAAGGAAGGGCGCAACTGGTTCCAGACCGACTTCCCCAACTGGCTCAAGGAACCCGCCCCAAAAATCGAGCCCGCCATCCGCAGCCAGGAACACGGCTCCTACATCATCGAAGCCCTCGAAACAGGCCGGACCTACCGCGGCCATTTCAATGTCCCCAACCGCGGCCAGATCACCAATCTCCCCAACAGTTGCGTCATCGAAATCCCCGGATACGTGGACCGCACCGGCATCCATCTCCCCGTTGTCGGCGATCTCCCCCTTGCCTGCGCCGCCACCTGCTCAGCTTCGGTCCGCGTCCAGGAAATGGGCATGGAAGCCGCCGTCCGCGGCGACGCCACGCTCCTCAAACAAGCCATGCTCCACGATCCCCTCACCGGCGCCGTCTGCGATCCCGAGGAAATCTGGCAGATGGCCGACGAACTCCTCGTCGCCCAGGCGAAGTGGCTGCCCCAATACGCCGCGGAAATCCCCAAGGCCCGCGCGCGCCTCGCCGCGCACGTCCGGAACCGTACCCGCGTGAAAACGCGCAAAACGGAAGGCGCCGCGCGCTTGAAGGAAAAGAGCGTGCGCGAAATGGCCGCCAACCGCCGCGCCGCCCGCGAAAACGCCGCCGCGGCCGACAAAGGAAAACTCACCACCCCCCGCAGACACTGACCGCCCGCCACCGGAGCAAGCCACCCCGGTTGGACTGCCCCGTTTTCGGCCACCCGGCCGGCCCGGCGTTCAGTCCCCGCCGGCCACGTCGTCGGGATGGCCGTGCCGCGCCACGTAATCCTCAACCCGGAACAAGCCCGCGTCCTCGCCGGCGCGGCGCACAATCGCCAGAAGCGCGTCCATCGAACTGACCTCCTCAAGCTGCTCGTCCAGGAACCACTTGAGAAAGCTCTCGCTCACGCGGTCCTTCTCGTCGCAGGCGAGGTTGAAAATCGCGGTGATCTGTTCGGTCACCCGCACCTCCTGGTCGTAGGACAGTTTCACGGCTTCTTCGACCGACCGGAACCCGCTCCGGGGCTCCGCCACCGGCGGGATGCCCACGTCGTAGTCCGCGTCGCAGAGGAACTGGATCATCTTCAGCGCGTGCGCGCGTTCCTCGTCCGCCTGTTTGAAAAAATAGGCTTTCAGCTCCGGCAACGTGCGCCGGTCGAAATAGGCGCCAATCGCCAGGTACTGCGTGAAGGCGGCCAGCTCGTTGGCGACCTGTTCGTTGATGGCTTTCGCGACTCTCTCTTTGATGATCATAGGGGAATACCGGCACCCTAGCCCCGCGCCGCATCCCGTCAAGTGCCTGCCCCGGCGCGTTGCCGCGGCCTTGAAATCCTCTTGAAAGCCCCGCTGGATCGGGAATGATTCGGTATGGCGGTTTGCGTTGTTGCATTGTGCGCGGGTGGAGCGGTCCAAGCCTTGGGGCGGGCTTCCGCGGAGCGTGCATGGGATATGTTTCAGCAGGAATAACTTCTCCCGCCTGCCGCACCTACTGCCATGCCTGACCGCCCTTGGACACGAGACGAGGTTTTGCTGGCAATAAATCTCTACTGCAAACTGCCCTACCGAAAACTCCGCCAAACAACGCCCGAAATTCGGGATCTGGCGCGTCTGCTCAACCGCACGCCATCGGCTATTTCGAAGAGGTGCTGCAACTACGTTCAGTTCGACCCCATAGAATCCAAACGAGTGAAGGGATTCTCTCGGGTGGCCAGGCTGGACCGGTCCATTTGGATGGAAATCAATGGGGACTGGGAAACGTTCGCCGCGGAATGCGAACAGATTACAAATCGATTTCACAAACAACTGCCCGTTCCACCCTCCCCGACAAGTGTTATCGCTTTACCCGACGACGCTTCCTTTCCAGTCGGAGACAGCAAAGAGCAAATGGTTCGTGTTCGTGTCGGACAACGCTTTTTTCGTGAGGCCGTTTTGACCGCCTACAATCACCGGTGTTGCGTGACAGGCATGCGGCACGACGCCTTGCTTGTTGCGGGCCACATCAAACCGTGGAAAGACTGCAATCCCAAGACGGAACGCACAAACCCCCGCAATGGGCTGTGTGTAAGCCCTCTGTATGACAAGGCATTTGACGCCGGCCTGATGACTGTTGATGAGGAATACAGAATCGTTTTTTCCTCATCGCTTCTTCGTTCCACCCCGCGGGAGGTGGCCCAACGATTTTTCTGCTGTTACGAGGGCAAACAGATCTTTTCGCCGGATCGCTTCGCGCCCGACCAAACGTTTTTTGATTACCACAGAAGACACAAGTTCACTGGATAACCATGACGCCAAGCCCCCTTCGCTTCTTGCGCGCGCGCCGGATGGCGCTCCTGGCCGGCGTCGCCGCCGCCAGCACCGCGCTGGGGCCTCCGGGACGCGCCGAGGACCAGGCGGGACTGGCTTTCCTCGCCGAGGTGAACGCCGTCCGAACCAATGCCCCGGCTTATGCCGCCCATTTGGAGGCCGGACTGCGCCATTACCAGGGGCGGATGCTCTTGTTGCCGGGACGGATTCCCCTGGAAACGCGGGAGGGCGCGGGGGCTGTCAAAGAGGCGATCGCCGTCCTGCGAAAGACGGCGCCCCTGGTGGAACTGGCCTGGTCGGCGGGAATGGGCCGCGCGGCCCTGGCCCACGCGCGCGATCTTGGGACGACCGGACGCGTGTCGCACACGGGCCGCGACGGCATCTCCCCGTTTGACCGCTTGAACCGGTTCGGCGAGTGGCAGGAACTCGCCGCGGAAAATGTCGCGGTCGGGCGGCACGACGCGCGCTCCGCGTTGATCGCCATGCTGGTGGACGACGGCGTCGGCGGGCGCCCCCACCGCGAGAACGTGCTGCGGGCGCGGTTCCGCTGGCTGGGCGCGGCGGATGCCGAACACCCGCGGTATGGCCGGGTGTGGGTGGCGGTGTTCGCGGCCGGCTTCGACGACGCGCCGGACCGCTGACGCGCCCCAAAGTTCGCCGCGCCCGCGGGCGCCGGACGGGCGGACATCCTCGGGACCGCCCTCGTCGCTTCAACCGGCGAGGGGCTCGGCGGGGTTGACCTTGTTGATCCAGCCGGAATCTTTTTTGTCAATGGCGCGGCGGAGCTTGCGCAGGCCGATGTTCTGGAGTTGCCGGATGCGCTCGCGCGTGACGTTGAACTTCTCGCCGACCTCTTCGAGCGTCAGGGCGCGGCTGCCGTCCAGCCCGTAGCGCATCGTGAGGATGAGGCGCTCGCGCTTGTCCAGCACGTCCAGGAGCTTGAGCATCTCCTTGGTCATGTCGAAGTTCTGCACGAGGTCGAACGGGTTGGCGGCCGACTCGTCGCCGACCAGTTCCCCAAGCTCGGACCCGTCCCCGTCGCCAACGGTGGCGTTGAGCGAAGCCGGGCGGATGGCCGAGGTGCGGAGCTGGGCGACCTTGGCGGCGGCGATGCCCATTTCGTCGGCAAGCTCTTCGTCGGTCGGGTCGCGCCCGAATTCCTCGGAAAGCTGGGAGGCGATGCGGCGCATGCGCGAGATTTTGTCGGTGAGATGGACCGGCAGGCGGATGGTCTTGCCCTGGTTGGCGAGGGCGCGTTTGACGGCCTG
>CAYSZK010000144.1:0-9501 GCA_964435495.1 uncultured Verrucomicrobiales bacterium
CTAGAGCAAACGCATGAAATTGATCCGGTACGCCGATCCCGATGGCCAGGAAGGGCTCGCCGCGCTCCAGCCCGACGGCACAGCCCTTGTGGTGGAGGGCGCCCCCTATGGCCCGTTCACGGCCACCGCCCGCCCGGCCCGGGTCGCCCGCACGCTCGCGCCCCTCAAGCCAGCGGCGATTTTCTGCATCGGCCTCAACTACCGCAAGCACGCCGAAGAGACCAAGGCCACCCCGCCCGTGCATCCCGTGCTCTTCATGAAATCCCCGGGCGCCCTCCAGGATCCCGGCGCCCCCATCCTCCTCCCGCGCCACCTGCGCAGCGACCAGGTCGATTACGAGTGCGAACTGGCCGTTGTCATCGGGCGCCCGTGCAAGAACGTTACCCGGGAGCGCGCCCTCGACTACGTGCTCGGGTACACCTGCGCCAACGACGTCTCCGCCCGCGACTGGCAGAAGAGCGGGGGCGGCCAATGGTGCCGGGGGAAGACCTTTGACACCTTTTGCCCGCTCGGCCCCTGCCTGGTGACGCCCGACGAGATTCCCGACCCGCACAACCTCGGCATTCGCACCCTTCTCAACGGCACGCCGATGCAGGATTGGACCACCGGCGACATGATCTTTTCAATCCCCGAGTTGATTGCATTCCTCAGCGGGTCCACAACCATACCGGCGGGCACGGTCATTCTCACCGGCACGCCCCACGGCGTCGGGATGGCGCGCGACCCCAAGGTCTGGCTGCGGCCCGGCGACACGGTCACGGTCGAAATCGACCGCATCGGCGCCCTCACCAACCCAGTCGCCGAGGAGCCTTAACCCGCCGAAACACCATGGCCGGCCATCCGCCGCCCCGGCACCTTGGCGCGCTGGCGCCCTGGCCCCGTGGCTGCCCCGTGGCTAATCCCTTTCAAACCTGCTTGCCAACCCACCCGAGTCCGTCCAACGTAATGGTCCACTCCGGTGAGATGGCTGAGTGGACGAAAGCGGCGGTTTGCTAAACCGTTGTAGGACCAAAAGTCTTACCGAGGGTTCGAATCCCTCTCTCACCGCGCCAATTTCCGCGACAAACCCAAACTCCACGACTCCGCACCGGCGCGCCCGCCCCCGCACGTCATTTCGACCCGTACAAAGGCCCGTACGTCCCGCACGCCCGGAAGTCCGCCCCCTCCGCGTCCGCCGTGCCAAACGCCGCCCACGCCGCGGGCCGGAACACCAATTCCTCCGGCACATTGTGCATATACACGGGAATCCGCAGCATCGCCGCCAGGCTGATCAAATCCGCGCCGATGTGCCCGAAGCTCACCGCGCAATGGTTCGCGCCCCAGTGGTTCATGACCGTGTACACATCCCGGAACGCCCCCCGCCCCGTCGTCCGCGGGACAAACCACGTCGTCGGCCACGTCGGATTGGTCCGCTCCTCCAACAGCTTGTGCTGCGCCTCGGGCAGCTCAACGGTCCAGCCTTCCGCAATCTGCAGCGCCGGCCCCAGCCCTTTCACCAGATTGATCCGGCACGCCGTCACCGGCATGCCCCCGCGCGTCACAAACCGCGTGGACCATCCGCCGCCAGGGAAATATTCCGTGATCGACGGGTGCCACGTCACCGCCTCCAGGCACGCACGCACCTCCGCGTCCGTAATTTCCCAAAACGGTTTCATTGCCGGCGCGCCCTCCCGCGTCTGCCGCCCGCACCCGTCCAGCGCCGCGGGCCCGGAATTGATCAGGTGCAGGAAGCCACCCGCCGCCACGCCCTCCGGCCCCCTGCCCGTCACCCGCTTCACCGCGTCCGGACTCCAGTAGGTGCGCACGTCCGCAAAAATCTGCGCCGTGTTGGCGAGAAGATACCCGAACAGCATCGACGCGCCATTCAGCGCGTCATTTTCCGTCGCCACCACGTAAGGCATCCGCCGCCCATTCCAGTCAAACGAGCTGCACAAAACCGCCTCCAGAAAATCGCCGTTGGGCAGGTGGTCGGTCCACTGCCGCTGCCCCTGGAACCCGCCGGCAATCGCGCCGTGCCCGTGCGCCTCCTCGCCGAAGCCCATCCCCGCCAACGCCGGGTTGCCCGCCATCAAGTCCCGCGCGATCAGGGCCATCTTCACCGAGATCTCCCACTCCCGGTCAAGCTGCGCGCGCGGGCGCGCCTTGCCGGCGCCGTTCCAATCCTTCCCCTCCCGGCAGTTGGCCTTCACCCAGGCCAGCGCCTTGTCGAACTCCGCCTTGTCAAAAATTCCGCGCTCGATCCGGCGCACAAATTCGGTCATGTCCACCGTCTCCACCCGCATCCCGAGCCAGGACTCGAAGAAGCCCGGGTCCACCACCGACCCCGCGATGCCCATCGACACGCCGCCCATGGCCAGATAGGCCCGTCCGCGCATGGTCGCCGCCGCCAGCCCCGCCCGGCAGAACCGCAGCAGCTTCTCCCGCACGTCGTCCGGGATCGCCGTGTCCCCGGCGTCCCGCACGTCCCGCCCGTAAATCCCGAACGCCGGCAACCCCTTCTGCGCGTGCCCCGCCAGCACCGCCGCCAGATACACCGCGCCAGGACGTTCCGTCCCGTTGAAACCCCACACCGCCTTGGGCGCCAGCGGATCCATGTCCATCGTCTCCGCCCCGTAACACCAGCACGGCGTAACCGTCAACGAAACCAGCGCGTTCTCCCTCCGGAATTTCTCCGCCGCCGCCCGCGCCTCCGCCACCCCCCCGATGCATCGCTCCGCCACCACGCAGCCCACAGGCTCCCCGGTCGGATGCCGCAGCGCCCCCGAAACCAGCGCCGCCACACTGCGCGCCATCGCCATGGTCTGCTGCTCCAAAGATTCCCGCACCCCGCCCAGCCGCCCGTCAATCGCCGGGCGTATGCCCACCTTCGGCAAATCGTTCCAAACCGTGTTCGTCGTCGCCATGTCCGTTCCTCCTGTTTCCGCTTGTCCTGTTCCCGTTCAGCCGCCGAGCGCCAGCTCGATCACCGGCACCTCCACCGCGGGCGCCACCACCGGCAGTTTCAGCAAAATCGCGTCGGACGGAATCGCAACCCCCTCCCCATGCCCCGCGTGCAGATCGCCCGCGCCCCGCAATTCCACCTCGCTCCCGTCATGCAAAAACCGCGCAAACCGCACCTTCCCCGCCAGCCCCTCCAGCAGCATCTCGCCAAAAGGCCAGTGGAACAAATGCAAATAGAGCAGCCGCCGCCGCGCGTCCCACGTGAACCGCCCGTCCGCTGGCGCGATGAACTCCGCGGGCGCCGCACCGCATCCGTGGATCGACCGGCCATGCCGCCGCATCCACGCGCCCATGCCCTCCAGCCGTTCCTTCGCCCGGTGGTCAAATTCCCCGCGCGCCGTCGGCCCCACATTCAGCAGCAGGTTCCCCCCCTTGCTCACCCCGTCGATCAGCATCCAAAGAAGTTGCTTCACCGTCTTCCATGTCTGCTCATCCCGGTGGTACCCCCACGATCCCGAAAACGTCTGGCACGCCTCCCACACCACCGGCTCCCCTTTCGGACCCTTCGGCGCCGCGGCCACCTGCACCTGCTCCGGTGTCACAAAATCCCCGGACCCGGGGAGATCCAGGCGGTTGTCGATGAGAATGTCCGGCTGCAACCGCCGCGTCAGCTCGTGCAGTTTCTCCGACTCCCAGTCGGCCCGCCCCTTCCCGTCCGCGCCCGGATAGGAAAAATCGTACCAGATGATGTCGATCTTCCCAAAGCGCACCAGCAATTCCTCCACCTGCGCGCGCATGTACGCCGCGTACCGTTTCATGTCCCGCCCCGCGTCCCGCGCCGCCCGCTCCTCCCGCGTCATCTTGCCCGACCGCGGGTAATGTTTGTCCGTCGTGAAATCCGGATGGTTCCAGTCGATCAGGCTGTAATACAACCCGATCCGCAGCCCCGCCTCCCGGAACGCCTTCACCCACTCCGCCAGCAAATCCCGCCCCGCCGGACAGTTCGTCGCCTTGTAGTCCGTGTGCGCCGTGTCCCACAGGCAAAACCCTTCGTGATGCTTCGCGGTGATCACCGCGTACTTCATTCCCGCCGCCGCCGCCCGCGCCGCCCAGTCGCGCGGATCATACAAATCCGGGTCGAACCGCTCGAAGTACCTCAAGTAATGCGCGTCGTCCAGGTCCTCGTGCTTTTTGACCCACTCATGCCGCCCCGCCACCGCGTAGGTCCCCCAGTGAAGGAACATCCCAAACCGCGCCTCCACAAACCAGTCCGTCTTCGCCATGCCGCGACGCTGCACAACCCCAGAGAATCCGCAATCCCGGAACGGCACCCAGGATTCCATCCGGTGAAAAGGCCGCTTCCCGCCGCGAACCATTACTTTTGTTGCAACGTTAGGAAAACGATTTCATAGTATGGGGCCGTGCAAGTTCTCCCCGCCAGGCTGGTTCTGCTTTGCGCCGCTTTCGGCCTCCGCGCCGGCGCCGCCGAGCCCGGCGCCTTCGCGGAGATTCAGCCGCTCCTCCGCCAGTATTGCTACGAATGCCACGGCAACAACAGCGAAACGCGCGAGGCGGATTTGAATCTCGAGTTCTACGCCACCGGGGACTCGCTTCTTGCCGCACCCGATGTCCTGGATGCCATGCTCTACGCCGTGGAAGAGGAGGAGATGCCGCCCAAGCGCGCGAAACAGCTTCCGGCGGCCGAACGGAAGCGCCTGCTCGCGTGGCTCAAGCAGTCGGTCGAAACCCTCGCCGCGGCCGCGAAAGACGACCCCGGCCTCGTCGTCGCCCCCCGCCTCAATCATCTCGAGTACGATCTCGTCATCCGCGACCTTACGGGCCGCGACATCACGGCCGCGCGGTTCTTCCCCCGCGACAGCGGCGGCGGGGAAGGGTTTCCGAACGTCGGGGAAGATCTCACGGTCGAGACCGGCCTGCTCGAAAATTGGCTGGAGGCCGCACGCCACGTCACCGCCCATGCGCGCATCCTGCCTGGGGAACCACTCTTGTGGGCCGACCACGCGCAACCCGCCATGAGCGAGCGGCAGGCCGCCTTCTTCGCGATCCGGTCACGCTGGCACGAGTGGCATGCCCGCGAAGCGGGGCGCCAGGGGGACACCCATAAGAACCAGTTCAAAAAGAAGGTCAAAAACGAAACGGGCAAGGAGGAGGAAATCCAGGAATGGATTGCCGCGTACCTCGAAACGGCCTGGCAGTTCCATCACCGCGCCGCGCTCGGCCAGCCCGGCGCAAGCCTCGACGACCTCGCCAATGCCCGCAGTCCGCGGCTCCTGCCGTCGGTCCTGGAAAGGTTTTACGAACTCGTCCGGCGCCCGCCGGAGGAGTTGGCCGGCGCCGGCTGGACCAACCACGCCGAGTTGGCCCGCCGCTGGCAGGAACTCCCCCCGCCCGATGCGGCGGAGACTAACGCGGTCCGCGCCCTTTGCCTCCGGATCAACCACGATATTTACATCGGCCCGCGGGAAAACCCGCTGCGCAAACTCGAGCGGCCCCTCCGGTCCACCTCCAGCTCCGGCCTGGGCGGAAGGATCTGGACCGCCTTCACTCCGTATCCCGGACTGAACATGGACCTGCTCGCCTCAAGGCAGGAGCAGGAATCCAGCGGCGAAGCCGAGGCCGGCGACCTCGAATATCATCCGTTCTATCTTCTCGCCCCGGATTTCCGGAGAAACGCCCCGCCCGAGGCCCGCGCCGAGCTGGACCGCCTCGCCGCACTCGTCCAGCGCATCGAAAAGCCGGACCTCACCGCCGACCGGCGGCAAGCGGCGGAAATCCTCGCCCCTTTCCTCGAACGCGCCTGGCGCACGCCAGCCACGCCCGAACTCCTCGACCCGCTCATGGCCGTTTACGGCCACTCCCGCGAAAGCGGCCTCTCCCTCGCCTCCGCCATACAACAATGCCTTACCGCCGTGCTTGTCTCCCCGCGGTTCCTGTACAGGTTCCAGGAGAGCGGGAATTCCACCGAACCCCGGCCCATCGCGCCCCGGGAACTCGCCACGCGCCTTTCCTTCGCCCTCTGGGGCACGCTCCCGGACACCAATCTCATGGCCGCCGCGGACAACGGCCTGCTGGAAACGGAGGAGGGCCTCCAGCGGGAAACCGCGCGCCTCGTCGCCGATCCGCGCGCCCGCGCCCTGGGCCGGCATTTTGCCGCCCAATGGCTCCATTTCGCGGATTTCGCCGAACGCGCCCAGCCGGACCCGGAACGGTACAAGGATTTCTCCATCGAATTGGCGGCCGACATGGAGGAGGAGGCCACCCGCTTCTTCGTAAACCTGTTCCAGGCCGACCGCCCGCTGACCTGGATCGTCAACGCCGATTCCGCGGAAATGAGCCTGCGGCTCGCTGGATTCTACGGCCTCGCGGAAACCTCGAAGATGCGCCCCAACGACCCGAAGCTCGGCGGATGGCGCCGGTTTGAGCTTCCGGATAACCGGCGCGGCGTCGCGACCATGGGCGCGGTCCTGATCGGCAAGAGCCAGCCCCTGCGGACCAGCCCGGTCAAGCGCGGCGCATGGGTTGTCATCGATCTTCTCGGCACGCCCATGCCCGATCCCCCGCCGGGAGTGCCCCAGATCAGCGAGGACGAAGTCAGCGCCAACGGGCTCACGGTGGCGCAGCAGATGGAACGGCACCGTGCCGATCCCACCTGCATGTCCTGCCATGTGAAACTCGATCCCATGGGGCTCGCCCTCGAGAACTTCGGCCCGGATGGCCGCTGGCGCGACACGGACACCCAGGGCAATCCCCTGGTAACCCAGGCAACCGCTCCGGACGGCTCGGAGATCGCCGGCCTCGCCGGCCTCATGAAGTTCCTCCTCGCGGACGAACAAATGGACATGATCGCGCGCCAGTTCAGCCGCAAGCTGCTGGGCTACCTGCTCGGCCGCAAAGTCCATCTCGGCGACCGCGGCCTGATCGACCAGATGACGGCCGCCATGCGGGACAACGAATGGCGGGTCATGCCCGCCCTTCAGACGGCGGTCGCCAGCCGCCAGTTCCGGTTCCGGCGCGATGAACCCGCCACCCCGCAGTCCGCCACGCTTTCCTCCGCTCCATCCACCCTCCCCCAGGCAATCCCCAGGAAATCCCCATGATTCTGACCCCCGCCACCGCCACGCGCCGCGCCGTTCTCAAGGGACTGGCCGCAACGCTCACCCTGCCGTTCCTTCCCAGCCTCGTCCGCGGGCTCGAATACGCCGCCGATCCCAGACGCGCCCCGCGCCGGTTCCTCGCCGTGACGTTTGGCAACGGCGTGCACATGGACCACTGGTGGATGAAACCCGCGCCGGACGGCTTCGAATTCGGGCCCGCGCTCGAGCCCCTCAAGCCGTTCGCCCGCGAACTGACCGCCCTCAAAGGCCTGCGCATCTTCGACGACACACGGGACGAAGGGGCCTCCGGCCACATGTATTACTTCACCAACATCCTCAGCGGCGCCATCGTCAAGGGTGGCACCATCGGCGCGGGAATCTCCGTGGACCAGGTCATGGCCTCCCAACTCGGCCAGGCCACGCCCATCCCCTCCCTTCACCTCGGCACCGAACCCGTCAAAGGCGGCCTGATCTTTGGCGCCCCGGCCGTTTGCGGCAGCACCATCAGTTGGCGCGGTCCCACCACGCCCGTCGCCGCCGAAATCTATCCGCAGCAGGTCTTCGACCGTCTTTTCAACAGCGCCGCGCGCGAGGCCGACAAGAGCGTCCTGGATTACGTCCTCGACGATCTCAAGTCCGTCCGGGGCAAGCTCAGCTCGCGCGACCGGCAGAAGCTCGATCTCTACGCCGATTCCGTGCGCGAACTGGAGCAGCGCATCGCCCGCGCGGACAAACAGGAGCCCGCACCCGGCGCCTGGCGTCCTTCGATCACCCAGCCCGCCCTCCCGCGCCCGGCGGACGGCCCTCCGGCCAGCCTGCCCGAGCACGTCAGCTTGATGAACGAGCTGCTGGTCCTGGCGCTTGCCATGGACAAGACCCGCATCGCCACCTACGTCATGGCCCAGGATGTCACCGACCGCAGCTACGGCTTCGTCCCCGGCGTCGGCAACAACGGCCTCCACAATCTGTCCCATCACGGCAAGGACGAAGACAAAATCCGCCAGTTCCAGCTCACCAACCGCTGGCACACCGGGCAGGTGGCCGATCTCATCGCCCGCATGCGGGCGGTGGACGAAGGCAACGGCACGCTCCTAGACAACACGATGTTCCTGTTCACCGCCACCATGGACGGCGACAAACACGATCCCACCAATATCATGCCGATCATGATCGGCGGCCGGAATTGTGGCATCCAGCCAGGGCGGTTCGTTGAGTTCAAGGCCGAGGAAGACCGCCGAATTTGCAACCTCCATCTTTCCCTGCTCCACCGCATGGGCATCACCGCCGGCAAATTCGGCAACAGCTTCCATCCCATGCGCGAACTGGAGGGCTAACCTCCCCACCGCACCGCCGCGACCGCGTGGTTCAAACCCCAGACCGGCTGCATCCATCCCCGCGCTGGCATCTCCTCCCCGCGCCGCCGCAACCCGTCAATCGCCGCCCACACCGGCCCCGCCGACAACGCCACTCCCGCTCCCGCGCACCCGGCGCTCAATTCGATCACCCGCCGCCCCTCCAACGCGGCCGCCTCCACCGGCCCCCACCATAACCCCCGCCCCGTCGCCAACACCGGGATTTGCGGGTCCCACTCCGCCACCAGCGCCGCCGCCGCTTGGCGCGCCCCCGCCCGTCCGTTATGAGGACGCGGCAAGCAGGCCACCTCCAACCGCGGCAAGTCCGGTTGCGCCGGCGCCAACCGCAACGCGCCGGCGCCCTCCCCCGCCACAAACCCGGGCCGACGAAACCAGCCCGCAACGTCAAACGCCTCCTGCGTCACTTCGTCGGCTTCGTCCGCCGCAACCACCACCACCTCCGCGGCATCCCCGCGCTCCAGCCATAACGCGGCCGTGTCGCACGCCGCCACCCACGCGCTCTCGTCCCCCACCAATGTGTACACCGGCCCCCCAAACCCCAGAATCGCCGCCGCATGGCTCAACGGGCTGTTATATACCGTCTCGGGAAACAACGCCGGGCTCGCCAGGCCGCCCCCCGCCGCCTGCGTCCCCTCGAAAAACCGGCGGCTGAACACCAGCGGTCCCGTCGCAAACACCCCAATCAAACCCCGCCGCCCCGGCGCCGCCACCGACCCGCGCAACGCGCCCTCCACCGCCGCCGCCGTAAACCGCGCAATGGCGCCCGCCCGCCGCAACCGCGCCTCCCGCTTCCATCGCTCCCAAAACGGCCCCGTCTCCGCCACCCGCAACACCGGCGCCGTCCGCCCCGGCCCCGACATCAACGCCCCGGCCTGGACACCGTTCTCCGCCACCCCCGCCGGCATCGCCCACCCATTCGGCGTCACCGCCCCCCAGCCCGCCACCCCGCAAACGCCCCCCGTCACGCCGCCCCCTCGAAAACCAGCGCCGCGTTGGACCCGCCAAACCCCAGGTTCACTGTCATCACCGCCGCCCCGTCCAGCTTTTACCCCCGCCCCCCCCAACGCCCCGCC
>CAYSZK010000145.1:0-5158 GCA_964435495.1 uncultured Verrucomicrobiales bacterium
CGGAGGGAGGGGCGGGGCAACTCAATGCCCCGTCCCTACCCCTATCAAGGCGCGCGCAGAGGCTCAGAGCGCCTTGAGGGCTTCGATACGGGCCTCCAGGGGCGGGTGGGAGGCGAACAGGGCCATCAGGCCGCCGGAATGGCCGCTGATCTTGAAGGCGCTGACGGCCTTGGCGCGGTCGTCGAGGACGCCGCCACCGTCCATGATCATCTTCAGCCGTTGGAGGGCGTCGATCATGGCTTCCTTGCCCCAGAGTTTCGCGGCGCCAGCGTCGGCCCGGAACTCGCGGTGGCGCGAGAACCGCATGACGATAAGGCTCGCGACGATGCCGAAGAGGATTTCGCAGACGATGGAGGAGAGAAAGTAGCCGATTCCGACGCCGCCGCGGTCGTCGCTCCTGCTCAAGGCGCGGTCCACCACAAAGCCAACGACGCGGGAGAAAAAGATGACGAACGTGTTCAGGACGCCCTGAAGGAGGGTCATGGTGACCATGTCCCCGTTGGCGATGTGGGAAACCTCGTGGGCGAGGACGCCTTCGATCTGGCGGTGGTTCATCTGGCGCATGAGGCCCGTGGACACGGCGACCAGGGAGTTGGATTTCGAGGGGCCGGTGGCGAAGGCGTTGACTTCGGGGCTCTCGTAGATGCCGACCTCGGGCATGGGAATGCGGGCGCGCTTGGCCTGTTCGGCCACGGTGTCCACGAGCCAGCGTTCGCCGTCGTTGGCGGGGCGCTCCACGATGTAGATGTTGTAGGCGCGCTTGGCCATCCACTTGGACATCTGGAGCGAGATAAAGCTGCCCAGGAAGCCGAAGACAACAGAGAAGCCCAGAAGGGCGGTGAGGTTGAGGCCGTTGGCGGTCAGCATTCGGTCGAAGCCGAGGATGCGGCAGACCATCATCAGGACAAAGACAACGGCCAGGTTCGTGGCGATAAACAGGAACGCTCTTTTCATTTTATGTCTCCTTATGTTTTCGGTTGGTCTTTGGTTGGCGGGAACGTGCCACGGGTCCGTTGGCCGTCAAGGGAAACCGGAAGGTGGGGAAGTGGAAGCGGCCCCCGCCACTTCAGGCTGTTGTGTAGATGGACCGGGCGCCCATGACGAAGTGGCGGGGCCGCCGCTTGACAGGTTTCCCGGAGAAACCAAGCTTTGTGAACCGGAAAAAGTCCGGGAGCAGGCAGCTTCGAGCGGGCAGGGAAAAGGCGGGACGCCGCTTGCGTGTTCCGGTCAGGCGCCCTCTTCGGCGGCTTCTTCCTGCTGCTGGGAGATGACGGGAGCCATGGCGAGGAGTTTGTCCTTGGGCTCAAGGCTGAGGAGTTTGACCCCCTGGGTGTTGCGGCCGGCCTCGCGAATGCCTTTGGCGGCGATGCGTACCATCTGGCCCTTGGAGGTGATGAGCATCAGCTCGTCGGCGTCGGTGACGGTGAGGGCGCCGATGACGGCGCCGGTTTTCTCGCCGGTTTTCATGGTGATGATGCCCTTGCCGCCGCGGGACTGGGAGCGGTATTCCTCGAAGGCGGTGCGTTTGCCGATGCCGTTTTCGCCGGCAACGAGCAGGGCGGCTTTTTTGTTGACGATGGCGGTGGCGACGACGGCGTCCTTTTTGTCGAGGGCGATGCCGCGGACGCCGGAGGCGGGGCGGCCCATGGCGCGGACCTCTTCGACGCCGAAGCGGATGCTCATGCCTTCGCGGGTGATGAGGACGACCTCGTCGTCGCCGGAGACCAGGCGCGCGCCGATGACGCGGTCGGTGGATTCGATGCCGATGGCGATGATGCCGCCCTTGCGGACGTTGGCGAAGTCGGCGAGGGCGGTGCGTTTGACGGTGCCCTGCTGGGTGCAGAAGAAGACGAACCGCCCGCCTTCGGTCCAGGAGACGTCCCCGCCGTTTTTGTCACGGCGGGATTCGACGCGCATGAGGGTGACGACGGACTCGGAGGATTGGAGGGAAAGGACATTGGCGATGGAACGGCCTTTGGAGGCGCGGGAGCCCTCGGGGATTTCGTGGACGCGCTCGACATAGACGCGCCCGGTGTTGGTGAAGAACATGAGATGGTCGTGGGTGGAGGCGGTGAAGAGGTGTTCGACGAAGTCGCCCTGTTCGCCCTCCGCGTCGGCTTCGCGGGTGGTGAGGCCGATCACGCCCTTGCCGCCGCGCCGCTGGGCGCGGTAGGCGGAGATGGCGGTGCGTTTGACGAGGCCGGCGTGGGTGAGGGTGATGATGACGGGCTCGTTGGGGATGAGGTCCTCGATGGCGAGATCGCCTTCGTCGGGGACGATCTGGGTGCGGCGGGGGGTGGCGTGTTTTTCGCGGATGGCGGCGAGTTCGGCCTTGATGATGGTGAGCACGCGTTTTTCGCGGGCGAGGATGTCCTGGAGGTCTTTGATGCGCTCCAGGAGCTCGCCGTACTCGGACTTGATTTTGTCGGTTTCCAGGCCGGTGAGCTGGTAGAGGCGGAGGTCGAGGATGGCATCGACCTGCTGCTCGGAGAAGAGGTAACGCCCGTTGGTGAGCCGGGCTTCGGAGCGGATCAGGATGCCGAATTTTTCGGCCAGTTTGCGGGTGAACTCATACCCGAGGAGCTTGATTTTGGCCTCCTCCCGGTTGCGCGATTTGCGGATGATCTCGATGAACTCGTCGAGATTGGCGAGCGCGATGAGGTAGCCTTCGAGCGTTTCGGCGCGTTTTTCGGCGGCGGCGAGTTCGAAGCGCGTCCGGCGGAGGACGACCTCGCGGCGGTGCTCGATGTAGCAGTTGATGAGCTCCTTGACGTTGAGCGTTTTGGGGCGCCGCTGGTCGATGGCCAGCATGTTGGCGGCGAAGGAGCTTTCGAGTTGGGTGAGTTTGAAGAGCTTGTTGATGGCGACCTTGACCGGGGCGTCGCGTTTGAGCTCAATGACGAGGCGGGTGATTTCGGTCGATTCGTTGCGGACGTTGCCGACTTCGTTGAGTTCCTTGTTGTTGATGAGCTCGGCGATGCGGGACTCGACATCGGCCGGGTTGACATTGAACGGGACTTCGTCCACGACGATGATTTCGCGGCCGCCCTTGAGTTCCTCGGTGTGGAGCTTGGCCCGGAGTTTGACGGAGCCGCGCCCGGTGGAGAGGTAATTGCGGATGCCCTCGGTGCCGATGATGCAGGCGCCGGTGGGGAAATCGGGGCCTTTGATGAGTTTCATCAGGCTTTTGAGGGTGATCTCCGGATCGTCGATCTGCGCGCAGACGGCGTCAATGACCTCGCCGAGATTGTGGGGCGGAATGTTGGTGGCCATGCCGACGGCGATGCCGGTGCCGCCGTTGACGAGGAGATTGGGGAAGGCGGCGGGGAGGACGGTGGGTTCGCTTTCGGTTTCGTCGTAATTGGGGATGAAATCGACGGTGTCCTTGTCAAGGTCCTCCATGAGCACGCCGCCGAGGGGGGCGAGGCGGGCCTCGGTGTACCGCATGGCGGCGGCCTCGTCGCCTTCGATGGAGCCGAAGTTGCCCTGGCCCTCGACGAGCAACTCGCGCATGGCCCACGGCTGGGCCATGTGGACGAGGGTGGGATAGACGGCCTGGTCGCCGTGGGGATGGTACTTGCCGATGGTTTCGCCGACGATGCGGGCGCACTTGAGGGGTTTGCGGCCGGGCATGACGCCCAACTCCCTCATGGCGAACAAGATGCGGCGCTGGGAAGGTTTGAGGCCATCGCGCGCGTCGGGCAGGGCGCGGGAGATGATGACCGACATGGAGTAGTCGAGGAAGGCGTTCTTGATCTCGTCGGCGACGTTGACTTTTTCGAGTTTTTCGTTGCCGGAAAAGAGCGGGCCTATCGGGTCATTGGGCATAGCAAGCCCTTCTTTATAGGGCGGTGCGGAGGGGGTGACTAGGGAATTTTTTGGGTGTTCGTGGGGTCGTGGGGTCCGAGGGGTCGCCGGGAATTCGTCCTCGGCTCAAGTGCCGCAAGCTCCCGAAGGCCGGGGCTGGTCAAGGCGCCGGCGGAAACGCCGGGTTGGGGCGGGGCATCTGGGCGCCGACGCGCCGCCGCCAATCCCGCAGGCGCGCGAGGAGCCGGGCGGCGTCTTCCTGGCGTTGGCCGGATAGGTTGCGGGACTCGCCGGGGTCGGCCCGGAGATCGTAGAGTTCGACGGACCCGGTTTCGAAGTCCTCAAGGAGTTTGAGGTGGCCTGAGCGGATGGCGCCGCAGGGTTTTGTGCCGATGGGATCGCGGAAATAATGGGGGTAGTGCCAGGCGAGGAAATCGCGCGGGGGCGGCGGCCCGCCCGTGAGCAGCGGGGTGAGGTCAAGGCCGTCGATTTCGGGGCCATGGCCGCGTGCGCCGGCGGCGGCGGCGAGGGTGGGCAGAAAATCGGCGCTGGTGGCGGGGACATCGGTGACAGTGCCTGGTTTGGCGCGTCCGGGCCAGCGGACGATGAGCGGCACGCGGATGCCGCCTTCGTAGAGGGTGGCCTTTTCGCCGCGCCAAGGGGCGTTGGTGGTGACGGCGGCGCCGCCGGCGGTGTGGTGGACGCCGCCGTTGTCGCTGGTGAAGAGGACGAGCGTGCGGTCCGCGAGTTTGAGGCGGTCGAGGGTTTCGAGCACGCGCCCGATGCCGGTGTCGAGGCGGCGGATCATGCCGGCGTAGGCGGGGTTGATGACGCCGGGCCGGCCCGTGGCGCGCAGGATTTCCTCCTCGGGCGCCTGGATGGGGGCGTGAGGCGCGAGGTGGGCGAGATAAAGGAAGAACGGGCGGGCGGCATTGGCTTCGAGGAAGGCGACGGCTTCGGTGGTGAGCCGGTCGGTGAGATATTCGCCGGGCGGGCCGTCCGGGAGGCGCGGATTGTTGTAGGGGGAGAAGAAGGATTTGGTGTCCCCTTCGCGCCAGCCGCCGCGGTTGACGTCGAAGCCGTGGTGCTCGGGCCAATATTCCTCGGGCGGGCCGAGGTGCCACTTGCCGACGTGGCCGGTGGTGTACCCCAGTTCCTTCAGGCGTTCGGGCAGCGTGGTGGCGGGGAGCGGCAGGAGATTGGTCCAGTTGGGCGGGAGCAGCATGCGTTTGCCGCCGTCGCGGTCGAACACGGCGGTGATGTGGAGCCTGGCGGGGGCCTGGCCGGTGAGGATGGAGGCGCGGGTGGGCACGCAAACGGGGGCGGCGGCGTAGGCATCGGTGAAGCGGAG
>CAYSZK010000145.1:5258-9186 GCA_964435495.1 uncultured Verrucomicrobiales bacterium
CGGTATTTGACGTAGGCGACCTTGTGTTCGGTGAAGAATTCGATGCCGGTGCGGCCGCCCTCGGGAATGCCGAAGCCGGAGGCCTTGACGCCGCCGAAGCTGAGTTGGGGTTCCTTCATGGCGGTGATGAGGTTGACGTGGGCAAGCCCAACCTCGGTGCGTTCCAGGAACGTCATGGCCCGGCCGAGGTCGCGGGTGTAGATGGAGGAGGCGAGGCCGAACTCGACGTTGTTGGCGATGGCGACGGCGCCGTCGAAGTCGGCGGCTTCCATCAAGCAAAGGACGGGTCCGAAGATTTCCTCGCGGGCGACGCGCATGTTTGGGGTGACGCCGGTGAAGAGGGTGGGTTCGAGGAAACAGCCGTCGTCGAAGCCTGGGCCGGCGAGGCGTTTTCCGCCGGCGGCGAGTGTGGCGCCTTCGGCCTTGCCGATCTCCATATAGGCGAGGATGCCCTTGAGCTGGGCGTTGCCGCAGACGGGGCCCATGGTGGTGGCGGGGTCGGCGCCGTCGCCGACCTTGATTTTGGCGATGCGGTCGAGGAGCAGGCCGAGGAACTCCTTTGCGGCGGGGCGCTCGACAATGACGCGGCTTGTGGAGGTGCACCACTGGCCGGCGCAGGAGTAGGCGGCGGTGGCGGCGCTGTCGGCGGCGGCCTGGAGATCGGCGTCGGCGAGGACGACGAGGGGGTTCTTGCCGCCGAGCTCGAGCTGGGTGCGGGCCATGATGGTGGCGGCGCGGGCCTGGATTTGGCGTCCGACATCGGTGGACCCGGTGAAAGAGATGGCCTTGACGCGGGGGTCGGAGAGGATGGCGTCGCCCACGGTGGCGCCGCCGCCGGTGACGAAGTTGAAGACGCCCGGGGGCAGGCCGGCGTCGGCGAGGAGCCGGGTGAACTCGTGGCCGACGCGGGGGGTGAGGCTGGCGGGTTTGAAGACGCAGGTGTTGCCGGCCATGAGGGCGGGGGTGCATTTGCGGCCCGGGACGTTGAAGGGGAAGTTCCAGGGGCTGATGATGGTGGCGACGCCGAGGGGCCTGCGGAGGCTGAGGGCCATGACGCCGTCGTTGGCGGAGGGCAGGATTTCGCCCTGGAGGCGGAGGCCTTCCTGGATTTGCCAATCCATTTCGCGGATGGCGGCGTCGATTTCGGTGAGGGATTCCTTGAGGGTCTTGCCGTTTTCTGCGGTGAGGACGGCGGCGATGGACTCGCGGCGATCGCGCATCAGGTTGAGGGCCTTGGTGAGGAAGGCGGCGCGCTCGTACGCGGTGAGGCGGCTCCAGGCGGGGAAGGCGGCGGCGGCGGCGTCGATGGCGCGGGCGCCGTCTTCGCGAGTGGCGGCGGGCCAGAGGCCGGTGATTTCGGAGAGGCGCGCGGGGTTGCGCTGTTCGAAGGTTGCGGCGGCGTGAATCCAGCGTCCGCCGATGAGATTGGGGAAGGATTCGGGATTCATGAGGGGGATGGGGATTAGAAACCGTTGAAGGCGGCGCGGTAGATGGCGCGGGCGTCGGCTTCGGTGACGCGGCGGGGGTTGTTGTTGAGGAGGCGGGTGACTTCCATGGCGGCCTTGGCCATGGGATCGATGGCGGACTCGGGGATGTCGACGTCGCGGAGGGAGCGTTTCATGCCGAGGTCGATGGCGAGCGTGCGGACGGCGCGGACGGCGGCGGCGGCGGCTTCGCGTGTGGAGGAGAGCTCGGTGCGTTCGCCGAGGGCCTCGGCGATGGCGGCGAATTTTTCCACGGCGCCGGGGAGGGTGAACTCCATGACGAAAGGGAGGAGGAGCGCGTTGGCGAGGCCGTGGGGGACGTTGAACGTGCCGCCGAGCGGGTAGGCGAGGGCGTGGACGGCGGCGGTGTTGACGGGGCCGAGGCACATCCCGCCGAGGAGCGAGGCGAGGGCCATGCCGGAGCGCGCGTCGAGATCGTCGCCGCAGGCGACGGCGCGGCGGAGGTGGCGCGCGGTGAGGCGTATGGCCTCCAGGGCGAAGGAATCGACGAGCGGGTGGGCGTTCTTGTTGATGAAGGCCTCGATGGCGTGGGTGAGCGTGTCCATGCCGGTGTAGGCGGTGACCAGGGGGGGGAGAGTGACGGCGAGGGCGGGATCGACGAGGGCAACGGTGGGATAGAGATACTCGCTGACGACGCCTTTTTTGAGCTGGGCTTTCTTGTCCGAGAGCACGGCGATGGGGGTGGTTTCGGAGCCGGTGCCGGCGGTGGTGGGGATGACGAGGGTGGGGAGGCCGGGCTTGGGGACCTTGCCGATGCCGGCGAAGGCAAGGGGATCGCCGGGGTTGGTGCGGAGGACGGCGACGACCTTGGCGATGTCCAGGGCGCTGCCGCCGCCGACGCCGAGAATCCAGCGGGCGTTGATGCGGGCGGCGGCTTCGGCGGCGCGGGTGGCGGTTTCGGAGGAGGGGTCGGGTTCGACGTCGTCGAAGAGGGCGGTGCGGACGCCGGCCTTGTCGAGTTGCTCCTGGACGGGGGCGAGGACGCCGGTGGCGGGGAGGCCCTGGGTGGTGACGACGAGGGCGGCGTCGATGCCGCGGGCGCGGGCGAGGGATTCGAGTTCGCGGACGGCGCCGGGGCCGAAGATAAGGTGGCCGCAGGTTTGGAAGCGGAGGAGTGGGTGCATAGGTTGGGGATTGGAGGCGGAGAGGAGAGCGTGGGAGCAGGATGGAGAAAGGCAAGGGGAAGGGGCGCGCGGGCCGCCCCGTGGCTCAGGCTGCGGCGAGGGCTTTTTCGAGGGCGGCCTGGCTTTGGGCGAGGACTTCGCGGTGGAGCGAGGCGCCGTGGGCGTCGATGGTGACGACCGCGGGGAATTTTACGACATCGAGTTCCCAGATGGCTTCGGGGCTGCCGAACTCCTTCTCGAAATAGACGTTGCGGACTTTCGTGACGCATTCGGCGAGGACTTGGGCGGCGCCGCCGATGGCATGGAGATAGGCGCAGCCGAAGTCCTGGCAGGCCTTGGCGGTCTTTTCGCCCATGCCGCCCTTGCCGATGACGGCGCGGAGCCCGAACTTTTTGATCACATCGGCCTGGTAGGGTTCTTCGCGTCCAGACGTGGTGGGCCCGGCGGCGTTGCATTTCCAGCCGTCGGGGGTCTTGAGCATGACGGGGCCGCAATGGTAGAGGACGCCGTCCTTGAAATTGCATTCCTTGGGGAGGGCGCCGCCTTCGTGGAGGTATTTGTGGACGGCGTCGCGTCCGGTGAAGATGACGCCGGTGACTTCGACAGCGTCGCCGACTTTGAGGGAGCGGATTATGGCTTCGGAGATGGGGACTTGCAGTTGAATGGCCATGGGGGCTCGTTTAAGGGAAAAGGGCGGTTTGAACAATGCAGATTTTTTTGGGAGGGGAAGGGCAGGGAAGGGGGCTCGCGAACTATGACGATGCGGACGGTCCTTGCCTGCCGGGTTTTCCCGCGCTGCCGGGATTCGGGCGGCGGCGGCCACTGAGCGCCGACGCCCTCGCCACCGTGCCTGTGCGCCGGACGAGGGGGGGAGCCCAAGTGCCGTACAGCGCGCCGCCCCATGCGCCACACGCTCCCGCCGCCCACCCTTGAAACGGCGGCGAGGGCGCCGCCGCTCCAAAACCCGCCGTCCGTCACCCACGCGCGTTGCCCATGGGCTGGCTTGGTTTGCTCTTTCGGGGCATGGGAGCTTTGCATCGGCCCCAATCCTTGCCGACAAGATCGCAGGTGCTTGCGGGTGCCGGGTCTACAGCGGGGGCGGCTTGCCCTTTTCCCAGCAGCCAGGGGCAGGGGCAAGCCTGTCAAGTTTTAGATCGTCAGGATTGTGGCGGGGACAGGGCAGCGGGCGGCAAGTATTGCTCCAAATCTGGGCAATTTCGATCACATGTCCAGGAACGGACATTTCTGCGGTTCAGACAGTGGGGAGGCGGGGGCGTTAGCGGGGCGTAGGCCGGGCCT
>CAYSZK010000146.1:0-9154 GCA_964435495.1 uncultured Verrucomicrobiales bacterium
GCGGGTCCGCACCGGGCGGTTCCAATCAGACACGGGCTTTCGGCCCGTAGTGAAGCAGGATTGTTCAAAGGGAAAGGGGTCAAAAGGGAAAGGGGTCAGTCCTTGCATCGCAGCAAAGACCGTATCGCCTGAGCACGCGCCCCAGTTTCGCAAATCTTAACCGCCGCGACCACTGGTTCCGAAACTTGACCCCCACCGACCCCGGACCGGCGGCGGCACGGGAGCGCGGCGCCCGATAAAGCAAACTTCTACCAGTAACACGGCCTTGTAACGGTGGCCAACCTTTATCCTTGGTGCTCAGCAGCCTGGTTCGAACGCCAAGCTTCCCCGGCAATGGTCAACTCCATCTACCGACTCAAGGTGGATAAATTGCGGGTGCGCGATGACTTCGATGTCGCGCCGGAGTGGTGATGAGGTCGATGAGAAAGCGCCAGAGGACTGGCGCACTCCAAAAGCTGCCGCCAGGTCCCAGCGTCTTAACCCCCACCGACCCCGGCCCGGCGGCAGCACGGGAACGCGGAACCCGAAAAAGCAAACTCCTGGCAGTTACATTCGGGAAAGGGGTCAGTCCTTGACCTTGACACCTGCCCGGAACGCCACAATCCCCATCGCCTTTCGCGCCCCCGCAACTCCCGACTTGCGCCCCTGCGCCTACCGGTCAATAGTTGCCTCCTTGTGCGGCTCTTAAGCTTCGACGGTCCCGGTTTCCGCGAGTGGCGCGCCTCTGCGAACCGCCACTCCGAGCCCCCGCACGGTGTCGCCCTCACCGTCTCCGGCATCATCGCCCAGGTTCGATCCCGCGGCGACGCCGCGCTCCTTGAACTCACCGCCAAATTCGACAAGGTCCGCCCCGAACGCCTCGTCTCCGCACCCGCCGCCCCGCGCCCGCCCCGCGAGATCGAGCGCGCCCTCCGCTCCGCCCACCGCAACATCCTCCAATTCGCCCGGGCCCGCCTGCCCAAGGCGTGGTCGATGCGCAACGCCGAAGGCGCCCAGACCGGCGAAATCTACCGTCCCTTCGACCGTGTTGGCATCTATGTGCCCGCCGGCAGCGTCCCGCTCGTCTCCACCGCGCTGATGACCGTCACCCTCGCGCGCGCGGCGGGCTGCCGCGAAATCCTGGTCGCCACGCCCCCGCCGCTCGATCCGGTCATGCAGTTCGCGATCCAGCTCGCCGGCGCCACCGAAATCCTGCACGCCGGCGGCGCCCAGGCCGTCGCCGCGATGGCCCTTGGCACCGCCTCCGTCCGGCGCGTCCAGAAAATCTGCGGCCCCGGCAACCGCTTCGTCAACGAGGCCAAGCGCCAGGTTTTCGGCGTTGTCGCGATCGACCAACTCGCCGGTCCCAGCGAGGTCATGGTGATCGCCGACGCCACCGCCGGACCGGCGCTCGCCGCCGCCGACCTCCTCGCCCAGGCCGAACACGGTCCGGACAGCGCGGCCATTCTGCTCACGCCCTCCCTCAAAATCCGCGAGGCCGTCCGGCGCGAAATCCTTTCCCAACTCCAGGACCTCCCCCGCCGCCGGATCATCCAGCAAGCCCTTGACGCCTGCGCCTGCCTGGTCCGGGTCCGCGGCATTGCCGACGCCGTGGCCATCGCCAACGAGTTCGCCCCCGAACATCTCTCGCTCCAGGTCGCCAACCCGCGGGCGCTCCTCCCCAAAATCCGCAACGCCGGCGCCATATTCCTGGGCCCTTTTTCCCCCGTCGCCGCCGGCGATTTCGTCGCCGGCCCCAGCCATACGCTGCCCACCGGCGGCGCCGCCAAATCCTTCAGCGGCCTCACCGTGGACCAGTTTTTCCGCCGCACCAGCGTCATCGAGTACACCCCCGCCGCCCTCCGCCGCGCCGCGCCGGTCATCGGCGCCTTCGCGCGCATCGAACAACTCGACGCCCACGGCCGGTCCGCCGGCATCCGCTTCGGCGCCCCTTCATGAAAACCCGCTCCGCCACCCTCGCCCGCGAAACCGCCGAAACCCGCATCCGCGCCGCCCTCCGCCTCGACGGCACGGGCCGCTCCCGCGTCAACACCGGCATCGGCTTCTTCGACCACATGCTCACGCTCCTGGCCCGGCACGCCCTCTGGAACCTCGACCTCGAATGCCAGGGGGATCTCCAGGTCGATTTCCATCACTCCGTCGAAGACACCGGCATCGTCCTCGGCCAAGCCCTCGACAAGGCCCTCGGCGACCGCCGCGGCATCCGCCGCTATGGCTTCGCCTATCTCCCCATGGACGAAACGCTCGTGCGCGTCGTCCTTGACTTCAGCGGGCGCCCCTTCCTAGAATACCGCGTTCGCACCCGCCGCCTGAAGGCCGGCGACTTTCCCATCCAGCTCGTCGAGGAATTCTGCCGCGCCCTGTCCGCCCACGCCGGCCTCACGCTCCACGTTGAGCTGCTCTATGGCCGCGAACCCCATCACATCGCCGAAGCCGTCTTCAAAGGCCTTGCCAAGGCCCTCGACATGGCTTGCACCCCCGACCCCCGCGTCCGCGGAATTCCCAGCAGCAAAGGCCTCCTCTGACCCCGGCCCATGACACCCCGCGCAATCGTCCGGCTTCCGCCGCTTTCGTCCTGAACCGCCAACCGCCCACCCCCTTGTCCTTCCCCGCCCATGAAGATTGATTACAACCTCGCCCCCGCCGACCTCGAAGGCGCCCTCAAATCCTTTTGGAACCTCTCCGGCGCCAAAATCCTCGCCATCGCCCAGGACTTCGACCCCGCCAAGGGCGCCCCCGTATTCACCGTGCGCGGACGCTACACCACCCGCGGCTGGACAGAATGGACCCAGGGCTTCCAGTTCGGCGCCGCCATCCTCCAATACGACGCCACCCGCGACCGCTCGTTCCTCGAGCTCGGGCGCCACCAGACCGTCGAGCACATGGCCCCGCACCTCACCCACACCGGCGTCCACGACCACGGTTTCAATAATCTCTCCACCTACGGGAATCTCCTCCGCCTCATGGACGAAGGCCAAATCCGCGAACAGGAATGGGAACGCCATTTCTACGAGCTCGCCCTCAAGGTCTCCGGCGCCGTCCAGGCCGCCCGCTGGACGCGCACCGCCGACGGGCGCGGGTTCATCCACTCCTTCAACGGCCCCCACTCGCTCTTCTCCGACACCATCCGGTCGCTGCGCGCCCTCGCCGTCGCCCACCAGCTCGGCCACGTCCTCATGGGCGAAATGGACCGCAAAATCCCGCTCATGGAACGGCTCCTCGACCACGCCCACGCCACCGCACGCTACAACGTCTTCTATGGCGAAGGACGCGACATCTACGACGTCCGCGGGCGCGTGGTCCATGAGTCGATCTTCAACACCACCGACGGCAACTACCGCTGCCCCAGCTCCCAACAGGGGTTCTCCCCCTTCTCCACCTGGACCCGCGGCCTCGCCTGGGTCATGCTCGGGTTCGCCGAGCTCCTCGAATTCTTCGAAATCGTCCCCGAGGAGGATGTCGAAGGCCTCGGCGGACGCAAACGCGCCGTCGGCATGATGCTCAAGGCCGCCAAAGCCACCTGCGACTTTTACATCTACAACGCCGCCGAGGACGGCGTCCCCTACTGGGACACCGGCGCCCCTGGCCTTGCCAAACTCGGCGATTTCCGCAACCAACCCGCCGACCCCTTCAACGACCAAGAACCCGTGGACAGCTCCGCCGCCGCCATCGCCGCCCAGGGCCTCCTCCGCCTCGGCCATTACCTCATCGACCGCGGCGACCGCGACGGCGGCCGCCGCTATTTCCAGGCCGGCCTCACGGTCGCCCGCACGCTCCTCGGCGACCCCTACATCAGCGCCCACCCGGACCATCAGGGCCTGTTGCTCCATTCCGTGTACCATCGCCCCAACGGCTGGGACGCCATCCCCAAGGGCGCCCGCGTCCCCTTCGGCGAATCCTCCATGTGGGGCGACTACCACATCCGCGAAACCGCCCTCTACCTCGCCCGCCTCGCCAAGGACGAACCCTACCTCGCCTTCTTCCTCAAGAAACGCCGCTCCTGACCCGAATACCGCGCGCTCCCCTTTCCACGCCCGCCATCGCGAATCCCATCCTCCATCCTCTATCTTCAGTCCTCCATCTTCCATCTCCGCGGTTGGTTTTCCCGCTTTGCGCCGAACGTGGAGTTGATCCACATTCACTCACCCCTTGGTGGTTGCCAGCAGCGGCGTAAGCCATCAGGGTCGGCGCGGCGGGCTGCTCTGCTGTTTCGCCGACCATTCATTTTCCCTTTCACCCGACGCCGGATGCGTGCTACGTTTTCCCCAGAGCGGTCGTTCGGACGTTCCAATCGGGGACGGCTTCACGCCGGGCATCGGTTGCCGCTCTATTTTCCATCTTCCCCATCGTGATCGGCACCCGGTGCAGGCTGTCGGATTATAGTATCTCGATTCTCATTGCAGACAGGCGGGCGCTGGATAAAGGTTTGGTCGGTTCGCAGGAGGCTGGTCGTGAGGCCAGCTTAGTCGCCTCGAAGGTGTTGTCGGTTCGCCCGGCTTTACACGCGAGACCCCTAGCCTGACGACTAGGCCGGCGAACCTTGTTTTCCACTTCCCGCCGTCAGAGGTGGCACTTGCACACGGCCCCGGAGGCGTGCTAATGTATTCGCGTTCGAGGCACCCAATCCGTCCTTGGCGAAAAGTAGGGCGGGTTGCGTAGGGCACAGGGATTCCTACCTGTTTCCCACCTTCGTCCTGGAGCTGCTTGACCCTAGGGAAGGCAGTTCATTTTTTTGGGTCGTGCCCCCGATGACGTTTAAAACAGAAACATTCTTTGATGGGATTGCGGGATGAAACCATTTGTCAACGAGGCCGATGAACCGCTTGTTCCGCCCTTGGGCTTTCCGGAACACCGGAAGCATTTGGTTGAGATGCGCGACCTCGACCCGGACGCGCCGATTGATTGCGGTCGTATCGGCTGGTACTGGCTGGACACGGGACGGCCCATCATGGTGGACGACAACGGGGTGGTGTGGCCAGAACCGTAAAGAACACCACAGCACAAGGCACTGATTGTCTGGAGGTTGCTTGCACTGTCAGACTTTTTTCGGCGGCTTTAGACCCTTTTCGATATTATTGGCCGGTGGTGATCCCGCGCCTTCCGCTCCCGCCTTCGCGGTTTCGCGCCCTGGCGTGAGACAATCCGCTCCCTTCCCCAGCCCTCGGCTCTCGCCGCTCGACCATCGCCGCCCCCATGCCTTCATGCTCCCCCCTTCCGCGGGAGAATCTCCTCCAAACCGGATCGGAGAGAGAGTCTCGCGCAGGCGCGATGCGTGGAGGATCAGTCTTCGGATCCATTCACGCGCCGGGCAACTCCCCTTCCTATGCGCCTTCCAGCCGATCCGCACCCCCGAAGCCCCCGAGCCCGGGCTTCTTCCGATGGCCAGCCTCAAGATCGAGGTCGCCGAGTTCGAGGTGCGACGTTTCCACGACAGGATGAACAAGGCCCGCCTCTGCCAGCAGCCGTGGAACCGCTGAACGCCCCGCCTCGCCAACGCCTCCAAAACATGGCAGGGTTTGGAGAGATGCGCATACCGACCCTCTATCTGGACACTTCGGTTCTGGGCGGCTACTTCGACGACGAGTGGAAACAGCCCACCCAGGAGCTTTGGCGCCAGATGGAAAACGGGGTTGATTTATGGAAAACAAGACAAAGACCTTTGACGCGGTGGAGGAATCCCGCAAGTGGCGGGAGGCCACAAGCCGCAAGTTGGACGCGATGCCGCCAGAGCAACGCGTGGCATACCTTCGGCGGGTTGGTGAACGCTACGCGGCGGAGCGAGCCGCGCGCCGATCCCGACGGAATCTCGCAACCGCTTCTTCCTCCTAGCCGTCAACCAGGAAGCACTCCGCCGCCGCAAGGCGCGTTGATCGCGTTCCCACCCGTCGCTGTTCGTCCCCGAGCCGCCATTTGCCGGGCCACATTTCCGAGCCAACTTGCATCTCTCGCCGGCCGGGCGTAAGAATATGGGCGTGATCGGCCCGGGCCGGCCTAATCCGTAATCGTCACCAGCGTCCCCACGTCGCAATGCTGGAAAAACTCGCGGGCCGCCCCGGACGGCAGCCGGATGCATCCATGCGACGCCGGATAGTCCGGAACAATCCCGGCGTGCAACCCAATCGCGCCGCAGCTTAGCCGCATGAAATACGGCATCGGCACATGGTACAATGTCGAGACCCAATGCCGGTGTTTGTCGGTCACCACATACTCGCCCTGCGGCGTCCGGTACCCCCGCCTTCCCGTCGAAACCGGCGCCGTCCGCACCACCTTGCCGTCCACCGTCAGCACCGCCCGCTGGTCCCCCAGCGAAATCCGGACGTGCGCCCCATCGCCGTTGTGCTCGGGCGGTTTGCCCAGCAACACCCGCTGGACCGCCACCCGCTTCTGCTGCGCCGCGATGTTGATCGGGTAGTACCGCCATTTTTTCGTCCGCGCCGATTTGTTCGCCCCCGCCTCCAGCAACAGCCGCGCGCACTCCGCGTCCCCCGTCAAACAGGCCAGCATCAACGCCGTCAGCCCCCGGTCGGTCTTCACGTAGCCCGTGAACTTTTCGTAGTCCTGGATGTGCGCCGCGAACTCCGGCGAAGGCGGCGTCGCAAACGGCGCGTTCGGATCCCCGCCGGCCTCCAGCAAAACGCGCAACAGCGCCGCGTCCCCCCACGCCACCGGCAAAAGCTCCAGCGGCTGCCCGGCCCACCTCTCCTCCGCCACGCCCGCCCCGCGTTCCACCAGCGCCCACAGGGCGTCCATCGCCCGGTGCCGAACCGCCAGCGTGACCGGCCCCATTCCGTCCCCTGTCGCAAGGCGCCAGTCCGCTCCCGATTCCAACAGCATCCGCAACGTCCCAACCCGGTTCTCCGCGATTGCGTAATGCGCCAGCGCCCAGCCAGCGCCGTCCCGCGCGTTCAAATTCGCTCCCCGCCGCACCAGGAGCCGCACCATCTCCGCCCGCCCCGCCGCCACGGCCCCGTGCAACAACGGGCGCCCGTCCCCGCCCGGATCATTCGGATCGGCCCCCTTCTCCAGCAGCAACCCCGCCATCGCCGCGTCCTGCCCTTCCACCGCCACCGCCACCAGCGACCGCCCATCCCCCGACGCCGCGTCCGCTTTCGCCCCCCCCTCCAGCAGCAGGCTCGCCATCTCCAGGTCGCGCTTCGCCACCGCCGCCGCCAGCAGCGTCCGGCCATCCGCCAGCGCCCCGTCGGCAACCGCCCCGTGCCGCAACAACAACGCCGCCATCCGCCGGTCCCCTTTCTCCACGGCGTGCGCAAGCAAAGTCATCCCGCCTGGCGCCGGCGCCGCCGCGCTCGCCCCCGCCAGCAACAACCGCTCCGACACCACCCGGTCCCCCTGCGCCACCGCGTGCGCCAGCGCCGTCAAACCCGCCGCGTCCGCCATTTCAAGGTCCGCCTTCCACCGCAATAGCTCGTCCATTGTGAACCGAAGGTTCGTCCGCACCGCCATCACAAGCAGCGGCTCGCCCCCCCGCCCGCGCTGGTTCACGGGCACCCCCAACCCCGCCAGCCATCCCAGCGTCAGCGTTTTCTCCGCCTCCGCCGCGGCCGCCAGAGCCGTCAAACCCTCCGCGTTCACCGCCCGTGGATCGTGCCCCGCCGCCACAAACAGTTTCAACACCGGCAAATCCCCGCGCCCCGCCCGCGCCACAAACTCGTCCGCCGTAAACGGAATTCCCTGCCGTTTCATCTCCCGCGCCGCCTTCTCCGCCGGCGTGCCGCATCCCGACACCGCCACCACCAGGACTGCCGCCCCGGCCAACAAAATCGCTACCTGAACCGTGCGCGTCATGGGTCCCAATTTCCGCCGGGAAACTACCGCGCCTTCGCCGCCCCGCCAGTCAAGATTTGCGCCCCCCAACCCCGCGCCTTCGTCCAAGCCGACCTCCAGCGCAACCCCAACTTCCAACCCGCAAAAGACCTCGCCCAACAACTGGGCCTGTAGTGGCGGAGAGCCTTTGGACTGCGGTGGCAGAGCGAAAGCGGCGACACCGCTTTGGAACTGGAGACGGGGGATGGCCCACCACGAAGCGGGCGAAGGACACGAAGGGCGGAAGGGGACGGGAGACATGCCAAGAATCCCACCTTCGTGGTCTTCGTGCGCTTCGTGGTGGAAAATTCCCCCTCCGCGTCCTCCGTGCGCTCCGTGGTTAAAGTTCCCCCTCGCCCCGATCCAAAGCGGTGTGGCGGCCTCCAGCCTTCCCATACCTTCCGGCTCCGGCCATTCTCCGGCCATGCCCGATGACCCGCTCCACCAACCACACGATAAGCTCTTCATCGGCACCTTCCGCGACCCAGCCAACGCCGCCCCGTTCCTCATCGCTACATCCTGGGCGCGGGCATTGACAAGGAGGCCTTCACCCGTAGCATTGAAGCGTTGGAGGAACCGGAGGCAAAAGCCGTGGCCATGACACTCGCAGACCAGCTTCGCCAGGAAGGCCGCCAGGAGGGCCGCCAAGAAGGCCGTCAACAAGCCTTGGCCCAAGCGGTGCTGAAAACTCTCGAAGTCCGTTTCGGCCGGGTGCCTGAAGGCCTCAAGGAAGCCGTCCAGGAAACCGGCGCCGACAAACTCAGCACCCTCCTCCAAACCGCACTCCAGGCCGCGTCCCTGGAGGCATTCGCCGCCGCGATCTGACAGGTCACTTCAACGCGCAGGGCCAACCGGCCCCGCGCACGGATAACCCGGGGAATCGTGGACTTCGTGGTGAGATCCCCCTCCGTGTCCTCCGTGCGCTCCGTGGTTAAAGTTCCCCCTCGCCCCAAACCAAAGCGGTGTGGCGGCCTTCGGCCTTCCCACCGCACTCCAAAGCCCCCCTTCGTGAACTTCGTGCGCTTCGTGGTGGAAAGTCCCCCTCCGTGTGCCCTGTGTGCTCCGTGAGAGACCGCGGGAGCGTCGAGAGTCGAGGGCGCGGAGAATACGCGCAGGATAGGGCAATGCGTCTTGATGGTCCGACATGTTAAGCGGCGGCCCCGCCACTTCCTCACAAATGCCCCATTTATCGCTGGAACAACCTGAAGTGGCGGGGGCCGCTTCCCCGCGCCCACCGCCATCAGATGCCACCACATCATCCACCGCAAAACTAATGACTGCGGTTCAGACAGTGGGGAGGCGGGGGCGTTAGCGGGGCGTAGGCCGGGCC
>CAYSZK010000147.1:0-8473 GCA_964435495.1 uncultured Verrucomicrobiales bacterium
TTTGTGCATGTGAAAGGGGACAAGTTTGTTTGCGACGACGGGACGGAGGTCAAGTTCTGGGGCTCGAACATCGCTTACAGTTGGATGGCGGTGGATCCGGCGAAGGCGAAGCAGTGGGCGGAAAAACTGGCGAAGTACGGCGTGAACTTCATGCGGATGCACAAGTTCATCGGGAATCTGGGGTGGGACGGGCTGATGAGCCGGGAGAACACCTACGAATTCGACGAGCCGCGGGCGCAGTTGTTTGACAACATCCACGCGGAGTTCAAGGAGCGCGGCATCTATTCGGGCTGGTCGCCAATTTTCGCCATCAAGCTGCACGAGTCGCTGCGCCCGAAGCTGCTGGCGTACGACGAAATCGCGGCGCGGACGGAAGGAATGTTCGGCAAGACGCTCTATCCGTTCTCGACGTTCGCCCCGGACGTGCAGCAGGTGTACATCGATCTGATCACCAAATGGCTCGACCGCAAGAACACGAAGACGGGCCTCCGGTACGCCGACGACCCGGCGGTCGCCTACGTCGAGCTGCACAACGAGGCGGACATCTTTTTTCCGGGCACCGGCAAGCTGGTCGCGAGCTGTCCCACGTACAAGAAGATCACGCAGGAGCGGTTCACGGAATGGCTGTCGAAAAAATACGCCGATGACGCGGCGCTGAAAGCGGCGTGGGGCGGGGACCTGAAGAAGGACGAAAACCTGGCCGCGAAGAACCTGTTCCCGTTCCCGAATTACAACGGGGCGATGCCCGCGCCGAAACGGGTGGTGGACAGCTACACGTTTCTCTTCGAGCAGCAGACGGGCTTCTACAAGCGGTTCGTGGAGGAAATCCGGAAGACCGGATACAAAGGGGCGATCGTGGGCGGGTGCTGGCAGGCTTCGGACATGTACGGGCACCTGTTCAATATCGCGTCGGACAGGGAGGTGGGATTCATCGACCGGCACAACTATTTCAATGGGATCCGTCCAATGGTCACCCGGCCCGGTTCGGCGTTGATGAGCGCCGGCATGCAGCAGGTGGGCGACCGGCCGTTCGGCTTTTCCGAGTGGGCGGGCGGGCACGTGTTTGGCGCGGAATGCCAGCCGTTGATTGGACTGGTGGGCCTGGGATTGCAGGGGTGGGACCTGTCGGCGCAGTTCGCCAGCTCCTTCTCCGTGATCCTTCCCGACAATGAAGGGCAGATCAACGGCAACTTCGACGAGCTGCGCGCCACCGCCCAACATCCGTTCATCGCCCGGTTCTTGTACGGCAACGCGATCAAGGAGGGCGTCTCCGTGGGCAGCCGGCGGATCAGCATGGAGGAGTTGCTCGCGGGCAACGTCGGCTTCGAGGAACGATTCAGCCTGCTGGGCGGGGCGAACCTCAAAAATTTCGCGGGCAGCGTCCCCAACGAGGCCTTGGGCGCCGGGCGGGTTTCCATCGATTTTGTGGACAAGCCCGCCGAGCCCAAGGTTGAGATGTCCGCCCTGGCGAAATATTGGGACCGGGACAAAAAAATCATCACCGCCAGCAACGGGCAGATGGTGTGGGATTACTCGGGGCGCGGGTTTCTCACCGTGGACGCGCCGGTGGGCGCGGCCGTGATCGGATTTGGCGCGGGACGGGAGCACGACCTGTCGGGGGTTGCCATCCAGCATGAAAATCCGTTTGCCAACGTGTACGTCGCGGCAAGGAATCCGGGCGAGACCCTTGCGGACGCAAAGCAGGCGGTGATCCTGACCCTCGGCCGGACGGCGAACAAAGGGGACGTCTTCGAGGAAACGTCGATGAGCCCGCTGGCGAGGGCGCCGGGGGTGGAACGGGGCGCGGACAAGCAGAAGTCGTACATGGACAATCCCCGGCTCTTGATCGAGCCGGTCAAGGCGTCGGTGACATTCAAGCGCGGAACGCCGTGCAAGGTTTTCGCGCTGGATCACGACGGAATCAAGGGGCCGGAGGCGAAGGAAGTGCCCGTGGCCATGACCAAGGCCGGCCCGCAGGCGGTGCTGGACGGCGCAAAGTACCAGGCCATGTATTATCTGGTGGAGTTTGGGCCGTAAACCGTCCCGGGCGCGCGCAGGCCGGTGGCTGTGGTGGGGCGTGGGCGACGAGGGGAGGCGGCGCACGGCCGCAAGCCCGCCGTGTTGGCGGTATGGCCGGGTGGCGGAACGGGACCGGAACATGGGCGCATCGGGGTTGGCGGATTTGGGGGGTGTGGGGGTGGGGGCCAGAAACGGAGTGACAACGCCGTTTTTAGATGCTAGGTTCACGTTGTGAAGATTGATTCACTTGTTGAGACTGGTGTCGCTTCATCGCGAAAAGAGCGGGACCGGCAGTTGCGGGTGGACGATTTTCTGCGGGCGGCGGAGCGTTTGTTTTCCGTGAAGGGCGTCTATCACACGACGATGGAGGACATCGCGCGGGCGGCGGAGTATGGGACGGGGACGATTTACCGGTATTTCGAGTCGAAGGAGGAACTTTACGGGGCGTTGCTGCACCGGAAGCTGGCGGGGTATTTCGAGCATTTGCAGGGGACGGTGGAGGCGGCGCGCGGGGCGCGGGAGCGGTTGCGCGCGTTGATTCACGGGAAATTCGAGTTTTTTCGGGAGAACCACGAGTTTCTGCGGATTTACATCCGCGACGTGATTCCGCACGCGGAGTCGTTGAAGGCGGGGTTGAACCCGGAGGCGATGGCGTTGCGGGAGCGGTGCCTAGGGATGACGCGGGAGGCGGTGGAGGAGGGGGTGGCCACCGGGGAGTTTAAGGCGGTGGATCCGGACTGGGTCGTGAACGGGATCGCGGGGCTGACCAATGAGCTGTTGCTGGTTTGCTTTCGCGAGCGGGAGGGGCGCGGGCTGGAGGAATTGGAGGCGTTTGTGATGGACTGGATTGAGCGGGGATTGCTGGCGGAGGTTGCGCGATGAAGGGGGCGGGTCCTTTGTTGTGGGTGGGCGCGGCGCTTGCGCTGGTGGCGCTGGGACTGGGCGGCATCAAGATGGCGCAGGGCCGCGCGATGGGGGAGGCGAAGAAGAATTTCCGCCCGCCGCCGGAGACGGTGGGCACGGCACAGGTGGTGGAGTCGGAGTGGGAGGAGTCGCTGACGGCGGTGGGCACGGTTTCCGCGGCGCGGGGCACGATGGTGAGCGCGGAGGTGCCCGGGGTGGTTCAGCGGATCGCCTTCGAGTCGGGCAGCGAGGTGCGCGAGGGCGCCGTGCTGGTGGAACTGGACGCGGACGTTGAAAAGGCGAACCTGAGGGCGGTGGAGGCGACCGCGGAATGGAAGGGCATGAGCCTGAAGCGGTCGGAGGAGCTGCGGCAGCGCGGAGTGGTGTCGATGTCGGAGATGGACCTGGCGCAAGCGGAGGCGCGGAACACGCGGGCGCTGGCGGACAACATCCGGGCGGCGATTGAGAAAAAGGTGGTCCGGGCGCCGTTTGACGGGCGGGCGGGCATCCGGCTTGTGAATCTTGGGCAGTTTGTGAAGGAGGGGGACCCGATTGTGACGTTCCAATCGCTGGACCCGCTCCATGTGGATTTCACCCTGCCGCAGCGGCGTTTGTCGGTGTTGCGGGAGGGGCTGGAGCTGGTGGTGGTGACCGACGCGTTTGCGGGACGGGAGTTCAAGGGCAGGCTGACGGCGATCAATCCCGAGGTGGACGCCTCGACGCGGAACGTGAAACTGCAGGGGACGGTGCCGAACAAGAAGGGGGAGCTGCGCCCGGGATTGTTTGTGGATGTGCGGCTGGTGCTGGAGGCGCGGGAGAAGGTGCTGGTGATTCCGGCGACGGCGGTGGTGTCGGCCCCGTATGGGGACAAGGTGTTTGTGGTGAAACCGGCGGAGGGCGGCCAGGGGCAGGTGGTGGTGGAGACGCCCGTCCGGGTGGGGCGCGCGCGCGGGGATTTCGTGGCGGTGCAATCGGGGCTGGCCTCCGGAGACACGGTGGTGTCGGCGGGCGCGTTCAAGCTGCGCAACGGCGCGCCGGTCACAGTCAAAAACGGGGCGGCGCCGGCGGCGTCGCTGGAACCGAACCCGGGCGATTCTTGAGCGCGTGAACCAGGGCCATTCCCAGGCTGGCGGCGGTGGCGTGCCCTCGAAAGGGGCGGCGTTCACGGACCTGTTCATCCGGCGGCCGGTGCTCTCGCTGGTGGTGAACCTGTTGATCATCATCGCGGGTTTGCAGGCCCTGGGGACGCTGAACGTGCGGCAGTATCCGCGGAGCGAAAACGCGTCGATCACGGTGACCACGGTGTACGTGGGGGCCAACGCGGATTTGGTGCGGGGGTTCATCACGACGCCGTTGGAGCGCGCGATTGCGGCGGCGGACGGCATCGATTACCTGGAATCGCAAAGCGCGCAGGGGGTTTCGACGATCACGGCGCGGCTGCGGCTGAATTACGACAGCATCAAGGCGTTGACGGAGATTTCGTCGAAGGTGGACCAGGTGCGCGGGGATTTGCCGCCGGAAGCGGAGGTCCCGGAGATCAACATCTTGAACGCGGACTCGCAGTTTGCGTCGGCGTACCTGAGTTTCTCCTCAACGGTCCTGGAGCAGAATGAGATCACCGATTTTCTGACGCGGATCGTGCAGCCGCGGTTGTCGGCCATTCCAGGGGTGCAGCGCGCGGACATTCTTGGGGCGCGGACTTTTGCCATGCGGGTGTGGCTGAAGCCGGAACGGATGGCGGCGCTGGGGATCACGCCGGCCCAGGTGCGGGAGGCGCTGGCGAACAACAATTTCCTGTCGGCGGTGGGTTCGACTCGCGGCGCGCTGGTGCAGGTGAACCTGACGGCGAACACGGATTTAAAGTCGGTGGAAGAATTCCGGCGGCTGATTGTCCGGCGCGAAGGGCGGACGGTGGTGCGGATCGAGGACATCGCGGACGTAGCGCTGGGGGCGGAGAGCTACGACGAGGAGGTGCGTTTTTCGGGGAAGAACGCGGTGTTCATTGGGATTTGGCCGCTGCCGAACGCGAACGCGCTGGATGTGGTGCGGATGGTGCGCCGGGAGATCGGGGCGCTGCAGCCGGAATTGCCGGCCGGGTTGTCGGGGGTGGTGGCCTACGACGCGACAGCCTACATCGAAAGCGCGATTAAGGAGGTGGTCAAGACCCTGGCGGAGACGCTGCTGATAGTGGTGTTGGTGATCTACCTGTTTCTGGGGTCGGTGCGGTCGGTGCTGGCGCCGGTCGTGGCGATTCCGCTGTCGCTAATCGGGGCCGCCTTCCTGATGCAGGTGTTTGGGTTCACGCTGAACCTGCTGACGCTGCTGGCCATTGTGTTGTCGGTGGGGTTGGTGGTGGACGACGCCATTGTGGTGGTGGAGAACGTTGAGCGGCACATCCGGGAGGGGCAGACGCGGATGCGCGCGGCGATGCTGGGGGCCAAGGAACTGGTGGGCCCGGTAATCGCGATGACCATTACCCTCGCGGCCGTGTACGCGCCGATTGGCTTGCAGGGGGGGTTGACCGGGTCGTTGTTCCGGGAATTTGCGTTCACGCTGGCCGGGGCGGTGGGCATTTCGGGGGTGGTTGCGTTGACGCTGTCGCCGATGATGTCGGCGCACCTGCTGCATGAGGGCGGGGCGCGCGGCTGGCTGGAGACGCACATCGAGTCGGGGTTCCAGTGGCTGCGCAAAACCTACGGCCGCTGGCTGGACGCGGTGCTGGCGAACCGGCGGGCGGCCTACCTGGCATGGGTGGGGCTGGCGGTGGCGGCCGTGGTGATGTACCGGGAGTCGCCGGAGGAGTTGGCGCCGTTGGAGGACCAGGGGGTTATCTTCGGAATCCTGGAAACGCCGGCGAACGCGACCATCGACCAAACGGTCCACTACGCGGAGCAGGTCAACGACATATACATGGGCTTTCCCGAGACCGAGTTCACGTTCCAACGGTCGGCGCCGAGTTCCGGCTTCAGCGGGATGCGCTTGAAGCCGTGGGACCAGCGGGACCGGACCGTGTTCGAGGTGCTCCCCTTCGTGCGGCAGAAGGTGCGGGAAATTCCGGGCGTGAACGTTTCCGCGGTGTTGCGCCCCTCGCTGCCGGGGGGCGGGCGGTTCCCGCTGGAGTTTGTGGTGTCCTCCACGGCGGAGACCGCGGAAATCCTGGGTTTGGCGCGGCAACTGGCGGACAGCGGGATGCGGGCGGGGCTGTTCGCGTTTCCGCCATTGATTGACATCAAGATCGACCAGCCGCAGGCGGAGATCGTGATCGACCGGGACATGGTGGGCGCCCTGGGACTGAACCTGGAGCAGGTGGGCTCGGACCTCGCGGCGGCGGTGGGCGGGAACTTCGTGAACCGGTTCAGCATCGCGGGGCGGAGCTACAAGGTGATCCCGCAGATCAAACGGGACCGGCGGTTGAACCCGGACCAGCTTGAGAATCTTTACATCCGCGGGCCGGAAGGCGCCCTGATTCCGCTGAGCACCGTGGCGCGGCTGGAGCGGTCGGTGCAGCCGCGATCGCTGAACCGGTTCCAGCAGCTCAATTCGGTGACCGTGAGCGGCGTGCCGGTGCGCCCGTTAAACGAGGCGCTGGCGTATTTGGAAAAGGAGGCGGGGCGCATCCTGCCGCAGGGTTACAAGATTGATTACACGGGGGAATCGCGGCAGTTGCGGGCGGAGGGCGCCACCGGGTTCCTGCTGACGTTCGCGCTGTCGATCATCCTGATTTTTCTGGTGCTGGCGGTGCAGTTCAACAGTTTCCGGGACCCGTTTGTGATCCTGCTGGGGTCAGTGCCGCTTGCGATGTTCGGCGCGCTGCTGTTCACGTTCCTGAAAATGCCCAACCAGGATGTGCCGTTCTGGACGGACGGGTGGACGACGACGCTGAACATTTATTCGAAGGTCGGGTTGGTGACCCTGGTCGGGCTGGTGGCGAAGAACGGCATCCTGATCGTGGAATTCGCGAACGTGTTGCAGCGGGCGGGGGCGCGGAAGCTGGAGGCGGTGCGCGAGGCGGCGTTGACGCGGCTGCGGCCGGTGCTGATGACGAGCGTGGCGACGGTGTGCGGCCATTTTCCGTTGACGCTAGTGTCCGGGGCGGGGGCGGAGGCGCGGAACTCGATCGGCTTGGTGCTGGTGGGCGGGATGGCGATTGGGACGGTGTTCACGCTCTTCCTGGTGCCGGCGCTGTACATGCTGATTGCGCACGACCTCCGCGGATCGAATTCGGCGGCGGAGGCGCGAAAACGCGCGGAGGGCGGGTAGGGGACGGGCGGGATTGGCGCCGCCTTGCGGATGGGATGGGGCGGGAATATTTCTTCGAGTTCACCTCCTTCTCCGGCGGGGCTTTACAAAAGTTGGCTTGGTCCAAAAGGTCCAAAGAGGTCAAAGGGTCTGTCCCTTAGAGGTCAAAGGGTCTGTCCCTTTGTTCTACCTTTGTTCTATTTGTTTCCGCCGTGCCCCGGATCGGAAATCGAAGCTTGATACCTCCCATAGGCTTCACGTATTCTGTGAAGCACAGATTATGGCAAACATCACCTTGGCGATCAACGCGGAAACCGTGAAGAAAGTGCGCAAGCTGGCGCTGGAGCGGGACACCACGCTCAGCGCCATGGTCCGGGAATTCCTGGAACGGGTGGCGCAAGAGGATGATGTCCGCCGCCACCAGGCCGTGGCTACGCTGCGCGATCGCATCGCCCGCCACCGCGTGCGCACGGGTACCGCCCGCTGGACGCGCGAGGAACTCCACGAACGACGCTGACCCGCCATGGAGTTTCTCGACACCAACCTCCTGGTTTACGCCCACGACGACTGCAACCCGGAGAAGAGCGCCAAGGCCGCCGCCCTCATCCTCTCCCTAGCCGATGCTGGCGCCGGGGTCATCTCCACCCAAGTTCTGGGCGAGTTCTTCCAAGTGGTCACTCGCAAACTGAAACCATCCCTCGCTCCCGCCGCCGCCGCCGATGCCATGCGCGCTTACGAGGTCTTGCGCGTGGTGCCAATCGACACCCCGATGGTCCACACCGCCGTCGAGGTGGTGGAACGCCACGGAATCGGTTATTACGACGCACTCATCGTTGCCGCCGCAGCCCGCGCCGGCTGCCACACGATCCATTCGGAGGACCTCAACGCCGGACAAGAATACCTCGGCGTCACCGTCCGCAATCCCTTTGCCTGAGACCCGCCGCCAGCCACCACCAGCGCCAAGGTCCGGCCCGCCGTCCCTTCGGGAATTGCTTCCGCCCCATGCCCCCTGCGTCGTCGTCTCTCGAGGGGTCCTTGACACTTGATACCCCTGAGCATTGGGCCGTGCACCTCGTTTCCACCCGTTTCGTCAACAAGCACGATCGCCATCCCGTGGTTTCCAAGGCCAAGAGTTCCGCTTTCGGCGCGGGACAGGGAGCATGCACCGTAAGGCCAAACCACCTGAGCACGTTGACCAGAGCCTCTCGGAAAAAGCCCTTCGATCCCCGTCGCCCGCAAAAATCCGCACGCCCGAGCTTAGCCCAAGTTTCTATTTTCGGGGTCTGCCAGCGCCGAAATCATGCTCAAACCG
>CAYSZK010000148.1:0-8255 GCA_964435495.1 uncultured Verrucomicrobiales bacterium
AATACCTGTTTTAATAACCAGTTGATGCTGTGGGACTTATAACCGGACAGCCGTGTCCATACTTCTGTTCTTGGCATCATGGCGAATAGCAACGGAAACAGTGTGCCTATCGAGCTTCTGTAGGCATGCTGCCAGCTTAGACGAAGGGATCGATATGTAGGTGATAGAGCCGTCTGGCTCCTTGTAAAACAAATTTACGAGATCCGACTTCACCAACACTCCCTGAGGCACGTCGTAGTAGAAAGTCCGAGTCAGAGTTTCCTCTGCAGGGAGATGTGAAACACCGAGAAGGAACAGAAATAGAGCAGCGATCTTCATGGGTGATATTTTGTTTTGCTAACTATAATTCGACGACGCGTTGCCTTACAAGGCGACGCGTCGAATAATGCTGGGGGGTGGACGCACCCATGCGACGGAGTTTGACGGGCCGGAAACGCGTGTCAAGCGCCTTCGTGTCATTCCGTTGCCGGTTCGGGCCCTGGCTTCGGCGTCCGGCTGCCGGTGCCGCGCATCCGGGTGTCGTTGACTGCCTCCGCGGGGCCACACTCCCTTGCGTGGGGAGCCCTGCTGACTCAAACAAGCAGGTCGGCTGGGCTGCGGACGCTGATGCCAGGGGTATTTAAAACGTGGGTGTACACCATGGTCGTGCCCTTCGTGGTGAAAAATCCCCCATCCCCCCTCCGCGCTCTCCGGGCCCTCCGTGGTTAAGAATCCACCCTTCGCGGTTCCTTGCAGTCCGCGCTTGCCCTTGCCCCGCGGCGCCGCTATCGCGGTGCAGCCATGAATTCCATCGCCCAGCTCTGTGTCAACACCATCCGCACCCTCACCATTGACGCCATCCAAAAGGCTGAGAGCGGCCATCCCGGCCTGCCCATGGGCTGCGCCGACTTCGCCTATGTGTTGTGGTCGAAATTCCTGAACCTCAGCCCCGCCCACGCCCAATGGCACAACCGCGACCGGTTCGTCCTTTCCGCCGGACACGGTTCCATGCTGGTCTATGCGCTGCTCCACCTCGCCGGTTACAGGCAGATGACCCTGGACCAGATCAAGCGGTTCCGGCAGTGGCACAGCGCCACGCCCGGCCACCCGGAGTTCCACGAAACCGAAGGCGTGGAATGCACCACCGGGCCGCTCGGCCAGGGCACCGGCAATTCCGTCGGCATGGCCATCGGCCAGCGGTTCTTCGCCGCCACGTTCAACACGCCCGAGTTCCCCGTCAGCCGCCACCGCGTCTATGCGCTCGTGTCCGACGGCGATTTGCAGGAGGGCGTCTCGCACGAGGCGGCGTCGCTCGCCGGCCATCTCGGCCTGGACAATCTCGTCTGGTTCTACGACGACAACCAGGTCTCCATCGAGGGGAAAACGGACCTTTCCTACAGCGACGACGTGCCCTCGCGGTTCCGCGGCTATCACTGGCATGTGCTCGAAATCGACGGCCACGATCACGCCGCCATCGAGCGCGCCCTCCACGAGGCCGCCGCCACAAAAGGCAAACCCACCCTCATCATCGGCAAAACCGTCATCGGCAAAGGCTCCCCCAAACTGCAAGGGACCCCCAAGGCCCACTCCGACGCCTTCGGCGAAGAGGAGGTCGCCGCCACCAAGCGCAATCTCGGCTGGGACCCGGAGGCCCATTTCCTGGTGCCCGAGGAGGTGAAACGCCACTTCGCCGAAATCCGCGCGCGCTGGGAAAACACGGAGGCGGACTGGAACGCCATGTTCGCCAAATTCGCCGCCGCCCACCCGGACAAGGCCGCGCTCTGGAACGCCTTCCTGGAAAAGCGGCTCCCGGCGGATTTGGAATCGAAGCTGCCGGTCTTCCCTCCCGGCAAGCCCCAGGCGACCCGCAACGCCGGCGGCGAGGTGCTGAAGGCCCTGTTCGCGAACGTCCCCAACCTGATCGGCGGTTCGGCCGATCTCGCGCCCTCGACCAAAACCTGGATCAAAGAGTTCGGTTCCTTCCAAAAAGAGACGCCCGCGGGACGGAATCTCCACTTTGGCATCCGCGAGCACGGGATGGGCGCCATCGTCGCGGGGCTGGGCTATTACGGCGGCCTGATCCCGTTCGGTTCCACGTTCTTTGTCTTCACCGATTACATGCGCCCGCCCATCCGCCTGTCGGCGCTCAGCGGATTGCAGGGCATTTACGTGATGACCCACGACTCGGTGTTTGTGGGCGAGGACGGCCCGACCCATGAGCCGGTGGAGCATCTCGCCACGTTGCGCGCGATCCCCAATCTGTGCGTGATCCGCCCCGCCGACGCCAACGAAACCGTGCAAGCCTGGCTGGTGGCCCTCGAAAACAAAAACCGGCCCACCGTCCTGTGCCTCACCCGGCAGAACGTCCCGGTGTTCGACCGCAAGGAAACCGGCCCCGCGTCCGGACTGCGCAAGGGCGCGTACGTGTTGTGGGAAAGCCGTCCCGACAGCCCGCCGGAATTGATTCTCATCGGAACCGGCTCGGAAGTGGCCCTCTGCCTTGAGGCGGGGAAAATCCTGGGCGCGGAAGGGAAAGCCGTGCGCGTGGTTTCGATGCCGTCGTGGGATTTGTTCGAGGCCCAGCCGGCGGCCTACCGGGAAAGCGTTCTGCCGGCGGCCACCGCGCGCCGGGTCGTGGTCGAAGCCGGCGTGCGCCTGGGTTGGGAGCGGTTCGCCGGCACGGGTGGCCGGTTCGTCACCCAGGACCGGTTCGGCGCAAGCGCGCCCTACGGCGTCCTCGCCAAGGAGTTCGGGTTCACGGTGGAGAATGTTCTCGCCACCGCCCGCGGCGCCTGAATCGGACAGCGGCGGACGGCGGCAAGGGCTGGACCGCGCGGATTCCGGGAGGCGCCATTCCATGGTTCCCGCGCGCCGGGCTCGTCCAGCGCCCGGAACCGCCCCAATTCTCCCGGCGCATCCGGGGCCGCTTCCCATTGAATACGCCCGTGCCCGCGCCCGTCCAACCCTTAGAAAGGAAACATGCCATGATCCGTAAACTCGCAATCATTCTGGCTGCCATGACGGGAATGGCCGGCGCCGCCGCCGCGGGAGATTTCAGCGTCTCCATCCGGTTCGGCGACGGGTATCGCGGGTACTACAGGTCCTACGGAGATTGCGGGCGCCGCTACTACAGGACGCCGGTGGTGGTCTATCGCACCCCGCGGTATTACCGCCACCCGTCGCCGTCGTACCGGTGCTACCCCCGCTATTACACCTACCGGTCCTACCGGCCGGTGTACACGTACGACCGGTATTACCGCTCCCGCTGCCGGTGAACGGCGCCAGGGAGGGCACACCCTCCCGCGCCGCCGGCGGCGACGGCTTCCGCGGCGCGCCCGATGCGCGCGGAACCCCACCACAAGGCGCGGGCGGCCCGCACCACAAGCCCGTCATGCGAACACCGCCCCGCCGCCGGCCCGCCGATCCGTCCCGCGATCCCCGCGGCTACTGCCGCAAGAACCGGAACCGGAAGAATCCCGCGTCGCCCGGGACCTCGCCGGTGAACTGTTCGTCAAACTCCGCCGCGGAATACCACGGGCGGTTGCCCTGGACATCCCACAGCCGCCAGTCGGTCTGGTTGGGGCTGAATTCGATCATCACCGCGCGGTTCGCCGGGCGCCGGTAGCCCAGCGTCGCCATGCCGTTGGTCCAACCCACGGTGACCGGCCAAGGCCCCTCCGCCAGAAGCGGATCGCCGTCCACGTCGAACTCAAAATCATTCACCTCCCCGTCGCCGTCGGGGTCATCCTGGGGCCCGGACCCCGGCGCGTTGGTCGCGCCGAAGTTCGCGATCTGCCACTGGGCAAACGTCTGGCGCGACGGCAGCTCGGCGATCCACGCCTGCACAAGCGCCACGGCCTGGGTGTCGCGTTCAAACGTCGCAAGAGGCGGCATGCGCGGCGCGTTGGTCGCGATCAACCGCTGCAGCAGCACGGACAAGGCCTGGTCCCCCGGAACAAGCACGCGCGCGCCGGGGTTGCCCAAGGTGTTAAGAACTTCGCCGTTGATGAGGCCGGCGTCGTCCGTCGGCGTTGCGGCGCGCGCGTCAAAGAGCCCGCGCGCCGGTCCGAACGGCTGATGGCACTGGGCGCAGTTGACGGCCAGATAGGCGCGGGCGCGCGACTCGGCGCCATGGGTCGCGTCGGCGAGGGGCGGGTGGTAGGCGAACTGGTGGATGCCCGTCACCGCGCCCGAGAAATACCCCGCGTCAGACAGCATCTGAATCTGGTTCGTCGTGAGCGCGCCGTGGGTGTGGCCGCGGTTCAACTGGCGCGTGTTGAACCCAAGCGCCCAGCCCGCCGCCGCCGTATGGCACGCCAGGCATTCCCCCCGGCTTGGATACCGCCACGTCTGCGCGTTGGTCACGCCGCCGGCCACGACCTGGAACACCACGTTCGTCCCTTCCTCGGGAACCAGAAAGGCGTTGGTCTCGTTTGCGCTCCAGCGGTAGGACAATCCATACGCGCTGTCCGCCGTCTTCACAAGAAACCGGGTCTCAATCTTGCGCCGTGACGCGGGATTGCCGCGTTCCATCTCCAGATCGAAATGCTTGATCCAAACCATCCCCCGCGGAAACGTCCAGTTCCCCTCGCCGCTGAACCCAATCGTGCCGCTCAGGTTCGTGATCGAGAACCAGCGGGTCTTGGCCGCGTAATCCGACCAAAAGGGCACGTTCAAGTCGTAGGACACGATTCCCGAATGCACCGCCAGGTTTGTGAGGTTCGAAAAGGCGCCCGTGCCGGACAACAGCGCCGGCGGCGCCGTCCCCGATGTCGAAGTCCTTTCAATCCGGTAAATGGTCCCCGCGCCCGGCGCCGTCCCGATGCCTGCCGCCAGGATGTCTCCGTTGCGCGGGTCCGGTCCGAACGCCACCACATCGGGAACTGTCGCAATCTGCTGGACCGTCACGTTTGACGGCCCGCGCGCCAGCGCCCAAACCCGGTCCGTGCCGTAGTCGCCGAAAATATACCGGCCCCGCAGATCCGCAAACCTGTCCCCGCGATAGACGATGCCGCCGCTCACGGAATTTCCCGATGTCCGGGGGTAATCCCAAATCGGATTCACGGGATTGAACCCCGCCGGCGGCGTCGCCCCGCCCGGCCCGCTGGTGAAGCTGTTCGAGCCCTCCCGGAAACTCCAGCCGTAGTTGCCACCCCCGTTGGTCATCACGTTGATCTCCTCCCGCGCGCCCTGCCCCACATCCCCCACCCACAAATCGGACGTGTCGGGGTCAAACGCCATCCGCCACGGATTCCGCAACCCCGTCGCCCAAATCTCGGTGCGGACCGAGTTGCTGCTGAACGTCATCCCCATGTGCTGCGTCACACCGAGGAACGGGTTGTCCGCCGGCACCCGGTAATAGGCCTGCCCCAGCGCGTTGGTCCGCACCGCGGGATGGGAGTTGGGCGCAAGGTTGTTCGTCCGGCTGTCCACGTCGATCCTCAGGATCGCGGCGAAAAAATCGTTGGTGATGAACCGGGCGTTGTCCAGCGAATCATTGGAACTCCCCTCATCGCCAACGGATACGTAAAGATAACCGTCGGGCCCGAAATGCAGGTCGCCGCCATTGTGGTTGCTCGCCTGGTCCCGCTGGTCGATCAGCGGCTGCAGGCTTGATGCATCCGCCACGTTGGCATTGGTCGCCGAGGCCTGCATACGGGCCACCCGCTGATGCCGGTTCCCGCCGATCAGCAGGCTGTAGAACACGTAGAAATACCGGTTGGCCGCGTACTCCGGGTGAAACGCCAGCCCCAGGACCCCCGACTCCCCATCGAATCGCACCCCGCCAGGCAAACTCGTAAGATTTAGAAACAGCGACGATGTGGGCGCCGCCAGATTCGTGATCACCCGGATCGCGCCCCCCTGCTCCACCACAAAAAGCCGGTTTGTCTCCCCAGGCGGCGCCACAAGGGCAACAGGAAACGAAAACGTCAAGCCCGGAAAGGCGTTGGAAGCTGTGTAACTCCCCGTCGGCAACGCCGCCGGCAACGCCAGCGTCCCGTTCGTCGTCCGCACCAACTGCGCCCCGCCCCCCGCCACCCCCGCCATCCATGCCCCCAAAACCACTCCGCACCGGATAAGACGCCCGAATCCGCCCATTAGCCAAGGTCGCATGCGGATACCATCGCCCAGTTCCCCGCCCGCGCAACCCGGAACAATCAAGAATCCAGACCCGTCACCCCACAAGCCGCAGCAACCCGCACAGGTGCGGGATCACCTGCTTCTTCCGGCTCACCACCCCGGGCAAATCATAAAGGCCATCCTCCAGGCGCGCGTAATCCAGCGCCTTCACCACCGCCAGGTCCCCCTCCACCAGCAGCACGCTCCCGTGCGTGTTCAAATCCGTCACCAGCAGCGCCGCAAAATCCAGCCTGCGCTCCCGCACCAGAGCCGCCACCGCCTCCCGCAGCTCTTTCTTCCGCTCCCAAAACGGTTCGAACCCCTGCTCCTCAATCTGCGCCACCGCAAAATGCCAGCCCGCCTCGTGGAACTCCTTGCAATCCCCCTCCAGCGCCTCCCGCGGCGCTTGCGTCCGCAGCGGCGAGCCCGCGGCGAAAAAGTCCCGCGCAAACTCGTCCAGATCGCAGGGCGCCAGCTCCCGCAACCATTCCAGGATGTTCCTGTCCAAGTCCGTCGTCGTCGGTGAAGTCAGCCGCAGGGTGTCCGAAATAATTCCCGCCGCCAGCGCCAGCGCGATCCCCGGCGACGGCGCCATCCCCGCCGCCCGCCACGCCCGCGCCACCAGCGTCGAGGTCGATCCCACCGGCTCGTTCACAAACCGGATCGGTTCCCGCGACGCCAGCCCGCCCCCCAGCCGGTGATGGTCCAGCACCTCCAGAATCGACGCCTCCTCCGCCCCCGTCACCGCCTGCGACAGTTCGTTGTGGTCCACCAACACCAGCTCCACAGGCCGCGCCGTCAACAGGTCCGACTTGGAAAATACACCCGTCATCTTCCGGTCGCTGTCCCACACCGGAAACAGCGCCTGCCCCGAAACCCCGATCTCCCCCCGCACATCGTCGATCACCGCCGTTTCCGAATACCCCAGGAAATCCCAGTCCATCGCGTGGGTCACGCGCTTGGCGCATTTCACCAGCAACGTCGTCGCCGCCGTGTCGTGCGGACTCAACACCACAGACACCCCTTTGGCCGCCGCCTCCCGCCCCAGCTCCGGCGTCAACCGGTGCCCCCCCGTCACCACTAGCGCCCGCACCCCGCGCACTATCGCCATCCGATGCACCGACGGACGATCCCCCGCCACCACCATCAACCCCTCCGGTTCGTACGTGTCCAGCCGCTTCTGGAACGCGGGCTCGCTCAACGCCGCCACAATCATCTTCAGCGGCTCTTCGCGCCCAGGCTCCACCGCGTTCTGAAACGTGCCCCCAAGCACCCGCGCCACCCGCTCCAGGCTCGAATCCACCTGCCGCGTCCGGTCCGCGCTCCCACGCGCCGGCAACAGCAAATCCAGCGCCTTGAGGATCGACACCATCCCCGCCACCCGCCCGTCGTCGTCCACCACAGGCAGGCTCCGAAACCCGCGCTCCCGCATCCGGTCAAACGCGTCCAGCAACGACTCCCCCACATGCGCCGACTCGAACTCGCGCCGGCAAATCTGCCCCGCCGTCGGACGCACATCGTTCACCAGCAACGGCTCCCGCAACCCCGCTTTCCCCAACACAAACGCCGTCCGCGCCGGCACATCCCCGCACCGCGCCGCCTCCGCGTCCGGACGCGTCGTCCGCCGCAACAAATCCGCGTACCCTATCGCCGCGCATATCGCGTCCGTGTCCGGATTCTTGTGCCCAATCACATAAACTGGCATCCGCGCCAGTTAGCCGCCCTTCCGCCCCTTGGCCAATGAATTGCGCCCCCCAACACCCAGCCCACCAACCCGCCCAGCTTATAACGCAAGCCCCGTCCCCCGTCCCCCGCTCCGCGCGCCCCTCCGTGTTTAAACCACCCCACTTCGTGGTGGAAGTTCCCATCTGCAAACGGGAGACGGGGGACAGGGGACGGGAGCCAGGAATAGGTCAAAGCGCTTTCATGAACCACCACATTAAGCGGCGAGACGCCGCTTCCACTTCCGGCCCTCGACTCTCCCCTTCCCCCCTTCGTGTCCTTCGTGGTGAAAATTCCCCCGGCTCCCCCCCTCCGCAGCCTCCCATCGAAAATCAATGGCGCCACCCCAAATCTGATGCAAAGTCCGCCAATGACTCTCATCCGCCCCGCCCTCGCCACCCTGGCTTCCTTCCTCCTCCTCGCCGCCTGCGGCG
>CAYSZK010000149.1:0-7982 GCA_964435495.1 uncultured Verrucomicrobiales bacterium
CCCGCGCGTGCGCGGAAGGGCGGGCCCTATACGGACACAGTATTCCGGGGGGTCCGGGGGAGGGGGGGGAAGGTTCCGGGCACGAGTGGGCGGGGCGCCGGGACGATCGGGGTTGGGGCGGGGGATTGGGCGTTGGCGGTGGGGAGGGAGGAAGCGCGGTTGCTGGGCGCGGGGCCGGGGGAGGGTGGGGGCGGTGTGAAACCGGGGTCTGCGCAGGGTGGCGCGGTGTTTTACAGGGGCGACATTGGGCGTTCGGGGGCGCACGCGGTGGCGGGCGTGAAGAAGTTGAAGGGGACGCGCTGGACGTTTGCGACGGGCGGGCCGGTGCGGTCTTCGCCGGTGGCGGCGGGGGGCGTTGTCTATTTTGGGAGTTGGGACGGGCATATGTTCGCGGTTGACGCGAAGAGCGGGGCGGAGCGATGGCGGTTCAAGACCGGCGCGAAGGTGAGCGGGTCGGTGGCGGTGGCGGATGGGCGGGTCTATTTTGCGGGGGAGGACGGGCATCTTTACGCTTTGGACGCGGCGGCGGGAACGGAGGTTTGGCGGTTCCCATTGCCGGGGCGGAATCCGCGGCCGGCGGGATCGCCGGCGGTGGCGGATGGAAAGGTGCTCATTGGTCCCGGGACCTCGGGCGGCGGGGAAGTGACGCACATGAGCGCGGCGCCGTTGGTGGCGGTGGATGCGGCGGCGGGGCGGCTGGTGTGGACCGCGGGTGCGAACGGGCCGCAGGGTTACGCGGGACCGGCGGTGTACGGGGGCATGGTCTATTGCGGCGTGAACGGGAGCACGTATGGGGCGTTTGACGCCGCGACGGGGAAGCCGCGGTGGGAATACCAGTCGCTGGGGCAGGACCGGCAGTTTGTGTCGATGGCGGCGGTGGAGGGGGCGGTGTACGCGGTGGGAACGATGGCGGGGAGTGTGGCGCGGCTGGACCCGGTCAAGGGCAAGCCGGCGGTGTGGCGGGCGTTCACGTTACCTGAGCAGGTGGCGTTGATGACGGACGGCGAGCCTGGTTACGAAGTGTTCACGTCACCGGCGATTGGCGGGGGCCGCGTGATTGTGGGCTGCAACGACGGGTGGGTGCACACCTTCGCGGTGGCGGACGGGAAGCCGGGCTGGAAATTCAAGACCGGCGGCGCGGTGCATGGGTCGCCGTCGGTGGCGGGGGGCCTTGTCTATTTTGGGAGCTGCGACGGGCGGGTGTACGCGGTGGGATTGGAGGACGGGAAAGAGGCGTGGCGCCATTCGATGGGAGGTCCCGTGCGGACGGCGCCGTGGCCGGAGGAGGGCGTGGTGTTTGTGGGGAGCGACGACGGGACGGTTGTTGCGCTGGAGTGAGGATTACAGCGGGATGGTTTCGCCGATTTTGGGGAGGTGCAACCTGCGTCCCGCGGCGGCGAACGCGGCGGTGGCGGCCTGGCGGTCGATGCGGATGGGGGGGAACGTGTCGTAGTGGACGCCGAGGACGTTCCTTGCGCCGGTGAATTCGGCGGCGCGGATCGCGTCGACATGGCCCATGGTGAAGTTGTCGCCGACGCAGAGGGCGGCAAAGCGGAGCTGGAACGATTCGCCGATGAGCTTCATGTCGAGCGTGAGGGCGGTGTCGCCGGAGTAATAAAAGGCGCCTTGGGACGTTTCGACGACGAACCCGCAGGGGTTGCCGCCGTAGGCGCCGTCGGGGAGGCTGCTGCTGTGCTGGGCAACGACGCACTTGACCGCGCCGAACGGGAAGGAGGCGCGTCCGCCGTGGTTCATGGGGTGGCCATTTTCAACGCCCTGGGCGGCGAGCCACTGGACGATCTCCCAGTTTGCGATCACGGTGGCGCCGGTGCGTTTGGCGACGCGGACGGCGTCGGCGATGTGATCGGCATGGCCGTGGGAGACTAGGATAAAGTCGGCGCGGACCTTGTCCACATCGACGGCCTTGGCGAGATCGTTGGGGGTAATGAAGGGGTCGAAGAGGAGGACGCCGGCGGGGGTCTCGACGGCGAAACAGGAATGGCCGTAGTAGGTGACGTTCATGCCGGGATTGTGCGCTTCCGGGGGTGGGGGCGCAACACCGGAAAAAGCCGGAGCCGGAGGCCGGCCGGGTTGGTTAGGGCGAGGGCCATCAGGCGGGGGATGGAGCGGCTTGGAGCCGGGCATGAAGGCGGCGCCAGACGGTGTCCAGGTCGCTGGGATGGACGCGGGTGCCGGCGACGACAGTCATGAAATTGTGGTCGCCGGTCCAGCGCGGGACGACGTGCAGGTGGACATGGGCGTGGATGCCGGCGCCGGCGGCGGCGCCGAGATTGAAGCCGACATTGAAACCGTCGGGGCGGTATTCGGCGCGGATCGCGGCGACGACGCGCTGGGTGACGGCCATGATTTCGGCCAGCTCCGGTTCGATGAGATCGGCGAGGTCGCCGGTGAGCTTGTAGGGGACGACCAGGACGTGGGCGGTGGAGTAGGGGTATTTGTTGAGGACCGCGAGGCAGGTGCGGGCGCGGAGGACGACGTGGTTGGCGGAGTCGTCGCCGGATTGGATGATGCGATCGAACACATCGGGGCCGCGGGTGGAGGGATCGACGAGATACTGTTCGCGCCAGGGCGCCTGGAGGAGGCTCATGCGGGGGAGCGTAGCCGGGTTTTGGAAAGGGAGAACGAAAATTGCGCGTGAACTGGCGCGGGACCGCGGCATGATCCGGGCGATGGCCGCAAAAGCATCCAGAGCAACCGGGCCGCGAAAGGCGGCGCTATCGGGGTCCGGGGCGCCGGGCGTGGACCGGCGCATCCGGCTGGTGTCGGGAAACGACGAGATGCGGGTGAAGGATCGGGCGCGGGCGCTGGCGGGGGAGTTGGCGCCGCCGGGCGATCTGGCGGTGGAGGAGATCGACGGGTGGGTGGAGTTGGTGGACGACGCGTTGCGGGTGGTGCGGGCGGTGCGGGAGGCGGTGGAAACGCCGGCGTTTTTCAGCAGCGCGAAGCTGGTTTGGCTCAAGAACGCGGCGCTGTTCGCGGACGGGCCGCTGGGGCGGTCGGAGGACGTGCAGGAGGCGTTGCTGGCGCTGGTGGAGCGGCTGGAGGGGGGGTTGCCGGAGGGGGTGGCCCTGCTGGTATCGGCGATTTCGCCGGATGGGCGGCGGGGCGCGTTCAAGCGGCTGCAAGGCCTTGCGGTGGCGGAGACGTTCGACACCGTGACGGGCCGTGACGCGGACGAGGCGGCGTCGGAGTGCGTTCAGAGAGCGTTTCGGGAGATGGGGCGCGCGGCGGAGGCGGAGGCGTGCGACCGGCTGGCGGAGTTGTGCGGCACCGACCCGCGGCTGTTGCGTTCCGAAGCGGAAAAGGTCGCTTTGTACGCGGGTGGCGGGAAGGTGGCGGTGGCGGACGTGGAGGAGATGGCGACGCCGATGCGGGAGGAGACGGTGTGGGCGGTGGGGGACGCGTTGATGGAGGGGCGCACCGCGCGGGCGGTGGCGTTGTTGAAGCGTCTGGAGTTCCAGCGCGAGAATCCGGTGGGGCTTCTGGCGGCGGTGGTGAATCACGCGCGCCTGGCGTTTCAGTGCCGGGTATTGCTGGACCGGGGGCTGTTGCGGGCGGGGGGGCGCGGCCCGGCGAGCGTGGGGCCGGAGGGGATGGCGGTGCTGGTGCGCGGGGCCGAGGGCAAGGCGCCGTCGCCGTTCCGGCTGGGGCGGGTGGCGTCGCAGGCGGGGCGCAAGCCGCTGGCGCATTGGGAGCGGGTGTTCGAGGGCGCGTACCAGACGTATGCGTCATTTTTCGACGGGGCGGCGGACCCCTTTCGCAAGCTGGAGCTGTTTGCGATGCGGCTGGCGTTGTTGGAGGAGAAGGCGTGAGCGCGACGCCGCGGGACCTGGTGGAGATACGGGCGGGCAACACCATGGCTTGGATCGCGCCGGCGTGCGGCGGGATGGCGGTGCGGCTGCGGGTTGGGGACCGGGACGTGCTGCATCGGGCGGGGGATTGGGCGGAGGCGTTTCCGCGGCGGATTCATTTTGGGAATCCGGCGCTGTTTCCCATCGCGTCGTATTTGGAGCGGAACGGCGTGCGCGACCGGTTTGAGGCGGGGGGCGAGGCGTACCGTCTGCCCCAGCACGGGTTCGCGCGCGTGCTGCCGTGGCGGGTGGCGGCGGCGGGGGCGGTGGCCGTGGCGTGCGAACTTCGGAGCACCCCGGTGACGCGGTGCATGTGGCCGTGGGAGTTTACGGCGCGGCAGGAGTTCGAGGTGGCGGATGGCCGTCTCGCGTTCCGGTTTTCCGTGACGAACGAATCGGAGGCGCCGATGCCGTTCCATTTCGGCTGGCACCCGTACCTGGCCCTTCCGGGACCGCGGGAGGCGTTTCGCGTGCGGACGCCGAACGCGGACGCGGCGCGGCTTTTCACGAATCCGGAGGACGACCCGGCGCCGCCCGCGGGCGGGATGCTGGCGCTGCATGAGTCCCTTGCGCGGACGCGGATGTTTCACGGGGTGGAGCGTGGCGTGTTTGAGTTGGTGCGGGTGAACGGGGGGGTGGAAGCGCGGGTGGAGGCGGACGCGGATGATTTTCCGGTGTGGGCGGTCTGGAGTCCGGGAGTGGACGCGCCGTTTGTGTGCGTGGAACCGTGGACGGCGGCGCCGAACGCGTTGAACTCGGGCGAGGGGCTTCGCTGGGTCGCGCCTGGGGCGTCGCGGAGCGTGGGGATGGTTGTGGGCGGTCCGGGAAATTAAACCGGCCGGGGCGCGATGCCGCGGGGAATCGCGTGGCGTTGTTTGGCGTCTGGGGCGCGGGCAGCGAGAAGCTCCTCGAAGGCGGATTCGTCGAGGACGGGGATGCCGAGTTGGATGGCTTTTTCGAGTTTCGAGCCGGGATCGGCGCCGGCGAGGACGTGGGCGGTTTTTTTGGAGACCGAGCCGCTGACTTTGCCGCCGAGGGCCTCGATGCGGCGCTGGAAATCTTCGCGCGGTTTGGAGAGCGCGCCGGTGATGACGAAGGTCATGCCGGCGAGCGGGAGCGACGCGGCGCCGGTGGCGGGGCGCGGGGCGTAGTTGGCCGACTCGGCGCGCACGCGGAGTTCCGCGAGGCGGGCGAGGACGTGGCGTCCAGCCTCGGACTCGAAGAAACGGAGCACGTGGCTTGCGACGACGGGGCCGGCGTCGGCGGTGATGGCGTAGGGAGCGAGGTTGGGATGCTCATCCTTGCGGTCGCCGGTCTTTAGCGTGCGCAGGGTGGCGAGGATGGGGGATTGCGCGGTTTCGGGGATATTCTTGTGGAGGCGGGCGAGTTCGCGTGCGGCGGCTTCGCCGAGCTGGGGGATGCCCATGGCGAAGAGCCAGCGGTGGAGGGGCGATTCGGCGCGGGCGCGTTCGAGGGCGGCGCGGACGCGGGCGGCGTGTTTGGCGCCGAAGCGGCGGGGTTCGGTGGCGGTGCCGAGGTTGAGTTCGGCGAGGGCGGATTCGTCCAGCGAAAAGAGGTCGAGGGGGGAACGCGCGAGGCCGGCGGCGACGAGGGCTTCGGCGACACTTTCGCCGACGCCTTCGACGTCGAGGGCTTTGCGGGAGCAGAAATGGCGGATGCGCGTGACGGCCTGGGCGGGGCACTCGAAGTTTGCGCAGCGCCAGGCGACGAAACCCTCCTCCTGGGAGATGGGCCCGCCGCAGGAGGGGCACCTGTGTTGGACGGCGTCGGGGAGGGAATACGGTTTGGCGTCCGGGGGGCGTTTTTCGAGGACGACGCGGACGATGGCGGGAATGATTTCGCCTGCTTTTTCGACCACCACCGTGTCCCCGACGCGGATGTCCTTGCGCTGGATTTCGTCCTGGTTGTGGAGCGTGGCGCGGGAGACGGTGGTGCCGGAGACGAAGACGGGCTCGAGTTCGGCGACGGGGGTGAGCACGCCGGTGCGCCCGACCTGGATGGCGATGTTGCGGAGGATGGTTTCCTTTTGTTCCGGGAGGAACTTGTAGGCGGCGGCCCAGCGCGGGGCGCGCGAGGTGGCGCCCAGGCGGTCGCGGGCGGCGCGGTCGAGGACCTTGACCACGGCGCCGTCGGTGCCGAACGGGAGCGAGCGGCGGAGGCGTTCGATCTCGGCGACGGCGTGGAGAAGTTCGGCGAGATTGGCGGCGGCGAGCACGGGTTTGTTGCGCGGGATGCCGAGGCGGTCGAGGAGATCGTGGAAATCCGATTCGGACGCGAACGCGGCGCCTTCGTGGGCGCCGAGGCCGTGGGCGAGAAAGGCGAGGGGGCGCTGGGCGACGAGGCGGGGGTCGAGGAGCTTGAGGGTCCCGGCGGCGGCGTTGCGCGGGTTGACGAACGTGGGGAGGCCGGCTTCGTCGAGGGAGTCATTGAGTTTCGCAAAGCCGGCGGCGGGCAGGAAGACTTCGCCGCGCACTTCCAGGAGGGGCGGGGCGCCGCTGGGGAGCGTGAGGGGGATGGCGCGGATGGTGCGGGCATTGGCGGTGATGTCGTCGCCGGTGGCGCCGTCGCCGCGGGTGGCGGCGCGTTCGAGGCGCCCGTGGCGAAAGACCAGGGAGATGGCGACACCGTCGATCTTGGGTTCGACGGAGACGGGGACGGCGTCCTGGGCGAGGGTTTTTTGGAGGCGGGCGTAGAAGGCGATGAGTTCGGCTTCCCTGCGGGCGCCGGCGGCGACGGCCTCGGGTTTGAGCTCGAAGACGTCGTCAATGGAAAGCATTGGGAGCAGGTGGGCGGCGTGGGTGAAGGCGGCGAGCGGCCGGCCACCGACGCGTTGGGTGGGGGAGTCGGGGGTGGCGAGGGATGGGTGCGCGGTTTCGAGTTCCTCCAACTCACGGTAGAGAGCGTCGTAGTCGGCATCGGAAATCTCCGGCTGGGCTTCGACGTAGTACAGCCGGTCGTGGCGCCGGATGATGTCGCAGAGCTCGGCGTGGCGTTTGCGGGCGGCGGCGGGCGGGTTCACAGTACCAGGACACTAGCGGGGAGCGCGGGGAGAGCGGAGGGAAAAGTTGCGGAGGCCGGAAGTGCATGAGGACTTGACACGGTGGCCGGGCGCATGTATTAATGATTCTCATGGTCACACGGTTCACGGGCTCGGAAGTTGTCGGGTTTTTGAGGGAATTGCATGGGTTTGAGGAGCGGTTGGCGGGGGTGCGGGGGGCGACGCTGGTTCGGATGCGGGAGAAGATCGAGGAGGTGCGGGCGAAGGTGCCCGGGCCGGTATTGAGCCATCACGACCGGGTGCGGGCGCGGGGGCGGCGGAGTGTGGCGGCGGTGCGGAACTGGGTGTGTTGCTCCTGTTTTTTGCAGGTGCCGGTGGGGAATCGCGCGGCGTTGGTGACAGGCAACGACCTGGCGGTGTGCGGCCATTGCGGCGCGTTTTTGTATCTTGATGTGGCGCCGGAACCGGAAAGGGAGCAGGAAGCGGCCGCCAAGCCGGCCAAGCCCGCGAAGCGGGCCAAGGCATTGGTGGGCAAGGGGGTCAAAGCGAAGCGGGGCGGGGTGAAACTGGCGCGGAAGACCCGGGTGCGGTAACCGGCGCGTGGGCGGGGAGCCCGTCGATAAGCCCGGTCTTCCCAGGGGAGGGCTCAGGGGGTGCGCTCGGGGAGTCTGGGTTCTTCGTGTTTTTAGCCAGGAATCTGGCGGACGCGGGAGACGACGAAGTCGCAGGCGCGGCCCGCGGCGGCGCGGAGGGTTTCAACGGATTTCTGATGGACCGTTTTGGCGGTGATGGAGGAGATGCGATCCACGATGAGGAAACCGAGGGCGAAGAAGGCGAAGAGGAGGAGCGCGACATTGCGGAGGGTGGTCATGGGAGGGTTTTCGGTGTTGGGCTTGGAGGGGCGGGCGGGGGCGTCCACTCCATGATTTCGACGGGGCCGGCCTTATCGGGAGGGATGGGTCCGAGCCAGGGGGCGAGCCATTGTCCAAGACCGTAGAACAGGGGGACGCACGGCGCGAGGAGTCCGGCGGCGAGGCGGTGGGCGGGTGGTCCGGGCGTGGTGGCCGCGACGGCGGCGGAAAGGGCGGACC
>CAYSZK010000150.1:0-7869 GCA_964435495.1 uncultured Verrucomicrobiales bacterium
CTGCGACGGGCGGGCTCCGACCGCCACCGCCGCGGCCGTCAACGCGAGAATCGCCGCCGCCGCCCAGCAATGCCCGCGCGCCGCCACGCCGCACGCCCGCGGCCCCGGCCGTCCCGCCGCCAGCCACCCTCCGATGGCCGACACGCCCAGCCCCAGCAGCGCGAGCAGCTTGCCGTCGGGGCGCAGGCTTGTCGCCAGCAAGGCCGCGCCGGCCAGCCAGGCCGCGCGGCGCCAGGACGGCGCCCGTAAGTGGCGCCAAAGCCGCCAGAACAAGAACCAGCAGGCCGTCGCGTACAGCGCGTCCGCCAGCATGTAATGGGAGTAATAGACAAAGGGCGCGCTCAACCCGAGCGCCAGCGCCAGCGGCGCCGCCAGCCAGCCCCAAGACGGCGTCCAATCCCGCAGCAACCGGACCCCGAACCACGGCGCCAACAGCGTCAACGCCTGCTGGAGCCAGGGCATTTGGAACGCCAATCCGCCCGGCAACGGGTGCAGCAACGTCAACAGGACCGGATACAGAAACGACCGCTTCGCGTGCACGCCAATGTGCCACTCTTCAAACCAAAACATCCGCGCCGTCCGCAAATAGGTGTGCGAATCGCTCGAAAAAACGGCCACCGGCAGCTCGTGCGCCACCCACGCCCGAGCCAGCGCCACCGCCGCCAGCGCGATCCCGAACGCGGCCCAGCCCGGTTCGATCTTCCGCCGGACGCCGCCCCCCGTCACAGGAGCAGCTCTCCGCCCGCCCCGGATTCCTCCTCCGCGTCCGCGGCGCGTTTGCGGCCTTTCACCGGTTTCGCGGGAGGCTCGGCTTCGCCGTTTTCCGGGGGGTCCAGGTCCGAGACAACCGGCGCGCCGTCCGGGCCGGGCTGGATTTTTGCGACCCGTTTTTCGGCTTCCTTCAGCTTCGCCTCGCAGAAGGCCCGCAGTTTCCGGCCCTCTTCGTACCGCGCCAGCACCGCGTCCAGCGGGAGCTCAGCGTTTTCCATTTCCTCCACGATTTCCGCAAGCCGCCCGAGGGCCGCCTCGAACGACTCCGGCACGTCCGGTTGCGCCGCCTTTTTGGTGCTCATGAACTTTTTCCTCCCGGCCATTCCACCGGCGTCTCCAGCCGCTTGGTTCCCGACCGGTCCAGATAATAGACTTTCCGGTGCGCCGCCCCGAACTCGTGCACCAAACGCGTGACCTTCACATCGTAACAGCAGTACTCGGCGATCAAATCCAGGCGCCCCTCCTGGAACCATTTCAGCGCGTCCAAACCGTCGCCGGTCTTCCCCACCCCCAGCGTTGCCTGCGCCACCGAGTCCAGTTTCGGGCGGAACCCCACCCGCTTCTCCAAGTCGGCCATCAAATCCAGCGTCGGCGCCACCGACTCCAGGTCCAGCGGCGTGTAATGCGTCAGCACCCGGTAATCAAACCCCACGATGTTGTAGCCCACCACAAGGTCCGCCCGCTGCAGCTGCGTCACCAGGCCCCCGATCTCGTCCTCCGTAAATATCCGGTACTCGCCGTCGGCGGTGTTCCACGTCACCCCGATGGACACCAGCAGCTCATGGGCGCGGTTGTGGGAACCGCCCACCTGCTGGAAGCTCTTTTGGGTCTCAAGATCGAAATAGACTATGTTTCGCACGCGCCATCTCTCCGAACCCCCGCACCATGGCCCATCCCCCGCCCCCGCCGCAAGCGGGAAAAGTTTCCCGGCGATGAATCGCCGGGCTATTCTCTTCCGCCCCTCCAGGGCTGGGTTTATTGGGCAACCCGTTTCCCGGCGATGAATCGCCGGGCTCTCCCGCATCCCTTCAGGATGGCGCCCAAGGTTTCAATCCACGAACTTCCCCGATGAACCGCATCCCATGTCCATTTTCGGGCAATTGACGGCCTAAGCGCGTTTTACAGGCGTTGCTTAAGCGTTATTTATTAATTTCTCAATCGTGTTAAATTTCCAACTTTTCCCTTCCACGGGTCCACTTTTTGATTACGCTCGCGCCCAACCATGAACAGGGGGGAGGATTCGGAGCACGGATGCCGCGGGGGCGGAGCCCGCCCAATGGCTCCGTCCCGCGTCCTTGTGATCGAACCCCAACCCATCCTCGGCGCCGCCCTCCTCCACACCGCCCGCGAACAGCTTCGCCTTCGCGACGCCGCCTGGGCGGGCGGCTACCGCGACGGCATGCGCCGCCTGGAAGCGCTCCGGCCGGACCTGGCCGTCCTGGACATCGCGTTGCCCGACGGGGACGGCCTGGACCTTGTCCGCAACCTTCGCAATCTTGCGGCGCCCGCGCGCATCCTTGTCTTCTCCGCCCTCGACGAGGCGGTTTGGGCGGCGCGCGCCCTCGCCGCCGGGGCCAACGGCTACCTCCTCAAGTCCGCCTCCCTGGAGGAGTTCTGCGAAGCCTGCCGCAAGCTGCTTGACGGGCTCTCCCACATCAGCCCCAACGCCGCGACGCACATTGCCAACCGCCTCATGAACCGGGGCGCCAAAGGGAACAGCGGCTCCCCGACCGAATGCCTTTCCGAACGGGAGATGCAGACGTACCGGCTGCTGGGGGAGGGGCTGGCGGGGCGCGAGATCGCTGCGCGGCTGCACATCAGCGTGAAGACGGTGGAGACCTATCGGCAGCGGCTGAAGATCAAGCTGGGGTTGGACTCCACACGGGCCCTGGTGGTGCGCGCGGTGCGGGAGGGCGGGGCGGTCGCACAAGCCTGCATCCAAAGGGCGGAAAGGTTGTAGGCGCTATCCTGACATGGTCTTCGGCGTTTGCCCGATGGCCATGGGCCGCTTCCCGTTATAGGAAGCGGCATGAATTCCGGCGTCGCGCTCTTTCCCGCGGGCCTCGTCCCCTGCCTTATCCTTGCCTCCGCCGGATGGTCGCTGGCGGATGCGGGGGAGGCGGAAGCCAGACGGACGCCCCGCCCCCCATTTCACTATCCGACCAATACACTGACGCGGGAAGCGCTCGGAACAATTATAACCAACATGACACCCGCGGCAGCGAAATGCCGCCTGGACAAGGCTGCAAACCGGGTGAACGAAGTCCGCGAGAACCTGGAGAAATGGGGCCAGGTTACCGTTTCCGAGATTACGTTCGTGGCGGACGCCCGCCAGTTTGACATCAAGCGGCCAACGCCCATGACGCTCGACAACTATGTCGATTACGCGCGCACGAACCTCGGGGGATCGTCCGCTCGAGTGATGCAGATGGCGATCGCGAACCGTTTGGCCGCCGAAGTCACCCCCATGTTCACGCCGTCGCTCCCTGCGAACGTGGCGCCGCGGAAAGCCGACGGAACGGCGGCCGAGCCAACAGCCCATCACCGGGTTCTTGGCGAGACGGTCGAGACCATCACGCGCACCGAGACCAACATTAACCCGGAAACGGGGGTCTCCGAGGTCCGGACCGTAACGTCCAAGGTCACCAACAGCGCCAGCGAAACGAGCCATGGCCGGGCCCTTCGGGCAGAGCCCAACGCGTCCAATCTCATGAATGACGCCTTGGCGGGCAGGATCGGCCTTTTGACAAACAGCTTCACCGGGGTCCCGGCCAACGCGTTTGCGTTCGCCGACAGGCAGACGGTGCCGATGCGGCACGCGGACAAGCAGGGATTCAACGACGCGCTCGCCGCGGTCCTCCAGCGGCTCCTGGCGTTTCCCAGCAACCTGCCCGGCAGCCAGAAGGCCATCTTCGGCGTGATGCAGGTCACCTGCGCGCCCGGATGGCGCACGCGGTTTGACTACTCGGCCCAGCTCGATGTGATGCTCGATTTCGCGCGGCCCCAATTGGTGGAGCCCGCTTCAACGAACTGGGTTGATCCCTGGAAGGGGCGTTGGGAATTCCGCGGGACCCGGCATGCGGACGTCTTTTACGGGACACGGGGTCCTCTGGGCGACAAGGCCGCCTCAACCTACGCCCTTCCCAAGGTCCATTCTGTCCTGCCCCTGATCGACTCCCAAACCTTGGATCTCCGCAACGCGGACGCCGATCAGGTGACTCTTCTGTTTGCGCTGAGCGGGCTGTTGTACGGAAGCGGCGCGCAGGCCAGCGGAAAGAACGTGTTCGAGTTCGCGCGACGGCTGGAGTCCAGGGAGCAGACCGTGACGCCGTACCCGAATGTCACCACGCACTGTGGCAACGGCCGGTTCGGAATGACTTTCAATCCGGCATTCGTCGCGCGGGGCAATCCCGCGGACCGCAAGAGCCGGGCGGACCTGCGCCTTTTCGAGAACACGTTCCCGGCGCTGGTGGTGCTGGTCGTGGATAAGGATTCCCTCCAGGCGATCGACGGGCGGGGGGACTGGACGCACCTCGCGGTCACGCCCATTCTGAACTGGATACCAGACGAGAAGGAGAAACTCTATAAACGCGTCTTTGTAGAACGCTACAACGCCCATACGCTTGAAGCGCATTCCGCGCGGATCGCGGAGGCGCGAATGGGTTTGCAGGAGGTCATGGCTTCCGCGGAATGCAACCGCGCGCTGCGGGCCGAGTACCAGCAGGCGGTGTCACTCGACGCCTGCCTCGACCAGGCGGAGTCGCAGTTGTTTCCCCGCCCCGCGCTGACGCCGCTGGGGACGGCATTCGAACCGGCGCGGATGGCCACCTTGGTGACCGAAGTTAAGCCCCGGAATCTCCATTCACTTTCCAACAGGGCGGCCTCCGTGGTGCTCGAAGGCACCAATTTCCTCCACACCAATGGCGCTTCCGCCATTTACATGGTTTCCCTCGACGGCATCGACTGCGATTTCAGACCCGTGAGTTCGACTTCGGCCCGTGTTCTGCTTCCCGCGAATACTCCCGACGGCAAGCACCAGCTTGTCGTCTTGCACGACGCGGGAACCGGGACCTTCGAGCTGACCAGCGGACCGAATATAGATAAGGACAAGCAGGCGGATGGCCGAACCAACAGCGCCAAAGGGACGCTGACAGCGGTCGTCCCGGACGAACTGATGAACAGGGCGGGCAGCAGGATTTTCCTCCGCTTTGACGGCTCCGTCGCGCTGATACCCGACGGCCCCCCGAGGGTCGAGAAAGTCTGCATCGGGGGCAAACCGGTCGATCCCAAGCTCTTTGGCGCCAAAGCCGACATGCTGTGGGTGGAACTCCCGGAGGGCCTGCCCAACGGCGCGGCGCCGGGGGCGATGATGCCGAGGCGCGGATCCCCAGGGGCGGGGGGGCGGCGTTCGAGGGCGGGCGGATCGAACGGGGGACGGGCGCCGAAATTGGCGAGCGCATCGGTCCAGACCGCCGTTTGGTGGCGGATGCCGGCGCGCGCTCTGGCGGGCGCCTTCCAATTGATGGCGAGGGCGGTGCGGGCCCGGACACGGAACCCTGCGCGGTGTTTGACGCCGCCGAGCATGAGTTCAAGGACGGAGCGCCAGGAGTTGGGCAGGACGAGGCCGATGTCGAATTCGTGGCGGCGGAGCAGGCGGGCTGTGGCCGTGAGCGAGCGGTTGGCGGGCGCTTCGAGGATTTCGTCAACGAAAGGGCAGGCGCGGTAGAGCGCGGCGAGTTTGGGCGGGGTGAGAACCGTGAGGCGGGCGTCGGGCCTGCCCTTTTTCAGCGCCTGAAGCGCGGCAAGCGACATGACGGCGTCCCCGAGCCAGTTGACGCCGCGCACAAGAATGCGGAACGGCTTGAGACCGGCGCCTTCAGGCACGAACAGGGCGCGGGGATCGGCGGCGGCGAGGAAACGCGGGTTGGGAATTTTCCAGCGTTCGTGAAACCAGAACCAGTCCCCCGGACTGGCGCGCACGGTGGACTCGATCCAACGGTTGAGTGCGGCGGCGACCGGACCGGCCTGCGGCTTGGGCAGATCAAGGGCGGATTCGAAGATGGCCTCCCAAGTGCGGCCGGGCGTGGTCTGGATGGCGACGGGAACGATGGCGGCGCCTGTGCGGCGGGCCAGAAGGGCCGGGAGAGGCGTCGTGGAGGCGAGTTTGCCAAAGAGCGGGGTCCAGAACCCGGCGTCCCCGGCGTGCTGGTCTATGAATACCGCGACGACATCGCCCTGGCGAAGGCGGCGGCAGCAGTCTTCCCACGCCCCGCGCCGGTTGATCAGGCCGACGCCGTGGCTGGCGCGCCACGCGCGGACCTGGGCGTCGAGTTTTGCGTTCAGGAGGGGCTGGTAGAGCGTATGAAACCGAATGCCGGGAAACGCCGCGGGCAGATGGGCGAGCAACTCCCAGCAGGAGAAATGGCCCGCGACCAGGACAACGCCGCGGCCACGGGCGTGGGCGGCCTTGAGATTGTCCAAACCCTCGAGGTGGACCAGAGGCCGGATCGCGTCCCATGGCATGGCGGGGAGGCGCATGGCCGCGGCAAGGTTGGCGCCCAACTGGGTCCAGAGGCGGACAAGCTGGCCGCGGGAGAGCGGTTGCCCAAAGACGGCGCGCCAATTGTCGCGGGCGATGCGGTTGCGGTCCAGCATGACGCGGGAGGCCAGCCAGCCCATGGCGGCGCCGATCCGGCGGCAGGCGGCGAGGGGGAGGAGCCGTGACAAGCCCGTGAGGGCGAGCACGATCCCGGCTGCAAGCGACTCGGCCATAAGCCGGGACAGTAACCTTTTGGTGGCGGCGGGGAGAGCGAAAAATGCGGGGGCGATTCCGACACTCCAAAAGCCCCTCCTGTCTCCCACGGTTGCGCCGCGGGAAGCCCTGATTCGTCCCGCATGGGCCTGTCGAATTGTTCGATCCGTCCCAGGCCGCCGGAACGACCGGAATGCCCGGCAACCGCGCCGAATGGCCTTGGGCGCAGATGCCCGCTTCCGGTGCGGCACGCCCGCGCGCCCCGCGCCGCCCGGAGCAACGCCGATGGCGCCTGGGCCAATGTGTCCCGCAGTCCCACCGCCCGCTCGCGCCTGGGGGCGCCGACGCCGAAACGGTCGTGGATAACACAACGCCGTCCCGGCATTGAATGTCCGGTTTCGCGCAAAAAACCCCTAATAAACGGTTTTCAAGGCATTTATAGGCGTTATTAATCATGTCGTAAATTGTGTTAAAAGTATAATTTTTCTCTTCCACGGGTCCGCCCTTTCATTATTCTAGCATCCAGCCATGGCCACGGGGAGGAGTCCAGGATACGGATGCCGGGGTAACCAGCCCCGAGCGGCGGTTCCGTCCCGCGCCTTGGTCGTCGAACCCCAACCCATCCTCGGCGCCGCCCTCGTCCACGCCGCCCGCGAAACGCTCCGCCTTCGCGAGGCCGCCTGGGCCGCCGGTTACCGCGACGGCATGCGCCGCCTTGAAGCGTTCCGGCCGGACTTGGCCGTCCTGGACATCGCGTTGCCCGACGGGGACGGCCTTGACCTTGTCCGCAACCTTCGCAGTTACGCGGCGCCCGCGCGGATTCTTGTGTTCTCGGCCCTCGACGAATCGGTCTGGGCCGCGCGTTCCCTCGCCGCCGGGGCCAACGGCTACCTCCTCAAATCGGCCTCCGCGGACGAGTTTTGCGAGGCCTGCCGGAAACTGTTGTGCGGCCTGTCCCACATCAGCCCCAATGCGGCGACGCACATTGCCAACAGCCTCATGAACCAGGGCGCCAAAGGGAAGAGCGGCCATCCGACCGAATGTTTTTCCGAACGGGAGATGCAGACGTACCGGCTGCTGGGGGAGGGGCTGGCGGGGCGCGAGATTGCGGCGCGGCTGCACATCAGCGTGAAGACGGTGGAGACCTACCGGCAGCGCCTGAAGATCAAGCTGGGTTTGGACTCCACACGGGCCCTGGTGGTGCGGGCGGTGCGGGAGGGGGGCGTGATCGGTGGTTGAGGGCAGGCCGGGACTGGCCAGGTGTAGGGGATTTCCCGACAGCAAAGCCGGCGTTTGGCCGATAGGCGCGGCCAGCCACAGGTGTAGTCGTTGGCGCGACATGAAAC
>CAYSZK010000151.1:0-7760 GCA_964435495.1 uncultured Verrucomicrobiales bacterium
CCCCAACTCCCGCGCCCCAGGCGCGCCTCCGTCCCCCGTGCCCTCCCCCCCCTCAGCCGAACGCATGCTCCCCGGCGTCTCCGACTGGCGCACCGAGGCCGAACACCTCCACCGCTACGCCCTCGCCCTCGAACCCGCCCGCGATAATATCGTCCTCGACATCGCCTCCGGTGAAGGCTACGGCGCCGCCCTCCTCGCCTCACGCGCCCGCCGCGTCCTCGCCGTCGAACGCGACCTCGCCACCGCCCGCGCCGCCCGCAAAAAATACGTCCAACCCAACCTCCGCTTCATCGTCGCCGACGCCGCCCGCCTCCCCTTCCGGCCCGGCGCCCTCGACATCGCCGTCTCCTTCGAAACCATCGAACACCTCGCCGATCCCGCGGCCTTCGTCGGCGAACTCCGCCGCGTCCTGAAACCCGACGGCGCCCTCCTCCTTTCCACCCCGGACAAGGCAAACTATTCCGACCGCACCGGCCACATTAACCCGTTCCACACCCGCGAATTTTACCGCGACGAATTCCTCGCCCTCGTCTCCGAAGAATTTCCCGGCGCCGCCCTTTACTCCCAGCAACCCGTCGCCGGTTCCGTCGTCGCGTGCCAGGACACAGGCCCCGCCACCAACCCCACCCAGTTCAGCGGCACCGCGCACCAGATGGAAACCGCCCCGCTCCCCGGCCAGCCCATGTTCCACATCGCCGTCCATCCCCCCACCCTCCCACTCCCCGCCCTCAGCCTCTTCGACGCCATGCCCACCCTCCGCGCCGCCGAAGAACGCCTCGTCCACCAAACCGTCAACAACATGAAAGCCACCGCCTCCTTCCGCGTCGGCCACGCCATCGTCGGCCCCCTCTGGCGCTTGCGCGAATGGTGGCGCCTCCGGCGCCGAAGATGGAAGCTGGGAGATGGAAGTTAGGAGACCAAAACGTACATGACCTTCGAAGACTTAAATGCCTGGAAAGCAGCACGCAGCCTGGTCAATGCCATCTACGCAGCCACCCGCGAACCGGCGCTTGCCAGGGACTTTGGCTTCGTTGACCAGATCCGGCGCGCGTCCGTCTCAGTGATGAGCAACATAGCCGAGGGCTTCGAGCGCGCTGGAATCCAGGAAAAACTCCACTTCTACAATATCGCCCGCGCATCCGCTGGCGAAGTCCGCTCACTTCTTTACATCCTGGCCGACAACTATCCCCAACTTTCAGACCACCTTCCCCCCATTCGCGCCACCGTTACCGAGGCTGGCCGCTACGTCAGCGGCCTCATTGCCAGCACCCACCGCCGTCGCAACAAACAGAGTTCACTCTGAAATTTGGCCTCCCATCTCCAATCTTCCATCTCCCGCGCCCCAAGCGCGCCCCAACTCCCAACTCCTATCTCCCAACTCCCGCGCCATTGGCGCGCCCCAACTCCGGCGCCTCCGGCGCCTTCTCCATGAACACCACTACCTACACCCCCGAACCCCTCCTCCGCCATCCCGTCACCATGGCGAAGGAAATGCTTCGCGACCTGCTCGCCGCGCGCGAACTCGCGTGGCGCCTCTTCGTCCGCGATCTCTCCGCCATGTACCGCCAGAGTTTTCTCGGCTACTTCTGGGCCTTCGCCCCAGCCCTCCTCGCCGCGCTCCCCTTCGTCTTCCTCGAATCCCAGGGCATCGTCCAGGTCCCCGGCACCGGCCTCCCCTACCCCGCCTTCGCCATGCTCTCCACCCTCCTCTGGCAGGTCTTCGTGGACAGCCTCAACGCCCCGCTCAAAGCCGTCACCACGGGCCGGTCCATGCTCGCCCGCATCAATTTCCCGAGAGAAGCCCTCCTCCTCGCCGCCATGCTCGACATCCTGTTCAACTTCTTCATTCGCCTCGTCGTCGTCATCGGCGTCATGGCCGCCTTCCGCATCCCCCCCGGACCCGGCCTCGCCCTCTTCCCCGCCGGCATCCTCGCCCTCGTGCTCGGCGGCCTCGCCCTCGGCCTCGTCATCGCCCCCCTCGGCGTCCTCTACGGCGACGTCGCCCGCGCCCTCACCATCGCCACCAGCGTCTGGATGCTCCTCACCCCCGTCGTCTATCCCCCCAAAGCCGACGGCATCGCCGGCATCCTCTCCCAATGGAACCCCGTCAGCCCCCTCATCATCGTCACCCGCGGCGCCCTCACCGGCCTCGACTACGCCGCCTCACTCCCCGCCTTCCTCGTCGTCCTCACCCTCTCCACCCTCATCCTCCTCGCCGGCTGGGTGTTATACCGCATCACCATGCCCATCTTAATCGAACGAATGGGGTAGGGCGGCGCCAAAGGCGCGGAAGTTGGGAGATGGAAGTTAGAAGTTAGAAGTTAGAAGTTGGAAGTTGGAAGTTGGAAGTTGGGAGTCAGAATTCAGGAAACTTCACATTCTGTCCCCCGTCCCCCGTCTCCTGTCTCCGTCCCCCCCCATCTCCCAACTCCTATCTCCCAACTCCTGCGCCGCAGGCGCCTCCCCCTCCCCCTTCGTCCGTACCCCTGTAACAAATCCGTCTCATGCCAGACACTTCGTTCATCATCTGGCTCGATGGCCAAACACGTATTCTCGTTCACAGAACCACAGACCGCGGGCGCTACGCCTCCTTCGCGGTTGTTTTGACCGTGCTTTCACCCTTGGGCTGGATTGACGTTGGGCGTTTCGACACCGCGCACGGCGTCCCCCATCGCGACATCCTCGGGCATCGCGCTGGACTCCTGCAAAAGGTCTGGTACGATGACATCAGTCCCAAGCGGGTTTTTCACTTGGCCATCGAGACGTTCAGGAGCGAATACGCGAACATCATCCATGACTACTACGCAAACTGAAGGGCCGGCGTACACGCCAAGCATCGATCCCTCGCGCGCTACGGTCGAGGAAACCGATGCGTGGATATTGTCTCTGGGCGGAAAAGAAGTGAACGCCCAAGAAATGACCGCAATCGTTGGAGAAACCAGATGGAGCCGGATTCCCGGAGAGAACCCCGGGGACCCCGATTTTCCCCTCGCAAAGTTTACCAAGTGAGAGCAGGTCCCTCGGCCCTCCCAGTCCTGTCCTTCGTGGTGAAAAGCCCCCCCTCCGTGAGCCCCATCCCGATCTAGCGCTCTTCGCGCGAACCGAGAACCCCGTCCCCTGTCCCCTGTCCCCCGTCACCCGTCCCCTGTCTCCTGTCTCTCCCCCATCTCCTATCTCCTATCTTCCAACTCCTGCGCCGCAGGCGCCCCCCCTTCGTTCGCTCTGTGCGCTCCGTGAGAGCTCCGTCCCCCTCCTATCTCCCATCTCCTATCTCCCAACTCCTATCTCCCAACTCCTGCGCCGCAGGCGCCTCCCCCTCCTCACCAACCCTCGGCAAACGCTATGACCTCCCACCCGTCTCCCGTCCCCCGTCCCCCGTCTCCCGATTCCGACGTTCTCATCAAAGTGGACGGCGTCTCCAAAAAGTTCTGCCGTTCCCTCCGCAAAAGCCTCTGGTACGGCCTCTGCGACATCGGCCGAGAGGTTGCGCCCTGGGCGCAACGTCGAGAGTCGAGAGTCGAGGGTCGAGAACCCGAGCAGCGCGCCAACCCTCTCGCCCCCGACCCTAAGTCCGATCCCATCCGTGTCCATCCGTGTTCATCCGTGGTTGAAAACATCCCCCAAGAGAACTCCGCGCTCTCCGCGACCTCCGCGGTTAACCCCCCCGGTTTGCGTCCAGACGAGTTCTGGGCCGTCAACAACGTCTCCTTCGAACTCAAACGCGGTGAATGCCTCGGCCTCATCGGACGCAACGGCGCCGGCAAAACCACCCTCCTCAAAATGCTCAACGGCCTCATCAAACCCGACCGCGGCAGCATCACCATGCGCGGACGCGTCGGCGCACTCATCGCCCTCGGCGCCGGCTTCAACCCCCTCCTCACCGGCCGCGAAAACATCTACATCGGCTGCGCCGTCCTGGGCATGTCCAAGAAGGAAATCGACGCCAAGGTTGACGAAATCATCGACTTCGCCGAGATCGGCGAGTTCATCGATTCCCCCGTCCAATCCTACTCCTCCGGCATGGGCGTCCGCCTCGGTTTTGCCGTCGCCACCTCCATCAAACCCGACGTTCTCCTCCTGGACGAAGTGCTTGCCGTGGGGGATGCCGCCTTCCGCCACAAATGCTACAGCCGCCTCGCCAAACTCCTCGACAACGCCGCCGTCATTATGGTCACCCATTCCATGGACTACGTCGGCCACGTGTCCGACTGCGTCCTGCTCATGAACCGCGGCTTTGGCCAGTGGTTCCGCGACCCGCTCGAAGGCATCTCCGGCTACAACACCATGCTCGATGATGCGAGCCTCCAAACGCAAGACGGCGGCACCGTTGTCGCCTGTCATCCGCCTGTGGCCAGCGCGAGCGCCCGCATCCCATCCGCCGAGATCGCGTACGGTCGCTCCCTCGATGTCGAGGTCGAGTTCGAACTCTTGACCGACGCGCCCGATCTCATCTTTTCCTTCACCGTTATCAACTCCGCCGAACAACCGGTCATGAACTGGCACAGCAGCCGCCTCGACCACCCTTTCCCGGGAAAACGCGGAAAGAACCGCCTTCGCTTTTCCATCAACCCCCTTCTGCTACATCCCGGCCGCTACCGCTGGAATCTCGCTGCCGCCGAGCGCGGCTCCATCAACCATTGCATCTGGATGATGCGCGCCGGCGATTTCCTCGTCAGCGCCCCTTTCCGGCCTCTCGGCAACATCCCCTACCTCGCTGAACTCGGCTCCCCGGAACTCGTCCATCTGGGCGCTTGAAACCGGACAAAACTCCTATGCCCAACACACCCAAACCCATCGATCTCAACAACGCCCACCTCCTCGTCACCGGCGGCACCGGCTCGTTCGGGAAAAAGTTCATCCAAGCCATCTATGCCCGTTTCCCCGGCATCAAACGCGTCGCCGTCTTCTCCCGCGACGAACTCAAACAGTTCGAAATGCAGCAGCATTATCCAAACGCCAAATTCCCCTCGATCCGCTTCTTCATAGGCGACGTCCGCGACCTGCCCCGCCTCCGCCGCGCCATGGAAGGCATCGACGTCGTCGTCCACGCCGCCGCCCTGAAACAGGTTCCCGCCTGCGAGTACAACCCGTTCGAGGCCGTCAAGACCAACGTCCTCGGCGCCCAGAATGTCATCGACGCCGCCATGGAGGCAGGCGTCCGCCGCGTCGTCGCCCTCAGCACCGACAAGGCCGCCGCCCCCATCAACCTCTACGGCGCCACCAAGCTCTGCTCCGACAAGCTCTTCGTCGCCTCCAACAACTTCCGCGGCACGCGCGATTACCTCGCCTCCGTCGTCCGCTACGGCAATGTCATGGGCTCCCGCGGCTCCGTCATCCCCTTCTTCCTCGAACGCCGCGCCGCCGGCATCCTCCCCATCACCGACGAACGCATGACCCGCTTCAACATCACCCTCCAGGAGGGCGTCGATCTCGTGCTCCGCGCCCTTGCAACCATGTGGGGCGGCGAGATCTTCGTCCCGCGCATCCCCAGCTACCGCATCAACGACGTCGCCGAGGCCATCGCCCCGAGCGTCCGCCGCGAGGTCGTCGGCATCCGACCCGGCGAAAAGCTCCATGAGGAAATGATCACCGAGACCGACGGCATCGCCACCCTCGAGATGAAGGATTGCTTCGTCATCCAGCCCGGCATCCCCCTCTGGGACGTCGCCGAATATTCCCGCCTCTTCAACGCCAAACCGTGCCCCGACGGCTTCCGCTACAGCAGCGGCGCCAACGACCAATGGCTCGACGTCCCCACCCTAAGAACACTCATCCGCGACCACGTCGACCCCAATTTCTCCCCCCTGTAGATGCGGTCTATGACCGCATCCGGCCACCCCGTCACAACGCCCCCCGCCCTACAAACGCTCAACCCCTGTAGATGCGGTCTATGACCGCATCAGTCTTAATGCAACCCCACGCCAGATGAGTGAAGCAATCAACGACATGGAAACCTCAGGCGAGCACCTCAAGCCATGGCGGATGCGGTCATAGACCGCATCTACAGGGCGTGGATCTCTCCTTGAAAAGGCCAGTCCTCCGGACGCTCAACCAATCCCGCCCGCACCGGATTCTGCCGCACGTAATCCCACTTGGATGCGTGCGACTCCTCCCGCCGCACGACATGATCGAAAAATCCCCGCTGCCAGTGCGGCGCTCTGAACCCCGCACCCCGAAGTTCCTTCGACAGGGCATTCTTCAAGCTCTTGACCCACATCGAGAGCGTTTCTTTGTCACAAATAGTCGCAAGAAAAAAATGGATGTGATCCGGCATCAGCACGTACCGGCCGACCAGCATCGCGCGCTCAGCCGCTGCCAGTGCGAATTTCCGGAAAGCCTGGTGCATCTTTTGAGTCGCCAGGAACTTCCTGCGCCGCTGGGTACAGAACGTGATGAAGTACACGGGAGATTCCGCATAGACAACATCCAGACGGCCCAAGGCTCGCTTGAAAGGACGTGATCGCATCCCACCACCGTAGATACGACCAGCGACCCCATCCAGCCATCTCCACGAAAAACCTCCCCCTCTAGATGCGGTCTATGACCGCATCGGCCACCCCGTCACAACGCCCCCCCGCCCTACAAACGCTCCTCCCCCTGTAGATGCGGTCTATGACCGCATCCTCCCTTTCTTCGAATCGCGCTTCCGACACGGCCTCTCATCAGGACTGATGCGGTCATAGACCGCATCTACAGGGGTGGATGGATTCGAACACCGGCCACTGATCCTGATCTCCAGCCCCCTATCTCCCATCTCCTATCTCCTAACTTCCGCGCGGCGCCCGCCGCCCCCCCTGTGTATTTCGCCAGGCGAGTCAACAGATCCCGGCGATTGATCGCTCCGTCGATATGCAGGTGGACCAGGCTCTCGATGTGCTCCTGGTCGCTCTCAGGCAGACCATCTTTGTACATGCAATCTCCCAGAAACCCAGACGTAAAGTGGAAGGCTGAAAACAGTTTATCAGAAGGCCGGGCCGCGGTTGCCGCCGCAATGAGTGATCGCCGCCGCGGCGCCGCCACCCCCACCGCCTTTGTGCCTGCGCCGCTGTTCTTTCGCTTGTTCGGTTGGGACAAGGATCGGCTATTCTCTTTAGAAGCGACCTTGAATAGTTACCCCGGAGGAGAACATGTGGTACTACGTCGAAAACGGGCAACCGGCAGGACCTGTCAGCGAGAGCGCCCTGCTGGCGGAGCTGTCGAGACTGGGCTTTGACACCCTGGTTTGGACGGCGGGGATGGAGTCCTGGGCCCCAGCGCAGCAGGCCGGGCTGCACCCTCCTCCGCCGGAACCCGCTCCGCCTCCTCCGGCTGTGCCGGCTTCACATCCGGCTGCGGAACCGGTAGCGGCTCAAGCGGAACCGGAGCCGAGGCCGACTCCTCCCGGCGAGCACGCGCAGGCCACTTCAGCCGCCGGGGGCTGGAGCCTGTCCGGCCGCACTGGCCCCGCGGCGGGCATGAGTTTCCGGCTGGAAGGCCGCATGAGCATCGGGCGCACACCACAGAACGACATCAGCATCCCGGATGATGCCTTGTCGCGGCAGCATGCGTTGGTGGAGTGCGGTCCTCAGGGGTGCTTCCTCACCGATTCGGGCAGCACCAACGGAACGTTCGTGAACGGCGTGCGCATCTCCCTGCCGGTGGCGCTGCACAACGGCGACGTGATCTCTTGCGGGGCCGGGGAACTGGTGGTGAGCGGCCCGGATTTCCCCGCGCCCGTCTCTACACAGACGGCCGGATCGAATCCGCAGGAATCCGACGAC
>CAYSZK010000152.1:0-7716 GCA_964435495.1 uncultured Verrucomicrobiales bacterium
GGCGAGAGGGGGGCGGGCGGAGGGCTAGGCAGTGTCTGGGCGGCGAGGGCGGGGCGGATTGCGGCGAAGAAAGTGATCAGGGCGATGCCGGGGGCGATTTGGTCGATCAGGAACCAAGACAACGATCCGAGGATGGGGACGAAGCGGAGGATGCCCAGGGCGACGGCGCCGATGGCGACGGCGGCGACGGTGTTTCCGCCGGGGCCCGCGCCGAGGCGGCGGCCCGCGGCCGCGAAGACGGCGGTGAGCCCGAAGGCGTTGAGGATGAAGGAGGCGACGAGGGCGAGAAGGATGATGGGGAGCCCGATGAAGATCATGAGGCCCGCGACGCCGGTGAGCATCAGGAACCAGAACACAACCGTCCAAAGAATGCCGATGCCGAAGGCGCGCACGGGACCGGCGGCGAGGGTATCGGCGGCGGCGCGAACGTTGGGCTGGGCGACAACGGCAACAATGAGGGAGGCGGCGAGCCAGAAGACGAGGAGCGACCCGCGCCAGGCGAGGAGGAGCGGGTGGGTCCAGAAGGCGTGCCATTGGGGAGGCTTGAAATCGGGCGGGAGGGGGAAGTGCGGAACGCCGACGGTGGTGGCGGGACCCGCGTTGGTGGCGGCTCCGCCGGTGATGGACTGGCCGAGGACGACGGCGGAGCTGCCGCCGATGCGCCCGGCGTTGCGGATGTCGCCCATGACGACGGCGGCGTCGCCGGTGATTTCGCCGAGGACCGTGAGATTGCCGCGGACGACACTGGCGCCGCCGTTGATTTTGCCGAGGACGAAGAGGTTGCCGTTGACGACGGCGGCGTCGCCGTTGACGGAGCCGGCGATCACGACGTCGCGGCCCATGTGGGCGATGTCGCCGTCCTGGGTGGTGCCTTCCGCAACGATCACGGCGCCTGAACATGCGAGGGCTTCCGCGCGCCATGCGTCGGACTGGGTGTCGAGGGGGAGCAGGTTAGGGATGGCGGACGCGGCGTTGGTATCGGCGGGGAGCGCTTCGGCCAGCGGCGGCGAATTGGATTCCTGGGCGTGGAGCGGCGCGCCGGCCAGCAGGGCGGCGGCGACAACGGCGAGTGCGGCGGGGGAGTGGTTCATGGTGGGATTCCTTTCGTAGGGCCTGTGTTTTGGGTTTGGAGCAGGGGCAGGGAGAGTAATTCGACAAGGAGGGCGAACGCAAGGAGGGCAAGGAACCCAGGGGTCACGCAAAAGGTGGTGTGGGCGAGGGTGTGGAAAGTTCAGGCGCGGGGGCGGGGGGGATCGGGGAAGGCGATGCGGTCGAAGATTTCGGCGAGGGGCAGGCTGATCTGGAGGGACTCGAGGCGGGCGACGGAGTTGAGGCCGATGGCTTCCGTGAGGCGCCAGGAGCCGGGCTCGCGGAGGAAGAGTTCGACCCTGGGGGCGTCCTGGGCGATGAAAACGACTTCGCGCAGGGACGGGAGCGTGCGGTATTGGGCGAACTTGCCGCCGCGGTCCCATTTCTCGGTGCTGGGGGAAAGGACTTCGAAGAGGACAGTGGGATTGAGAGCGGTGTCGCGGGCGGCGTCGTCAAAGAGCATGTCGTCGCAGAAGACGCTGAGATCGGGGTAGGTGTAGAGGCCTGTGTCGGGGATTTTGATGCGGAGATCGGCGTTATAGGGCGTGCAACGGGAGCCCTTGAGACGGGAGCTGAGTTCACGGGCGAGATTGACCTGAATGAGGCTGTGATTCGGGGATCCACCGGACATGGCGAAGATTTCGCCCTGGTAAAACTCGTGGCGCGAATCGGAGGCGCGCTCCATGCGGAGGTATTCGGACGGGGAGACGCGGGGGAGGGCGGCGGCGGTCATCGTGGGGAGAACCTACCACAACTGCCGCCCTGGGTGAAGCGGCGCGGGCGTCAGAGGCCGTGTTCCTTTTCGAAGGTGTTGATGCGGTCGCGGCGACCGACGACGAGGAGCGAATCGCGGCGTTGGATGGTGGCGGCGGGTTCGGGTTCGAGGGACTTGGATTCGCCGTCGCGGGTGGGGCGGGAGATGAGGACGACGTTGACTTTGAAGAGATCGCGGAAGCGGCGGGGGCTGGGGGCGGGGTCGGACACGGCGGGGAGTGTGGGGGAAGGCGGGGGGTGAGTCCCGCGGAAAGTTGGAGGGGGGGATCAGCGGATGATGCCGCGTTGCGAGGCGCGGACGAAGGCGACGAGGTGGCGGATTTCGTCCAGGGGCGGGAGGGTGGTTTCGATATGGGCGAGGGCCTGGGAGGTGTTGCGGGTGTCGTCGTAGAGGATTTTGTGGGCGGCGCGGAGGTGGCGGAGGGTGTCTTCGGAAGCGCCGTGGCGCTGGAGGCCGACGGTGTTGACGGCGCGGACGGTGGCGGGGTTGCCATCGGCGACCATGAAGGGGGGGACGTCCTGGACGATTTTGGTGCAGCCGCCGATCATGGCGAAGCGTCCGATGCGGCAGAACTGGTGGACGGCGCTGAGGCCGCCGATGATGGCGTGGTCTTCCATGATGACGTGGCCGGCGAGGGTGCCGTTGTTGGAGAAGACGCAGTGGTCCCCGACGACGCAGTTGTGGGCGACGTGGGCGTAGGCGAGGAGATTGTTATGGGAGCCGACGACTGTGTGTTCGCCCGGGGCGGTGCCGCGGTTGATGGTGACGAACTCGCGGAACCGGTTGGCGGCGCCGATGGTGAGGTAGGTGGGTTCGCCGCGGTACTTGAGGTCCTGGGTGGCGCCGCCGATGGAACAGAAGGGATGGAATTCGTTGTCGGGTCCGGCGCGTGTGGGGCCTTGGATGGAGACATGGCTGAGGAGGCGGCAGCGGTCGCCGAGGACGACGTCGCCGGCGACCACGCAGAAGGGGCCGATGACGATGTCGGCGCCCAATTCGGCGCGGCTGTCCACGACGGCGCTGGGATGGATGCGGGACATTGCGTCGGGATGGGGGTCAGTCGGCGATGGCGAAGGTGAGCTCGGCCTCGGAGACGATTTCGGAGTTCACGAGGCAGCGGCAGGCGGCTTTGCCGATTTTGCCGCGGGCGCGGGTGAGATCGGCTTCGATGATGAGCGTGTCGCCGGGGACGACCATGCGTCGGAACTTGACGTTGTCGGCGCTCATGAAATAGCCGATTTTGCCCGCGTTTTCGGCGTGGCGCAGGAGGAGGAGCGAGGCGACCTGGGCCATAGCTTCAAGTTGAAGGACGCCGGGCATGACGGGATGGCCTGGGAAATGGCCTTGGAAATAGGGTTCATTGACGGTGACATTTTTGGCGCCAACGGCCTTGCCATCGCCCTCGAAGCGGAGGATGCGGTCCACCATGACGAAGGGGTAGCGGTGGGGGAGGATGCGAAGGACTTCCTCGATGTCGAGGGCGCTGTCGCCGGTGGGGATGTGTTCGACGGGGAAGCGCATGGCGTCGCGCGAGCGGAGGGCCTTGAGAAGGGCGCGGGCGAGCTCGACGTTGAGGGCGTGGCCTGTGCGGACGGCGACGATGTGCGCCTTGAGGCGTTTGGGGAAGAGGGCGAGGTCGCCGATGACATCGAGGACTTTGTGGCGTGCGAACTCATTGGGATACCGCATGGGCTCGCGGGTCATGAGCTGTTCGCCGCGGATAACGACGGCGTTTTCGAGGCTGCCGCCCTTGATGAGGCCCTTTTCCATGAGCGGCTGGACTTCCTCGTAAAAAACAAACGTCCGCGCGCGGGCGATCTCGGACGGATACGTTTCGGGGTTGTGCGCGAACCGGTGGAACTGCGTGTGGAGGCCGTTGTGGGTGACATTGGTGCAGGAGACCTCGAAGGTTTTTGAGGGGAGGGCGACGAGGATGCCGCCGTCGGGGCCTTCGACGGAGACGGGAGTTTTGACCTCGAAATAGTCGCGGCGGGCGTCCTGCTGGGCGATTCCGGCGCGTTGGATGAGGCCTGTGTAAGGGAGGGCGCTGCCGTCGCCTATGGGCGGTTCGTTGCCGTCCATGGCGATGATGGCGTTGTCGATATCGAGGCCGCGGAGGGCGGAGAGAACGTGTTCGACGGTGTGGACCTTGATATTGCCCTCGCCGAGGGTGGTGGCGCGTTCGACATGTTTGACGTTGGCGACGCTGGCGGCGATGGTGGGTTCGTCCTTGAGATCGGTGCGCTTGAAGACGATCCCGGTGTTTTCCGGGGCGGGAAGGAGGGTCAGGGTGGCGTTGGCGCCCGTGTGAAGGGCGGGGCCGCTGAGGGACGCGGACCCGGCGAGGGTTTTTTGTCTGTCGGACATAAGCGGCAAGTAAACACGGGGGAGGCGGGATGATCAATGCGGAACGTGGGCTTTTCCCGGCGTGGCCGGGGGGGCGGGCCGCGGCGTCCCGGGGGGTCAGGGGAGGGCGGTGGCGCCCATGAGGTAGCGGTCGCACTCGCGGGCGGCGCCACGGCCTTCGTTGATGGCCCAGACGACGAGGCTCTGGCCGCGGCGCATGTCGCCGGCGGCGAAGACGCCGGGAATATTGGTGGCGAAGCGGCCGTGCTCAGCCTTGGCGTTGGACCGTTCGTCGCGTTCGATTTTGAGTTCTTCGAGGATGGCGTCCTCGGGTCCGAGGAAACCCATCGCGAGGAGAACGAGCTGTGCCGGCAGGACCTTCTCCGTGCCCGGGAGTTCTTTGGGCACGAGGGCGCCCTTTTCATTTCTGGCCCATTCAACGCCGACGGTGTGGACGGCTTTGACATGTCCGTCGGGGCCGCCCTCAAACTTCTTTGCGGTGACGAGGTAGCCGCGGGGGTCGGCGCCGAAGACGGCGGCGGCCTCTTCCTGGCCATAGTCCATTTTGTAAACCTTGGGCCACTGGGGCCAGGGATTGTCGGGGGCGCGTTCGAGGGGAGGTTTGGGGAGGATTTCGAGCTGGACGAGGGAACGGCATCCGTGGCGCATGGAGGTGCCGACGCAATCGGTGCCGGTATCGCCGCCGCCGATGACGACGACGTCGCGGCCTTGGGCGGAGAGAAAGGCGGAGGCGTGATTTCCGGAGAGGACGTGCTGGGTGTTGGCGGTAAGAAACTCCATGGCGAAATGGACGCCCTTGAGGCCGCGTCCCTCGACTTTGAGATCGCGGGGCTTGGTGGCGCCGCAGCAGAGGACGACGGCGTCGGATTCGCCGAGGAGCTTGCGGGCGGGGAGCGTTTTGCCGACTTCGGCGCCGGTGACGAACGTGACGCCTTCGGCGGCGAGGATATCGACGCGGCGCTGGACGACCTCGCGTTTGTCGAGCTTCATGTTGGGGATGCCGTACATGAGGAGGCCGCCGATGCGGTCGGCGCGCTCGTAGACGGTGACGCTGTGGCCGGCGCGGTTGAGCTGGGCGGCGCAGGCGAGGCCGGCGGGGCCTGAGCCGACGACGGCGACGCGTTTGCCGGTGCGTTGGGCGGGGGGCTGGGGAACGATCCAGCCTTCGGCGAAGGCGCGGTCCACGATGGCGCATTCGATGTTCTTGATGGTGACCGGGGGGTTGGTGATGCCGAGGACGCAGGAGCCTTCGCAGGGGGCGGGGCAGACGCGCCCGGTGAATTCGGGGAAATTATTGGTTTTGTGAAGGCGGTCGAGGGCTTCGCGCCAGAGGCCACGATAGACGAGATCGTTCCACTCCGGGATGAGATTATTGATGGGGCAGCCGGAGGCCATGCCGGCGAGGAGCGAGCCGGTGTGGCAGAAGGGGACGCCGCAGTCCATGCAGCGGGCGCCCTGCTTTTGCAGGTCCGCGGCGGGCATGTGCTCGTGGAACTCGTTCCAGTCCTTGAGCCGGTTGGCGGGGGAGCGGTCCGCGGGCAATGCGCGGTTGAACTCCATGAATCCGGTTGGTTTACCCATGGCAAAGGCTCAGTTGCCGCCGACGCGCGCGGCGTCGCGGCTATTTTCCTCGAAGGCGGCCATGACGGCCTCGTCGCCGCTGAGGCCCTGGGCTTGGACGCGGTCCATGGCGGCGAGGACGCGGGCGTAATCTTTGGGGAGGACTTTGACGAACTTGGGGAGGAGATCGGTCCACAGGTCGAGGACCTGGCGTGCGCGGAGGGAGCCGGTGAGGGCGGCGTGGCGTTCGATCATGCGCCGGACCTCGGCGGCTTCCATGGGGTCGGCAAGCTTGTGGAGGCCGACCATGTCCTTATTGACGTGGGCGGGGAAGGCGCCGTCGGGATCGAGGACGTAGGCGATGCCACCGGACATGCCGGCGGCGAAGTTGCGTCCTGTGGCGCCGAGGATGACGGCGCGTCCGCCGGTCATATATTCGCAGGCGTGGTCGCCGACGCCCTCGATGACGGCGTTGACGCCGCTGTTGCGGACGAGGAAACGTTCGCCGGCCATGCCGCGGATGAAGGCGTCGCCGGAGGTGGCGCCGTAGAAGGCGGTATTGCCGATGATGATGTTTTTTTCCGCGGCGAAGGGGGCGTCCTTGGGCGGGAAGATAACGAGCCGCCCGCCGGAGAGGCCCTTGCCGAGGTAATCGTTGGCGTCGCCTTCGAGCGTGAGCGTCATGCCTGGGGGGAGGAAGGCGCCGAAGCTCTGGCCGGCGGACCCCTTGAAGTGAAGGCGGACCGTGTCGTCGGGCAGGCCGCCGGGGCCGTATTTGCGTGTGATTTCGGAGCCGGTGATGGTGCCGACGACGCGGTTGGTGTTGCGGATGGGGAAGGAGGCTTCGACCTTTTCGCCGCGTTCGATGGCGGGAGCGCAGGTGGCGAGGAGTTCGCGGACGTCCAGCGAGTCCTGGAGCCCGTGGTCCTGGGGCTGGGAGCAGAACCGGCCGACGGTGGGGGGAACGTTGGGGCGCTCGAAAACTTTCGAGAAGTCAAGGCCCTGGGCCTTCCAGTGGGAGACGGCCTCGCGGGTGTCGAGGAGATCGCTGCGGCCGACCATTTCCTGGAGGGTGCGGAAGCCGAGTTGGGCCATGATTTCGCGGAGATCGGCGGCGAGGAAGCGCATGAAATTGACGACGTGGGCTGGGTCTCCCGTGAACTTGGCGCGAAGGGCGGGGTCCTGGGTGGCGACGCCGACGGGGCAGGTGTTGAGGTGGCAGGCGCGCATCATGATGCAGCCCATGACGACGAGGGGCGCGGTGGCGAAGCCGAACTCCTCGGCGCCGAGGAGGGCGGCGATGGCGATGTCGCGGCCGGTTTTGAGCTGGCCGTCGGCTTCGACGGCGATGCGGCTGCGGAGGTCGTTGAGGACGAGGGTTTGATGGGTTTCGGCGAGGCCGAGTTCCCAGGGGACGCCGGCGTGCTGGATGCTGGAGAGGGGGGAGGCGCCGGTGCCGCCGTCGTAGCCGCTGATGAGGACGACATCGGCGTGGGCCTTGGAGACGCCGGCGGCGATGGTGCCGACGCCGACTTCGGCGACGAGCTTGACGGAGACGCGGGCGTGGCGGTTGGCGTTCTTGAGGTCGTGAATGAGTTCGGCGAGGTCTTCGATGGAATAGATATCGTGGTGGGGCGGGGGGGAGATGAGGCCGACGCCCGGTGTGGTGTGGCGGGTTTTGGCGATCCAGGGATAGACCTTGCGGCCTGGGAGTTCCCCGCCTTCGCCGGGCTTGGCGCCCTGGGCCATCTTGATTTGGATTTCGCGGGCGTTGACGAGATACTGGCTGGTGACGCCAAAGCGGCCGGAGGCGACCTGTTTGATGGCGCTGTTGCGGGAATCGCCATTGGGCAGGGGGGAGTAGCGTTCGGGGTCTTCGCCGCCTTCGCCGGTGTTGCTCTTGCCGCCGATGCGGTTCATGGCGA
>CAYSZK010000153.1:0-7501 GCA_964435495.1 uncultured Verrucomicrobiales bacterium
CGCGAAAGGCGGGGCGCACGGCGCGGTGGTGGAAGAGCTGGCGTTTGGGGAGAGGCGGCGGATGGGGGACCTGGAGATTGAATTGCGGCCGGCGGGGCATGTGCTGGGGTCGGCGATGTTCTGGGCGCGGGACGGCGAAGGCTCCGTGTTGTACACGGGGGATTTCAAGTTGCGGCGGGGGCTGGCGTCGGAGGCGTGCGAACCGTTGGCCGCGGACACGCTGGTGATGGAGACGACGTTTGGGTTGCCACGGTACATGATGCCGCCGCCGGAGGAGGTGCTGGCGCGGATTGCGGCGTATTGTGGGAAAGCGCTGGAGGACGGGGCGCAACCGGTGATGCTGGGGTATTCGCTGGGGAAGGCGCAGGAGCTGATGTGCGCGCTGGCGGCGGCGGGGTTCTCGCTTGTGGCGCATAAAGCGGTGGCGCGGATGGCGGAGGCGTACCGGGACCTGGGGATGGCGCTGCCGGAGTACGCGGTGCTGGGGCCGGGGACGGAGTTAACGGGGCGGGTGTTGATTTGTCCGCCGGGGGCGGCGCGGGGCCCGGCGTTGGCGGCGATCCCGAACAGGCGAACGGCGGCGGTGACGGGATGGGGGCTGGATTCGGGGGCGAAGTACCGGATGGGCTGTGACGAGGTGTTTCCGTTGACAGACCACGCGGATTATCCCGACTTGTTGCGGATGGTGGCCTTGGTGAAGCCGCGGCTGGTGCTGACGCTGCACGGGTTTGCGGGCGCGTTTGCGGCGGATTTGCGGTCCCGCGGCATCGAAGCGTGGGCGTTGTCGGAGGAAAACCAGTTGGAGATGCCGTTTCTGGAGCCGCCGGGCGCGGCGCACGGTTCCGGCCCGGCCGCGGGATAGGCGGCGCCGCGCGGCGGCGGATCGGGACGATTGGCAAGGGACCGGGAGGGCCGGCCCATGGGTTGGCCTCGTGCCGGGGGGGTTGGAAGTTGGGGGGCGAGGCGGGTTGCAGGGCGTGGAAACCGGGCTATAAAGGCCGGAATGGCGCAGGCGGCGGTGGTGATTGGCAGCGGGCTCGGCGGGATCGCGACGGCGATCCGGCTGCGGGCGAAAGGCTACCGTACCACGCTGGTGGAGATGCGGGACAAGCCTGGGGGGCGGGCCTACGTTTACGAGCAGGACGGGTTCACGTTTGACGCCGGGCCGACGATCATCACGGCGCCGTTTCTGATTGACGAGCTTTTTGCGCTGGGAGGAAAGCGGCGGGAGGATTACGTGAAGCTCGTTCCGTGCGATCCGTTCTACCGGATTGTGTTTCCCGACGGGTCCCATTTCGATTACACAGGGGACGAGGCGCGGATGGTGGCGGAGGTGGCGCGGTTCTGTCCCGCGGATGTGGACGGATACCTTGCGTTCGTGCGGAAGACGGAGGAAATCTTTCGCCGCGCGTTCACGGACCTTGCCGACCGCCCGTTCTCGACGTTCCTGGACATGGCGCGGGTGGCGCCGGACCTGGTGCGGTTGCGGGCGTTCGAGCCGGTGTTTACGATGGTGTCGCGGTACATCCGGGACCCGTTGTTGCGGATGGTGTTCAGTTTTCATCCGCTGCTGGTGGGGGGCAATCCTTTCGCGTCGTCGTCGATCTACGCGATGATCCATTACCTGGAGCGAAAATGGGGCGTGCATTTCGCGATGGGCGGAACGGGGGCGCTGGTGAGCGGGTTGATGCGGCTCTTCGAAGAGATGGGAGGCGAGGTGCGCCTGGGGGCGCGCGTGGAGCGCATCCGGATCGAGCGAGGCAAGGCCGTGGGCGTGGACCTGGCCGGCGGGAGCGCCATGAACGCGGCGATCGTTGTGTCCAACGGCGACGTGGCGAACACCTACCGGAAACTGGTGGACCCGAAGTGGCGGCGGAAATGGACGGACCCGCGGCTGGCGCGGATGCGGTATTCGATGGGGTTGTTTCTGATTTATTTCGGCACGAAACGGACCTATCCGAACCTGGCGCATCACACGATTGTCCTTGGGAAGCGGTACCAGGGGTTGTTGGACGACATCTTCACGCGCAAGGTGCTGGCACGGGATTTTTCCGTTTACCTGCATGCGCCGACGCGGACCGACCCCTCCCTGGCGCCGCCGGGGTGCGAATGTTTCTATGTGCTGTCGCCGGTGCCGCATCTGGGGGGACGCGTGGATTGGGCGGCGGAAAAGGAGCCCTACGCGGAGCGAATCCTGGAATCGTTGGAGGGGCTGTGTCCGGGGCTGCGTTCGGACCTGGCCACGAAACGGGTGTTGACACCCGCGGATTTCGAGACGGACCTGGACGCGTACCTGGGGTCGGCCTTCCAGTTCGAGCCGGTGTTGACGCAGAGCGCGTGGTTCCGCCCGCACAACGTGTCGGAGGACGTGGAGGGCCTGTTCTTCGCGGGGGCGGGGACGCATCCGGGCGCGGGCATACCCGGGGTGCTGTCGAGCGCGAAGGTGTTGGAGCGGGTCATCCCGAGAGCGGCATGAGGCGTGCCACGGGGGGGAACGAGGGGGACGCCGGAAATTTCCTTTGCGGGCGGCGGCGGGGCGCCTATCGGTTTTCCATGTCGCGGCCGGGCAGAGTGCTGGTGTTGGTGGCGCTCGGCGTGGGTTGGGCGGCGGGGGCGCACGCGTTCAAGACGGTCATTGTGGACGCGGGGCATGGGGGCTCGGACCGCGGGGGGATACCCGGGCAGCAGTACTCCGAGAAGATTTACACCCTGAAAGTCGCGGCCAAGGTGGCGGCGCTGATGAAGACCAACGGCTACGAGGTGGTCATGACGCGCACCAGCGACACGTACGTGTCCCTGGCGGAGCGGTGCCGGATGGCAAACCGGCGGAAGAGCTGCATTTTTGTGAGCATCCACTTCGATTCCTACCGGCGCAAAGGCGCCAACGGGATCACGACCTATTACACCAAATCAAACTCGGCGGCCCTCGCGGCGCGGGTCCACCGCCGGTTGATCGGGGCGCTGGCGCCGGACACGAACCGCGGCGTGAAGCGCGCGCGGTTTTACGTGATCCGCAACACCCTCTGCCCCTCCATCCTCGTCGAGGGTGGGTATCTCACGAATGTGACAAGCCCGTACGAAGCCAAAAAGATCATCACCACCAAGTATCAGGACGAGCTTGCGGCCGCGATTGTCCGGGGCTTGATTGATTACGACAAGTCGTAGCGGGCTTGCAACCGCGAAAGGAAGTCGGAGCATGAAAAGACATGTGGCGGCGGGACTGTTGGGGATGGCGGCCCTGGCGGGATTGGGATGCGCCCAGGAACCGGAAGCGCCGCCGGCGGAAGACCGGCGTCCGCGGGGGCTGGGGCTGTTCTTTCCCGTGGCGGACGCCGGCGGCGCGGTGTTCGTGGATGCGGACGTCCTGATCAGCCGGCAATTGGTGTTGGCCAGTGGGACGGTGTTATATACCGTGTACAGCCCGCCGCGGTCGGACGACGCCGACGTGAAGCAGGCAAAGGTCAAGGAACGGCGCAAGGAAGCCTATGGCGGAGGCGCGCGGGCGTCGGACACCGGGTCGCAGCTTCCCGCGCATTTGCAGGCGATTCGGGACCGTGCCCTGGCAACGGAGTGGAAGGACCCGCTGGTCTTCCGGGCGATGCTGAACCGCAGCCGGGAACACGAGTTGTTTGTCGTCTACCGCGGTCCGGCCGGAAAAGAGATCGAGGCGCTGGACCTGCCGGACGGCGTGTGCTGGGTCTGGGCCGGGAATGCGCCCAAAGCGGTGTGGATTCACGAGGAGGGGACCGGGGCGAAGGCGGGGATTGCGCAGGGCGACACAGTGGCGCGGGTGGGCGGGGAGAAACCGGAAACCTTGGAGGCGTTCCGGCGGTTGTTGCAGAAGCCGCGGGAGGCGGCGCCCGGTGGCGGCGGGGCGGGGCTGGTGCTGGCGCTCCTGGACGCGGCGGGGAATCCCAAGACCGCGGAGATCAAGGGAAGGGCGACGCTGTCAGGCAGCGCACTGGATTTGTTCTGAACCACCCCGTGGAGCGGGGTGCGCCGACATGGCGGGACGGCAAACCCTTCAAGCAGCCTGCAAAGGGACAGGCAACGGGGAAAGATTCCCCAGGCGCCAAGCGTCAATCGTCCTTGGCGGAGATGATAAGTGTTGCAAACTCAATTCGGCCCACGTCGCCCGCGGTCAAGTCGCGCACGCAAAGGGTCCATTCACCGTTTGGGTTCTGGCCCGCAAACGCGGAGGAGATGTTCAATTCGTCAAAAACGACGTCGTCGGCGGAGTCCGCAGGGTCGATTTCCTTAAGCAACAAGGTGCGGCCTGCGGGGGACTTCAGCTTGACTTCAAGGTCGCCCCTGAAACTGTGGGAGACCACCAGCGAGAGAAACAGAGCCGTGCCGGGTTTGGGCATTCCGGAGACCTTGATCTTCCGCTTGGTCCAGGAATCTTCGTCATCCGGGATGGCGGCGGGATTCGTGTTGGAAAAGGCTCTGGTCACGGTGAGCCCGCCGTCTTCGGCGGATTCCATGGCCCTTTCCATAAGGCTCGCCGCCTCGGAGTCGAGGGCGCGGGCGCCGGCGCCGAACCCGCGCTTGGCGCCCGAGACATGAACCCCGGCGAGAAGGAACTCATCGTAGCCTTCGTCGTAGGCGAAAACGCCGCCCCCGCTCATGCCGTTGCCGCCTTTAACGAACGGGTTCCAGACCGCGTAGCCGTCGTCGTCCTGGTAGGCGCTGCTGAAAGGGCCTGTGAAGTTCATGTAATAAGAGTCGCTGCTGGGATAGCCGGTGATGATTTTAGCCCTCGAACTCAAGAGCGGATGGTCGTCCAGGTCGTCGTTCCATATCCAGCCGGTCCAACTGCCTTTCGCAAGGTTGTCATAGGCGTAGAAGACCACGAAATCGTCCTGGAATTCCTCGGAAGCGCCATATTCGGTCCAGTACCAGTAGCCGCGAAGCGCTATTTTCGAAGATGCCGAGGACGGATTCTTGCTGCTATGCCATTTGCGCACCCACTTGTTGCTGCCGAGCCATGCGCCGTTGTCGAAAGTGACATGGGCGCACGAAACCACGATCTTGGGGTGGCGGGCCACGGTGCCGCTCCCTTGAAATTCAGTGTTGAAGACCACGCCACAGCAGCTGAAAGGGAGGTCGTTCAAGTCTCCAGAGGAAACGCGGGAAGGAGATGTCTCACTGCTCCTGACCGGGTGGGCCGCCAAGGCACATGCCGCCAGACCTGCAAGGATCCCCGATGTTCTGAGTGCGGATGAAAAGATCATGCCGCATTTGTTGAACGCCCGTCGCAGGATTGTCAAGAGGGTACGCGATGAGGAACCAACGGCTCGCAGGGCCACTGGCTTGGAGGGCGGGAGGAGGGTGAGAAGCGGCTTGAACAGAAAGCGGCGAGGACACGTCCACGGAGCGCAGCAGATTCTTCCGATGCCCGGGCCGGCTTGAGCGCGCGCCGGAACGGCTGACTGCGGAGATCAAGGGAAGAGCGACATTGTCGGGCAGCACGCTGGATTTGTTCGGACCCCGCTCCGCGGCGCGGCGGGCGGAGACATGGCGGGACAGTCCGCGCGTCAGGGGCCGACCAAGGAGCGGACTTCCACGGAAGTCTGGGAATTCAAATCTGGGAACGCACCGGCGCCTACGGCGCCAAGTCCCAATGGCATTCCGGCCCGTGAAAATTCAACCCCGGAAACCACACCTGATGCGCCGCCGGCGTCCCGTTCAAAAAGTTCCCGTCGCACTCCCGCAACAAGGCCGTCCCCAGCCGCTCCACCACCTCCCGCTGCTCGAACACCACGTCCTTCTCCTCCCGGTAATCTTCCGGCAGCCGGAACAATTGGTACAGGTTCTGCTTCGGCAGGGTCACCTGCTTGAGTTTCCACCCCTCCTCCGTCACCAGTGCCGGCCCAAGCTGCGAAGCAAACACCACATGCCCGTGCCGCCTCTGCCGCTCCGTGTCCCCGAGCAATTCCGGCAGAAACGATATCCCGTCCTTGCCCTCCGGCGACGTCCCCCCCACCATCTCCGCCAGCGTCGGCAAAAAATCGTAGTTCGCCATCAAATGCTCCGTCGTCCGCCCCGGCCCAATCACCCCGGGCCACCGCGCCAAAAACGGCAGCCGCACGCCCCCCTCCCAGTTCGTGAACTTCAACCCCGCCATCCCGTCGTTCCCGTTGAAAATGTCGCCGCTCAACTCCGAATAAAACTTCGTGCGCACGTTGTCGTACGCTTCCCCCGTCCGCAGATTCCGGTCCGGCTCGCATCGGCCCGGCTGCCGGATGTACGGCGCGTGCCCGTTGTCCGCGCAAAATACGATCGCCGTCCGCTCCTCAATCCCCAGCCGCCGCACTTCGTCCAGCACAATCCCCACCGTCCGGTCCAGCCGCAGGATCATCGACGCGAACTCCTTCTCGTACTCCGTCAGCTCCGGATGATCCCGCACCGCCGCGTCCACCTCCGGCGTGATGATCGGACCGTGCGGCAACTGGCTCGGGTGGTACAAGAAAAAAGGCCGGTTTGCGTTCTCCCGCAAAAACCACAAAATCTTTTCGTCAAACAAATCCTGCGAATACACCCCGCGCCCCTTCCGGTCCCACCGCTCCGCCCGATTCTCCGGGGATTCTCCATCCCGCGCCTTGCCAAAGTCCGCGCGCGTGTTGCCGGGGACCGGCACGCGCTCCCCGTTCTCAAACAGGTAGGGCGGATAAAACCCGTGGCAATGGACATGATCGTAATAGCCGAAATGGTAATCCCACCCGTGCCGCCGGATTTCGCGGTCCGCCGTCGAAAAACCCCATTCCAACTTTCCGATCTGCGCCGTCACATACCCCGCCGCTTTCGCCACCTGCGCCAGAAACACCTCGTTGTCCGGCGGCTGCAGGCTGGTGGTGTGAATCAGCTCGCCAACCTCCTCCCGCGTCATCCGCCCCTGCGTGTACCGGTCGTATATTCCGCCCCGCGTGAAGGTCCACTGCCCGCGGTGGCAATCGTGCATCCCCGTCAGCAGGCTCGCCCGCGACGGCGCGCAAAAGGCGCATCCGTAACTCCTGTGGAACTTCAACCCCTCCGCGGCCAGCCGGTCGATGTTCGGCGTCCGGAAATATTTCTGCCCATAACAACTCAACATCCCCCGCCCCAGGTCATCGGCGTAAATATAGATCACGTTGGGGCGGGCATCCGCGCTTCGCTGCTTGCTCACAGCCGCCAACCCAACGCCAACCCCGCCCCTGGGGCAAGCCCTTTCTCTCCCCGCGTCCTTCGTGGGGAGACCCCCCCTCCGTGCGCATTCCAAAGGTTCGGCACAATGTGCCCTATGGAGTGCGGTGGCGGAGCGAACGCGGCGGCGCCGCTTTCAAACGCGCCGCCCGTGGACCGCGCCCTTTCCCCGCGCCAAAGCGGTGTGGCGGCCAAAGGCCTTCCTTGAGCCCTCAGGCCAGCCGCGCCGCCAAGTGCGCGTCCCCGTCCCGGTAGGAAAGCCAATTCCGGTACGGCTCGTATTTCCCGGACTCCGACGCGGCTTTCACCCGCTCCTCCA
>CAYSZK010000154.1:0-5506 GCA_964435495.1 uncultured Verrucomicrobiales bacterium
CGGGAAGATGCCGCGGCGGCGGCGGGGGCGGAGAGACAGGATCCGGCGGGGCGCGGGTGAGGCGCGGGCGCCGCGGGGCGGGTTCAGGCCGCCGACCGGCCGCGCAGCCAGGCGATGAGGTCGGCGGCGTCCGCGCGGGATTCGCAGTGGGCAACAAAGAAAACGTTGCGCCCGCGCACGGCGTCGAGGTTGGCGCGGATTTCGGCGGAGCCGGCGGTGATCAGGAGATTCGCGTTGCCGGTGGCGGCGAGGATTCTGCCGATACTATTGAAGTTCGATCCCGTGGCCGGGTCGGCCTGCACCTGCAACAGCCGGAGCCGTCGGAGCCGGGCGAGCCGGGGCACGTAATGCATTTTTTCGGTGTGGATGTGGAAGAGGATGTGGTCCCAGCCGGCCGTGAGTTTCTCTTCGTACGGAAACCCGAATTCGGCATAGACCCCGGGGCCGCAGAGCATGGCCGCGTCATTGGAGAAATGGCCCATGGCGTTGGGGCCGATCCAGCCCTGGTGCATCCAGAAGAGTGTGCCGCCGTCAATTTCGTCGGCCCATGACCGGAGCCGGTTCAGGTAGTCCGGATAAATCTCCGTGAGCCGCGCGAGGAGCTGGTGGCAGAAGGCCGGCTCTTCGGCGAAGTCCATGAAGATGTCGTCGCCGCGCACAGCGTTGGCGAGTTCCATCGGCGAGGCGCAGCCGCGCATGGCGAGGAAAAACGACCCATCCTGGCGCGAGCGCAGGTGGGCGTAACTGTCGCGCATGAGCCGGTAGCCGAACGACTCCTCCCGGAGGCCAAGCCCGGGGATTTGCGAACGGCTGTTGAGGAACGGTTCGCCGATGCTGGTGTCCCGCTGCCAGCGGATGTTCATGCCGAGCCAGGCGGTGTGCTCGGCGTAGCCGAAGCGCGGAGCGATGCACGGCAGCGTGTCGTCATCAAGCCCCTCCTTGGAGCACCAGCCCGCGCGGTGGTTCTCCAGTTGCGCATCGACGTGCCGCTGGAGTTCGGCGGGGTTGTCCCATTCGACGCTTGTGAAATCGGGGATGGGCGGCCATTCGCGGGGGGGATGAACGGCGACGAGGAAATGGCCGGGCGTCCCGGCCTCGCAGAAGGCGCGGGCGCGGCGGACGACGGCGCCGGCGCGTTCGGAAAGGGCCACCGGGGTCAGAGGATGACGTCCACCCGGTGGGCGGGTTTGCCGGTGATGGGAAGGACGTTGCCTTTAAGAATTTCGCCGTCGAGCCGGATTTCCCGCGCGCCGGTGCAGCGGCCTTCGCGATTGTCCAGATGGATGGTGTATTGCGTTCCGCGGAAGCGGCGGACGAGGGCGGCTTCGGGCACGGTCTTGGAGAGGCAGGGATCGATGACCAGGCCGTCGTAGCCGCGCCGGGCGCCGAGGATGTATTCCAGCAGGGCGACGGTGAACCAGGAGGCGGTGCCGGTGCGCCAGGCGTAGCCGCCGGTGCCGCGCCCGGAGGGGACGCGGGAGTAATGGTTGCCGAACGCGAACGGTTCGGCGCCGGAGACGGAGACCGGCAGCTCGGGGCCGTCGGGGGCGACCTTGCAAAGCGTGCGGAAGGCTTCCTCGGCGCGGCCCAGCATGCAATCGGCGACGCACTTGAATCCGGCGGCGTGGTTGTAGCAGCCGCCGTTTTCGACGTAGCCGGGCATGACGGCGGTGAGGCGCCCCACGCGCTGGTCGAAGGTCATGCAGGGCGGGTCGGCGATGGCGAAGCCCTCGGGTTTCTCAATAAACTTGTCCACCGACCGCATGCACTGGAGCAGGCGCTCGCGGTCGGCGATGCGGCCGAACACCGCCCAGCTTTGGGTGTTGACGAAGATGCGGGCCTCGGGGTTCTTCGACGAGCCGAGGCAATACCCGTCCTCGCAGATCGTGCGGACGTACCATTCGCCGTCCCAGGCCGCGCGGTTGATGGTATCGGCCATCTTCTTGTGGAGGGCGGCGCATTCGTCGCGGACGGCGGTCTGGCCGATGCGTTCGGCGAGGGCGCCGGTTTCGAGGAGGCCGGCGCAGAGCTGCTGGCTGACCATGACGCTTTCGCGTTCGCCGGTGAGCTCGGTCTTTTCGAGATTGTCGTTCCAGTCGGCGAAATGCTGGTCGCAGAGGCCGCGCTTGCCGAGGTCGGTGGACAGGAACCGGTAGGCGCGCAGCATGTGTTCCCAGACCGAACCGGTCTCCTTGGATTCGAAGAACGGGATATTCTCTTCCAGGATCGACTGGTCGCCGGTCTCCTTGATGTACCAGGGAACCGTCTGGAGCATCCAGGCCGGTTTGTCGGAGTACTGGTGCCGGTTGAGCGGGCGCCAGGAGTGGAGGCAGCTTCCGTCGGCCTTCTGCACGCCCAGGCATTTGAGGATGTTGGCGCGGGCGGTCGCGGGATCGGTGAGGACCAGGCCGTTGGCGTTCTGCAAGTTGTCGCGGACGCCGCTCTTGTCCATGATGTAGGAATAGACCTGTTTCTTGATGAAGATGTTGAACATGGCGTCGCGGTTGGCGTTGGCCGCGCCGGTGTTCACATGGTAGGCCGCGGCGCGTTCGCGCTCGGTCCGCGCCTGGGATTCGGCGGCGCAATCGATCTCGGCCGGCGTGAACCGCCGCCTCAGGCGGGCGACGTCCTCGGGGCCGGTGGTGATTCCGATGAGGAAGTCGAGCCGGTGCGCCCCGTGGGCGGGGACGGTGATTTTGCATTGCACAGCGGCGGCGGGGTTCCAGACATACCCGGCGGCGTTGTCGCAGTCCCAGCCAAACATCGGTTTGGGCGCGGCAAGGCTGTAGTCGGCGCGCGTGAACCGGTCGCGCATGCCGCACGCGGCAAAGTAATCGGATTGCGCCGCCAGGAAACCGATGCGGTGCGGGATGGGAACCATGCGGTGGCGGTTGACGACCAGCACCGCGGCGAGGTCCGGGTGGATTTCGGAGTAGTTGTCGCCGTGGAACCCCTCGCCGTTGCGGGTGCATCCGCCCAGATCAAAGGCGGTGTAGGCGAAGACCGACAGGCGGCGCGGTTTGGCGGTGGTGTTCTGGATGTCAAGCGTCCAGACCTCGGCGGTGGCGTCGGCGGGCACGAAGATGCGGTGGCGCACCTTGAGGCCGAGGCAGGAGGAGGCGATGACCGTCTTGGAGGGATGGATTTCGATGCGGCGGCCTTCGACGGGCGTGGGGCAGGGCATGCCGGCGGGGTTGAAGAGCGTGCCGGACTCGTCGTCGCGCACGTAGAGGTATTTGCAGTCGTAGCCGACCGTGCGGATGACATTGCCCTCGGCGTCGGTGTAGCGGCCCATGCCATCGCCGATGTGGGTGGCCTCGGCGTAATACTCGTGGTTGCCCCAGCGGTTGTAATGGATGTTGCGCCATTTGCGCGGCGGCTCGGCGGTGATGACAAAACAGCCTTCCTTCTCGTCGAAATGGCCATAGTCGGAGATGCGGAGGTCGGGGTTGCTCATAAGGGGGGATGGGGGTTTGGGGGTTGACGGATAACCTGTTGTAATGGCGGCAACCCTAGCGGCGCCGGCCGCGCGGGCAAGCGGGAATCGGCGGGGGCGGGCGCCAGTTGCGGGACAACCTTCTTCCCGCACCCAGGGTGCGCCCTTCAAGAGCCCAGGGCTTATGGATCGTGCGCCTTCCGCGCTCGCGGAAACTTGTGCCGCACCCGCGGGCTCCCCACTCCCGGCGCTTTCCCGGCCGCCAAATCCAGGAGGTTTCCGACGCCAGGCGGAAGTGCGCCACCGCGCTCAGGGCTCGAACGAGGTGCCGCAGCCGCAGTGGCGTTTGGCGTGGGGATTGATGACGCGGAAACCGGCGCCGGTGAGGCCGTCCTCGTAGTCGAGGGTGCATCCGGCGAGGAAGGCGAGGCTTTCGCGGTCGATGTAGAGGCGGGCGCAGTCCTGTTCCACCAGGTCGTCGCCGGGCTGGGGGGCGCCGATGGCCATGCCGTATTGCAGGCCGGAGCAGCCGCCCTTTTCCACGTACAGGCGAAGGCCTTTGGCGGGGTCGCCGCCGGAGAGCGCGGCGATCTGGGCGGCGGCGGCCGGGGTGAGCGTCATCGGGGCCTGGGTTGCGGCATCCATATGCGACAAGGGAAATCAGGAAGGCTTCGATGTCAAGAGGCGGGTGGCGCGCGCCACAAGGCGCCAATGTCAAGGACTGGCCCCAAGGGTCGGATCGTAATAATTCGGGCGGCATCCTCAACCTCCCGCTCGCGCACTGGACACTTACGGCGGCGGGGGCGCCGCCGCTCCCGCCGCGCGCCATGCCCGCCGATGCGTCTTGCCATGGCCGCGATTTTGGGCATAACGGCGGCGGATGGAGAATGCGATTGAGATTCAGGGCAAAGTATTGGCGGTGTTGCCGGCGACCATGTTCCGCGTGCAACTGACCAACGGCAACGTGGTGCTGTGCCATTTGTCCGGGCGCATGCGCAAGAATTTCATCAAAATCATGGTCGGCGACACCGTCAGCCTGGAAATCAGCCCCTACGACCTGACCAAAGGCCGGATCACCTACCGGCACGCGCCGGAGAATCCCTCGTCCACGGGCGGCCCGCCGCCACGGCGCTGACGCGGGGAAGAGGCGCCCGACGTGGACGGCCCGGCGCGAAGGAGGCCCGGTTCTGCCCAGGGCGCGCCATACGGGGGGTGAGACGGGGATGAGCGTGGACGCCGGGGCTGTGGCGCAACTTTATCTGGGGAGCTGCGCGTGGAGCTTTGAGTCGTGGCGCGGCGGGTTTTACCCCGGAGGGCTGCCGCCGGGGGAGTGGCTGGGGTTTTATGCGCGGCGGTTCAACGCCGTGGAGGTGGACTCGACCTTTTACCAGGCGCCGTCCGCGCCCGCACAGGCGGCGTGGTTGCGCAAGACGCCGGATACGTTCCGGTTCTGCCCGAAATTGCCGCGGGCGATCACGCATGAACGGCGGTTGGAGGATTGCGGGGCGGAGGTGGAAAAGTTTGTGGACGCCCTTGCGCCGCTTCATCCGCGGCTGGGCGTGGTGCTCGTGCAGCTTCCGCCGTCGTTCCGGCCCGAGGGCGGGTACCGGGTGTTCGCGCGTTTCGTGGATGCGCTTCCGGAGGAGGTTTCCTGGGCTGTGGAATTCCGGCATCCGGGTTGGGACGCCCCGCGGATCGACGCGTTGCTGGAGGCGCATGGGGTGGCGCGGGTTTGGGCGGACACGGCGGGACCGGGCGGGGCGTCGGCGTTTCTGCATCATCCCCGGACTTCGCCGGACGTGGTGGTGCGGCTGCTGGGGGATTTGCGGACGAAGTATGGCGCGTCGGGCGCGACGGCGCACGAGTATCGGGGCCTGATGTGGCCGCGGGACGCGGAGTTGGAGGCGTGGGCGGCGCGGGTGCGGGGGATCGAGGGGCCGGGCCGTGTGTTTGTGATGGTGAACAACCATTATGAAGGGTTCGCGCCTGGGACACTGGAGCGCCTGGCGGCGCGGCTCGGTTTGGCGCCGGGTGTGGGTGGGGACCCGCCGCCGGCGCGGCGGCAGGGGG
>CAYSZK010000154.1:5516-7118 GCA_964435495.1 uncultured Verrucomicrobiales bacterium
GCCATAAATCTGAATGGCTCCCTCGTTCGACGACGGATCGGGGCTTGGCGGCGTAGCCGGCGGGAGCAGCGGCGAAGCCGCCGCGGGCGCGGCGGCAGGGGGATCTGAAATTGTAGGCCGCGCCGGGGGAAGAAGCGCCCGTTTGGAGCGGCGTGAGAGTTTCGGGCGTGAGTCTTGGGGGCGCCGGGCGCATCGGGCCTTGCTTTCCTTTCCCGCGGCGTCTCCGGGGATGGTTCCCGCGCCTTGGTTTATCTTCTTCTGGAGCACCTCAAGGAACCGAAGCGCTAGATTGAGTCCTTGACCAACCCCACCGTCAAGGCCGCCGCCATGAGTGTCGCTGAAAAGCTAGTTCAAGAGGGCCTGGAGAAGGGCTTGGAGAAGGGCCAAATCCTTTCCCTTCGGGCGGCGGTGCTTGAGGTTCTGGACACGCGGTTTCCCCCCGTCCCTGAAGGGCTGAGCGAATCCATTCACGCGCTCTCCGACCCCCAGCTTCTCCGGCGCCTCCTTCGCCACGCCCTCACATGCCGGGATTTGGAGTCCTTTGCCCGCTTTCTCTGACGGTCCGTCCCGCGGGATTCCGGATTCGGTCCATGCGCATTCGAGGTTCGGCGAAGGCGTTCCGGCGGCGGAGGCGCGCGGAGGGGATTGCCTTGGGGCCGGAATCGGGCCAGTCTAGAGGGCATGGACGGGCTTGAAGAGTTGGCGGGGCACCGGTTTCAGGACCGCGGGATTCTAACAGAGGCGCTGACGCATCCGTCGGTGATCCACGAGGGGCGGCGGCGGGTCCCGGACAACCAGCGGCTGGAGTTCCTGGGGGACGCGGTGTTGCAGATGTTGTGCACGGAATACTTGTATGACCAATTGGCCGGGGCGCGGGAGGGAGACATGACCAAGCGCCGGGCGTTCATGGTGAACCGGGAGGCGATGTGCCAACTGGCGCGGCGGATCGGATTGGGGCGGCATTTGATTCTCGGGCGGAACGAGGCGGCGAGCGGGGGGCATGACCGGCCGAGCAATCTCTCGGACGCCATGGAGGCGGTGATCGGAGCGGTGTACCGGGACGGGGGCTGGGAGGCGGCGCGGCGGATGGGGCGGACGCTGCTGGAACCGTTCTGGCGCGAGCAACGGTCGGACGCGGCGTCGGACAATCCCAAGGGGCGGCTCCAGGAGATTCTCCAAGGCATGTCGCCGGACGCGCCGGAATATGTGACGTTGTCGGCGGAGGGGCCGGACCACGCGAAAACCTACGACGTGGAGGTGCGGTGGCGCGGGCGCAAACTTGGGCGCGGAACGGGGGCAAGCAAGAAGGAGGCGGAGAGCCGGGCGGCGGCGGCGGCGTTGGCGGCGGAGGGCTGGGGGGGGATGGCGCCGGCGGGCAGCGGTTGAGTGCCGGTGCGATGCGCGTGAAGTATGCGGCGGGGGTGTTGCTGGAGGCGCACGGCCTGTGGCTGGACCCGCGCCGGGGGCGGGAGACGGCGTTTGTATCGCACGCGCATTGGGACCATGTGGGCCGACACGGGCGGACGATTTGCTCGCGAGGCACGGCGCGGCTGATGGCGGCGCGGCTGGGGCGGCGGGAGGCGAAGGGCGGGGCGGACGGCG
>CAYSZK010000155.1:0-7095 GCA_964435495.1 uncultured Verrucomicrobiales bacterium
GGGCGGGGGGGCGGGTTCGTCCGGGTTGGGGGGCGGGCTGGAGGGTTGGGGTTCGTCGATTTCGACGGTGGCGCGTTTGCCGGTGCGGGCGGCGGCGGTGTTGGCGAGGGCGCGGATGGCGCCGATGGTGCGGCCATGTTTGCCGATGACGCGGCCCATGTCGGCGGCGTTGGCGGAGACGCGGAACTCTATGAGGTCGCCGGATTCGGCGCGGGAGATGCGGACCTCCTCGGGCCGTTGGACGAGCCGCATGACGACATAATCGACGAAGCTCGCCAGGTACATGGGCGGGTCAGGTCGCGGTTGCCGCGGCCGGGGCGGCCGCGGGCGCGGCGGCCTCGGCGCTGGCGGCGAGTTTGCGCGCCTTTTTGATGATGGAGGCGACCGTCTCGCTGGGTTTGGCGCCGCGGGCGATCCAGAAATCGATGCGGTTGAGTTTGACCTGGAAGTTCGTGCCTTCCTTGCGGGGGTTGTAGGTGCCGAGAAGTTCCAGGAACTTGCCGTCGCGGGGGCTGCGTTTGTCGGCGACCACCACGCGATACGCGGGGCTATTGCGGGCGCCTTCGCGCCGGAGCCTGATGACCGTTGCCATAATTTGCCGTCTCTTTTCCGTTTTGTTGCGGGGCCGGTGGGCCGCGCGATTGTTTCCGCCGGGTTACCTGATTCCGAAGCCCCCGCCCGCGGCGAACCGGCCGAGGAGCTTCTTCATTTTTCCTTTGCTCTTCATCATCTTGCGCATGGAACCGAACTGGTGCAACAATTCGTTGACCGCGGTGACGGTGGTGCCGCTGCCACGGGCGATGCGCTGCCGGCGCCGGGCGTTGAGCAACTCCGGCCGGCGCCGTTCCTGGGGCGTCATGCTCAAGAGGATCGCTTCCGTCCGCTTGAGCCTGGTTTCCGCCTGTGCAGGATCAGGAAGGGTAGGCATGCCGGGCATCATGCCAAGCAAATTCTGCATCGGCCCAAGTTTTCGGACCTGGCGGAGTTGGCCGAGCATGTCGTCCAGCCCGAAGGCGTTGCGGCGGATTTTGTCTTCGAGCGCCGCGCCGTCGAAGGAGGCGGCGGCTTCGGCCGCCTTCTCGACCAGGCCCACAATGTCGCCCATGCCAAGGATGCGCCCCGCCAGGCGCGCGGCGTCCATGCGCTCGAACTGATCGGGCTTTTCGCCGGTGCCAAGGAAATGGATGGGCAGGCCGGTGACGTGGCGCATCGAAATGGCGGCGCCGCCGCGGGCATCGCCGTCCAGCCGGGTCAGGATGAGGCCGGTGAGGGGGACGGCGGCGTGGAAGCGCTGGACGATTTCAACGGATTTCTGGCCAAGGGCGGCGTCGGCAACGAAGAGGACCTCCTGCGGGCGCAGGGCGTCGCGGACGCGGGCGAGCTCGCCCAGGAGGGCGTCGTCGAGGTCGAGGCGTCCGGCGGTATCGACGATGACGGCGTTCCGGGAGATGCTGGCGGCCTGGGCAAGCGCGGTGGCGGCGAGGGCGGCGGGGTCTTTGGCGGCGCGGTCGGCGGTGATGGGGATGTCGAGGGCGCGGGCGAGCGTTTCGAGTTGGTCGATGGCGGCGGGGCGCTGGAGGTCGGCGGCGACGAGGAGGGGGTGGCGCCCGTTGCGCTTGAGCCAGGCGGCGAGTTTGGCGGCGGTGGTGGTCTTCCCGCTGCCCTGGAGGCCGCAGAGGAGGATGCGGAGGGGGGAGCCGGCCGCAAGGGGCGGGGAATCGCCCAGGAGCCGGACGAGTTCATCGTGGAAGACCTTCACCATTTGCTGGCCGGGCGTGATGCTTTGGAGGACCTCGGCGCCGAGGGCGCGGGTCTTGACCGCCTCGACCAGTTCGCGGGCGACCTGGAAATGGACATCCGCTTCGAGGAGGGCCATCCGGAGTTGGCGGCAGGCGTCGGCGACGTTGGACTCGGAGAGTTTGCCGAAGCCGCGGAGATTGCGGAAGACGTCCTGGAGGCGGTTGGCGAGTTGGTCGAGCATGGGATTGCGAAAGACAGGGGTTCGTGCAGGGTAGCGGGCCGGATGAAGCTGGGCAAGGTTTCGACGGCGTTTGTGTTGTGCGCGGGTTTGGGGACGCGGCTGCGTCCTTTGACGGACACCGTGCCCAAGCCGCTGCTGCCGGTGGGCGGGCGCCCGTTGCTGGAATGGATATTGGAGCACTTGCGGGCGCACGGGATCGAGCGGGTGATCCTGAACACCCACCATTTGGCGCACAGGTTTGAGGAGGCGTTTCCGGGCGGGCAATGGCGGGGGATGCCGGTGGTCTTGCGCCACGAGCCGGTGATCCTGGACTCGGGCGGGGGACTGAAGAACGTGGAGGATTTGTTGGGCGGAGAAACGGCGCTGGTTTACAACGGGGACATCCTGACGGACATGCCGCTGGCGGGTTTGTGGGAGGAGCACGCGCGCGCGGGGCACGAGGTGACGCTGGCGTTGCGGTCGCGCGGGACGCTCACCAACGTGGGGGTGGACGGGACGGGGCGCGTGGTGGACATTCGCGGGGCGCGGGGCGCGGCGGTGGCGCGGCAGTGCCAGTTTGCGGGAATCTACCTGGTGGAACCGGCGTTTTTGGGGCGGCTGCCGGCGGGGCGCGCGGTATCGGTGATCCCGCACTTTCTGGCGTTGATTGAGGAGGGAAGGCTTGGGTCGGTGGTGGAGGACCGGGGCCGTTGGGCGGAGATCGGTTCACTGGAATCGTATGCGGCGGTGAAGGCCGGAGTGGGTTGAGGGGCGGTCGAAAAAAAAGTTTGGGGGCGCGCGGAATTGCGGTTGAAATCCCCGGCGCGGGAGTCCAGTTTGCGCGGGAGACGATGTCCGAACAAGTTGTTGCCGCGGGTGCGCAGGGGCGCGTTGCTGAACCGGTGGGGAACGGGGCGCCGCATGGCGGCGGCCCGCCGGGCAACGGTTGGGACTTGGCAAAGGCGGCGCAGCTCTACCAGATTGAGCGGTGGGGGGCGCCGTATTATTCCATCAACGGCAAGGGGAACGTGGCGGTGTCGCCGTCGCAGGCGCGGGGTCCGAGCCTGGACATGATGGACGTGATCGCGCACGCGCGGGAGCGGGGCATCCAGTTCCCGATGGTGCTGCGGTTCCAGGACATCTTGCGCAACCGCGTGGAGGCGTTGAACGAGGCGTTCCGGGCGGCGATTGCGGAGCACCAGTTCACCGGCGGGTATTTCGGGGTGTTTCCGATCAAGGTGAACCAGCTTCGCGAGGTGGTGGAGGAGATTCTGGACGCGGGGGCGCCGTACCATTTCGGGCTGGAGGCGGGGAGCAAGCCGGAGCTGGCGGCGGCGCTGGCCATGCACAGCGACCCGGAGAGCTTGATCGTGTGCAACGGCTACAAGGACGCGGCGTATGTGCGGCTGGCGATGATCGGGCGCAAGCTGGGCAAGCAGGTGATCCTCGTGGTGGAGAAGCTGGAGGAGCTGGCGATGATCCTGAAGGTGGCGCGCGAGATGGGCGTGCAACCGCTCGTGGGCTTCCGCGTGAAGCTCCAATCCAAAAGCGCCGGGCGTTGGGCGATGTCCTCGGGGGAAAACGCGAAGTTCGGGTTGTCGGCGCTGGACTTGGTGGAGGCGTGCGACATGCTGGCGGCGGAGGGCGCGCGGGATTCCTTCAAGCTGGTGCATTTCCATATTGGCTCGCAAGTGCCGGACATCCAGATCATCAAACGCGCGGTGCGGGAGGCGGCGCGGTATTACGCCAAGGCGCGGCAGATGGGGTTCCCCGTCCAATACTTTGACGTGGGCGGCGGGCTCGGGGTGGACTACGACGGCACGCGCAGCACCAACGACAGCTCCATGAATTATTCGCTGGAGGAGTATTGCGCCGACGTGGTTTATAACCTCTCCGAAGTCTGCGCCCAGGAAAAGGCGCCGCACCCGCACATTGTGAGCGAAAGCGGGCGGGCGCTGGTCTCGCAGCATTCGGTGCTGGTGGTCGAGGTGTTCGGCTCCTCCGAGAAAACGCGCGTGGACCGTCCGCTGCCCAGCGGGGACGGATGCCACAGGCTGGTGGAGGAGATGCTGGCGATCCACCGCGGGCTGAACAAACGGAACCGGCGCGAAGCGCTGCACGACGCGCAGCAAATGCGGGAGCAGGGGGAGGTGATGTTCGGGCTGGGGTTGCTCGATTTGCGGTCCAAGGCGCAGGTGGAGTCGTTGTACTGGCACATCGCCGAGCGTGTCAGCGAACTGTTCCGCTCGGTCCAGAAGCCGCCGCAGGAAATCGTCGATTTGCGCTTGTCGCTGGGAGACCAGTACATTTGCAACTTCTCCGTGTTCCAGTCGCTTGTGGACCACTGGGCGCTGGGGCAGTTGTTCCCGGTGATGCCGCTGGCGCGCCTGCTGGAGGAGCCGGTGAACCAGGGCACCCTGGTCGATATCACCTGCGATTCCGACGGGAAAATCTCGCGGTTCATCGGGCAGGAAGGGGAGCGGGCGACGCTGCCGCTGCATCCGTTCACGGCGCGGCCCTATTGCATCGGCTTTTTCCTCGTGGGCGCGTACCAGGATGTCATGGGGGACATCCACAACCTGTTCGGGCGCGTGAACGAGGCGCACGTGTTTCTGGACCCGGACGAAGACCTGGGCTTTTACATCGAGGAAACCATCCGGGCGCGCACGGTGGGCGAGGTGTTGACGGACGTGCAGTACGACATCCACGAACTGGTGAGCGAAATGAAGCGGCATGTGGACCAGGCGATCAAGGGGGACGTCATCAAGCCCAGCGAAGGAATGCGGCTGCTGGAGTGCTACGAGAAAGCCCTCGGCCAGCACACCTACCTGCAGTTGTGAGCCGGCGCGGGACGGACGGAGGCGGGCATGGCGGCGGTTGAGGTGGTCGTTTTTGATCTGGGCAACACCCTGATCCGGTTGGATTGGTTGCGCGGAGCCCGGGCGCTGTTTCCAAACCGGCCGGACGCGCGGTTCGACAACCTGGAGGCGATGGAACGCCTCGCGCCGCTGGTGGAATACGAGACCGGCCTGGTGGCAACGGACGCGTTCCTGGACGCGCTCGCGCGCGGAACGGGATTTCCCGGGCCACGGGCGAAACTGGAGGAGGCGTTTTGCGACATCTTTGTCCGGTGGCCGGAGCGGGAGGCGGTGCTGGACATGGTGGAGGGGCGCTACCGGCTCGCGATGTTGTCCAACACGTCGGAAGCGCACATCCGCTCGGTGGAACGGCGCTTCCCGTTCATGGCCCGGATACCCGTCAAGGCCTATTCCTTTGAGCTGCGGCTGCGCAAACCGGGCCGCGAGATTTATCTGGAGACGGCGCGCATGGCGGGGACCGCGCCCGAGGCATGCCTGCTCATTGACGACCGGGAGGACAACTGCGAAGGAGCGCGGGCGGCGGGCATGCGCGCCCTGCGCGTGGAGCCGCACGAGGACTTGGCGGCGGCGCTGCGGGGGCTGGGGCTGTTCTGACCCGCGTCACGGCCCGGAGCCGGCCAGGCTGGAAGACGGTCTGTCCCGGATGGCGTTATGCCTCGGAACCGGGTCGGTGGCTCCATTCGTCGGATTGTGACTCGCGTCCAGTGGCCGGGAGACTGGTTGAGGCAGCCAACTTGGGCGCCTTGTCCCGCACCACTCCAGGGACATGCTTCGGGCCCTTATGTCAAATGTCAAGGACTGACCCCGTTCCGACAACACTGGGAAGAAGCATAATCCACCTTGGCCTGGATGTCGAGCCGCTCTCACGACCGACACTTGCGGCTCCGACCGCGTCAGGGACATCCAAGCCGATACCGCCGGCAGGCGGGGCAAGGATGCGAGCCGCCACAAGGGGGCAAACGTGCCACGCGCAGCCGCAAGGGGTATTGGCGGATGAGTTCCAACCGCATTGTGCAACAGGCCATGACCAACCAATGGCAGGAAGAACAAGGGGTTCCCGACCTGCGCGCATTATGGATCAAAATTCACTACGGGCCGAAAGCCCGTGTCTGATTGGAACCGCCCGGTGCGGACCCGCACGCCGGGTGGTGTGGGACTCGCGGCCGGCTCACTTCGAGCCGGTCGCGGGGACCCGATCAGCTCAGGGGCTGTTGGAAAGGTGCGACATCTGCATCTTGCATTTGAATTTGCGCAAATACGAAAGCATACATCGCATGACTCAGCATCTGGCCACGCTCATCATCGTCCGACTCTGAGTAGCGCAGGTCCATGCTCATGTAGCGGAGCAGTTCATCCTGTTTGTTAGGATCAAGCTCTATCTTTACGAAATCAGCGCTGGTGGCGGCAACGGACCATTCGGCAGGCATGAGTGGCCAACATCGATCCAGATAACGATGGAAGTCTGAGTTAATGTATAATGTCATGTGGGGCTTTCCGTGGCAAATTTGCAACGTCTCGGATCAGGCTACGGCGAACAGAAAGCGTCGATGACACGACAGATGCCAAACGAGCCGTTGCCCGCATCCGCTTTGTTCGCCTTTGGTTGGTGTTGTGGTCATCGTCATAAATGTGCGTCTCGTGGTTCGGCTATCTGGAGGAAGTCCGCTGAACACGCGACCAATTAGTGTGATGCCCGTAAAAGTCAGCAAGGCTCGAAGCGGGCTGCAACTCTCCCCAAAACTCAACAATGTTGGAGACACCTCCTGCACAAGGTGACCAGTCGCAAAAGGATACAACTCCGGCTGAGTCGAGTATCACAGAGGCATCGAAGGTGCCGTCTGGCCCCGGAGCACAACAACCGTGGTGCATGGCAGCTAAAAACCACTCCCCAGAAGGCAGCGACCGGCGTGCCACTCGATCTCTCCACTCGTCAGGAACAGAGCCATCAGATGTGTATGCCACAAATCGTTCGATCCACCTGCTCTTATACTTACTAGCGGCCACCTCTGGAGCTATGAACAAAGAATACGCTATCAGCACCACGAAGGCGACGGGCGCCGAAAGCAGTATCCATCTCGACCGGAGAATCTTCATGGCATCACGAGAGGCGTATTGAGTTGGGCGAACGCAAAACTCACCCACGAGGGGAGCGGGGTAAATCCTGAATTCCAAAGTCAGCGCGAACGCTCCCCGAAGTTGGGTGCACCGCCTTGTGTGCGCCCAGCATGGGCGCGTTGCAAATGGGGTGCGAGTCCC
>CAYSZK010000156.1:0-7077 GCA_964435495.1 uncultured Verrucomicrobiales bacterium
GTGTCGGCGCTGGCGTCGGTGGACCCGCCGAGGACGGGTTTGCCGGAGGCGAGGGCTTCCAGGAAGACAATGCCGAAACCTTCGCCGGTGCTGGGCATGGCGTAGAGGTCGCAGAGGTTGTAGTACTCAGGAAGGTCGGCATCGGGCACGTAGCCGGTCATGATGACGCGGCCGGCCACGCCCTTGCGCGCGGCGAGGTCCTGGAGGCGCGGGGCATCGTCCCCTTTGCCCACGATGATGTAGCGGACGTCCGGGCAGGCTTCGGCGACGGCGGGGAGGGCCTCGATAACGTGATCGCAGCCTTTGTAGCGTTCCGTGGCGGCGAGGCGCGCGACGGTGAGGATGACGCGGTCGTCGGGGTTGAGATTGTGGCGTTCGAGCAGGGCGGGCGGCTTGGGGGCGATGCGGAAGCGCGAGGGATCGAACGTGTCGGACTGGATCACGACGCGTTCGGGGTCGAGGCGCTGCTCGGCGATGAGGCGGCTCCGGGTGTAGGGGCTGATGCAAAGGATGCGGTCGGCAGCGTGGAGGGCGGCTTTGCGGGCGGGGTGTTGGAGATTCCAGGCTTCGATGCCGTGGGCGACGAGCCAGAAGGGGGTGCGCGTGACGCGGCGGGCGGTGGCGAGGGCGGGGCCGAAGTTGAGAAGGGTGGAGAGGACAAGGTGCGGGCGGGCAAAGGAGATGCCGGCGCAGGCTTCGGCGGCAAACGCGGCGGTGCGGAGCGGTCCAGGCCAGCGGCCCGTGGCGACGGGATGGGTGATTCGATGGCCGGGAGGCAGGCGGCGGCGGTCGTTCTTGGAGGCAACGGTGATGGAGTGGACGAGCGGCGACTGGTCGAGCGCGCGGAGGGTGAAATTGGAATAAACGAAGATGCCCCCGTGGCCTTCGGCGATTTCGGGGGCCCAGAGATGAAGGCGGAGGGAAGAGGGGGCGGGTGGCCGGGCGGTCATGGGGAGGGGGCGGTTTGGGCGGGCGCACGGCGCATTTGCTCGAGTTTGATATCGACGACGAGCCGGTACCAGAACGCGTGCAGAAAATGGAAGATGGCGCCCTTTTTGCCGTCGAGGAAACCGAGGAGCAGAAAATAGCGGAGAAAGAAATAGAGGAACGGCCGGACGTAGAGGGGAAGGGCGTACCACTTGACCTTGAGCCAGAGCGTGCGCTGGTCGGCGTTGCCCAGGAGCGACGGCGTGGTTTTCCAGCTCTCGGGATGCCGGGCGCGGAACATTTCCTCGTGGGCCTGGCGCGTGGCGAAGCCGTTGTGTTTGTCGATCCAAAAGGTGATGTCCTCCTCCTTGACGTTTTCTTCGATGATGTCGTGCTTGAGTTTGAGCGTGGGCCCGGGGACGTAGGCCCGGTAATCGAACTCGTTCTCGTCGAACCAGACGGTCTTGTGGCGGACGATCTTGAGCATGTACTTCGGGTAATAGCCGCCGTGCCGGATCCATTTCCCCTGGAAAACGTTCCGGCGCTTGACGAAGAGGCCGTTGATTTCCGGGGGAATGCCGCGGGCGAAAAGGGCGTCGAGTTCAGCGCGCAGTTCCGGGGTCGCGCGATGGTCGGGATCGTGCATGAAGATCCAGTCGTTCGCGAAGGGTACGTTGCGCATGCCCCAGAGCCACTGGGCCGCGTGGCCGGTGAACTTGTTCTGGAAGACGCGGGCGCCGAACTCCCGCGCAATCTCGAGCGTGCGGTCGGTGCTGAAGGAGTCCACGATGACGATGTCAGGGGCCCACCCGGAGAGGCCGGGCAGGCTGCGCCGGAGATTGGCCTCCTCGTTGAAGGTCAGCATCAGCACGGAGAACGGGGCGCTTGGGGAGGGCATGTCAGCGCCAGCTTGGCGGTAGGTTTTTCAGGATCTCGATGTTCCCGAAGTGGACGGGGTCGCGCGGCCCGGTTGCCTTCACCCAGCCGGCCATCCGGCGGAGGCCGTCGGCGAGGCTGGTGTGCGGCTGGGGGCCGAAGAATTTCGCGACCTTGTCGTGGTTCGCGTAGGCGTGCACGACCTCGTTGCGGGCGGGGAGGTGCCTGACGTTGGGCGGGAGATCGAGCGCCCGGGCGATCTCATGAGCGAGCTCGAGGACCGTGTAATGCTGGTCGGCCCCGATGTTGAACACCTGGCCGTGGCACTCGGGCATCCGCACGCTGCGCACCATGGTCCCGACCATGTCGCCGACATAGGAGAACGCGCGCGTCTGCATGCCGTCGCCGAAGAGGGTCATCGGCTGGCCTTGCAAGAGCTGGTTCATGAAGATCCCGATGACGTTGCGGTATTTGTCGGCGATGTTCTGCATTTCGCCATAGACGTTGTGGGGACGGAAGATGACGAAGGGGAGGCCGAACATGTCGTGGGCGGCGCGGAGATCGAGTTCGACGGCGTACTTGCTGATGCCGTAGGGATCCTCGGGCCGGGGTTCGAGTTCTTCAACCATGGGAAGCTGGTTCCGCCCGTACACGGCGATGGAGGAGGTGAAGAAGAAGCAGCTCACCTCGTGGCGCACCGCGGCGTTGATGAGGGTGATGGAGCCGCCGAGGTTGGTCTCGTAGTTGAAGCGCCGGATAAAGTGGGAAAGCCCCTCAGCCGCATAGGCCGCCAGGTGGAAGACGTAGTCGAACTTGTGGCGTTGGAACAGCTCCTCGACGAGCCGGTCGTCGGTGACCGAACCGCGGACGAAGGGGACGCCCGCGGGGACGTTGTTTTCGAAGCCGCCGGAGAGATCGTCGAACCCGGTGACGTCGAAGCCTTGGGCGAGGCATTCGCGGGCGACATGGGAACCGATGAATCCGGCGGCGCCGGTGACGAGGGCTTTGGGTTTCTTGGCGGACATGGCGAGAAGGAGAGGTTAGGCGGAAGGACAGGGGGGGGGAAGGATGAAGAAAGGCCGGGGGACGGGGAGGGGGAGTCGAGGGTCGAGGGCTGGAGGTGGAAGCGGCGTCTCGCCGCTTAACGTGTTGGTCCATCAAGCTGCTTTGGCCCCTTCCATGTCACGCGTCCTCCTGTTGCCTCCCGCTCTCCCTGAACTCCGCTTTCCGAATGGGAGATCCCGCGGTCCCGCGGCTGTGGGCCATCACACAGGGGGCCTTGGCCGCAACGGACTGGGTTGGGCTGGATCGGGCGGCGGGTAAAGAGTGGGCGCCGGGGAATTGCGTTGTGGAATGGGCTGGAAGACGGGGCGCGGCGCCGGCTGGGCGGCCAGGGGCGGCGTGTGCGGGGGCGCTGAGTGGGGGTGCGGATGATGGCCGGGCGGCCAGGGCGCATTCGCGCCGGGCGGTGCGGCGTGGGGCATCATGGGCGGCATATGGCCGGCGCGCATCATGGCGAGGCGGGCGAGATGGGCGCGCTTGGCGGCGCGCTGCATGGCTTGCTCCTCTTCCATGGCCTTCCAGAAGGGCTGGACGGTGTTGGCCCAGAAGCCGAAGAACTTGTTGGTGCCGTGGGCGACGACGAAGCCGGCGACGATGGATGTGGTGAGTTCGGCGAGCGACCCCTGGGAATTGAGGAGGGGGATTCCGGGAAGGAACCAGAACGCAAACTGGGTGCGATCCCTGGATGCCATGCCGACAGCGGCCCGCATGTCGATGTAACGAAGCGCGGTTCCGAGGACCATCAGGCCGCAGAAAACGCCGGCCGGCCCGAAATTGATGTAGAATTCGAGGATGTGGCCGACGCCGACGCTGGTGCCCGCGGCAAACTCCAGGCCAGTGTATTGGCTGACCAAGTCGCCGCTGCCGCCGATTTCGGGTTTGCCCGGCCAAATGATGCGGGGAACCAGTGCGATCAACGCAAAGGCAATCGTGCTGCCTTTGGCAAACTCCTTGGATCCCGAGCCCAGAAAGTTCACCGCATACCCCACCATTTCATTTTGGTTAAGCCGCAGGTCCACCATCTGAAGGTGGCGCACGTCCGTGATGTCGAACGGGCGGAGTTCGGAGATCATGAGGCCAATGACCGCGGTCCGGTCGCCCCAGCCGCGACCGCCCCAGACCATGTCCCGCAGGACGCCGCGCAGGCTGAAGTAGGCGGTGTAGAGCGAGGCGCCGCCGTAGCATACAGCCAGCATGGTGGCGACCATCATCCAGCGGGGGCGCCAGTTGGCCGTGCAAAAAAGGTAAACCATGAGGACGACCATGATGCCGTAGCCAATGAAGCCCAGAAAAAGCATGGTGACCACCGGCACAACGAGGGTCGCGGCCAGCCAGAAGTACAATGCGACCGGGTTCTTTTTTTCGCAGGCGGCCCACGCGTGGATGCAGAGGCCGATGACAACCAAATAAATGCCGGTTGATGTAAGAGCGGCGAGTCCGGGCACCCGCGACAGGATGGGGGTGATGACGAAGAAGAAGAGGATGCCAAGGACGAGGTAAAAGTTGTTCAGGAGCGGCTGCCACAGGTTCGGATAAGACCGCGGCACGCGCCGTTCGCGGAGCCTCCCCCAAATCGCCCCGGCCAAGACTGTGCCAAGGGTGAACCCGGCGATGCCGATGGCCGTTTGCTTGAATCCCTGGACGGTGTAGAACGTCTTCGGGTTCTCATACCACGGAAGGCAATGGATGGCGAAACCGGCGTGGAACACGAGCAGACAGCAGCCGTAGGTAAGGGTAAGCCCCACGGAAAAAGCCCTGCCGCCGAGAGTCTGCCAGCCGAGGATGGCGAGGCAGGCGCCGTACACGCCAATCGCCCAGGAAAGCTCGTTAAAGGTTTGGGTCATGGCTGCCGGAGGTTGAAGGCAATTGGCGCGTCAGGCAAGCGCGGCAACAAAATCGCGCGCGGCGTCCGGCCAAGTGCGGAACGGGATCACGGCGCATTGCCGTTGCATCCGGGTGAGATCGAGGCGGTGGGTGGCGCACCAGTGGAGGCGGGCGGCGGCGGTGGCAGGATCGCGAATGGGAAGGATCCAGCCGGTTTCTCCTTCCCTGACCAGGTCGGGCGCGGCGCAGTTTGTGGTGGCCAGCACGGGCAGGCCCGCCGCGATGGCCTGGGTGATCACAACGGCAAAACCGTCCTGGATGGTCGGAAAGAGAAAAATATCCGCCCACGCATAGTGCTGCTTCAGGCCGTGCTCCGGGACCCGCCCCGTGAAGAGGACGGTGTCCCGCAGGCCTGCCGCGAGCGGGCGGCATTCATCCAGGACATGACCGACGAACCGGAAACGGACGGTCCCGGAGCTGTTTTGTGCGATAGCCGCGTAATCCAAGGCGCCCTTCTGGAAGGAAAAGTTCCCGACCGTCAGGACTTGGAGCGGCTCGCCCGCGAGGGAGCGGCGCTCGCGTTGGCAGGCATCGTTCTCCGAGAGCCGGAACCGTGGAGCATCCTCGCCGAAAAGGGCGGTGAAAACCTTGGGCGGATGGATGCCGCGGGCGGCGAAGGTGCCGGCCACGAAACTCGATGGGGCCCAGATGCGGTCCGCGGCGGAGTACTCCCGAAGCTCGCGCGCAATCATCCACGAACCGGGCCTGTCAATGGGAACACCGGCCCGGCGCTCCTCGGCCTCGAGGATCGCCGCCTGTTCCTCGATGTGGGCGGAGGTGCGGATCACGATCTTGAGGCTTGGGATACCGGGGTTGCGGAGGGCCTCCTCGGCGACACCGGACATGATGGCGGCGACGTCGTGCGGGATGGCAGCGAGTTGGCGGGATGCCCACTGCCCGAACAGCCGGTGGACCCACGGCAGGACCAGCCGCTGCATGAATCCGGGCAGCCGGATCCAGGCACGCATCATGACGCCGTGCCAGAGACAGTTGACCACCCGTTCCGGGGGTATGCCATAGCGGGCACAGACGGATTTTGGATAATTGGTGAGGAGGATGGCGTCGTGCCCTTCTGCGAGCATGGCGCGAACGAAGTCGAAAACAAAGAAACGCCCGTGCGCGACGAAGGCGTAGCGGGGGCGGGGGGCGCCGGGGGCGCGGGATGTGGGGGATTGTTTAACCACGGATATACACGGATAGGCACGGATGGGGGGAAGGGGGGAATTAACCGCGGAGGACGCCGAGAGCGCGGAGGGGGCGCGCCGGGGGCGGGGGGGATGGGACGCGCCGGGGGCGCGGGAGATGGAAGATTGGAGTTGGGAGTTGGGGGGCGAGAGATCGAAGATGGGATATAGGATACGGAATATGAGGAGGTTAGAGGGTCATGCGTTAGTGCCGGGCCTTGTGCACTCGACTACAAGGCGGGCATCCTCGAAGGCGCGCTGCGCCTCATCCCGGCCATAGGCTTCCGTAGGGATAAGGTCGACGTCCCCGTAGAAGGCAAACTCGCGGTCCTTGCGAAGCCTCGCCGAAATCGCGCAGATGCAGTCGAGTTTGTCCGCCACTGATGCGGGAAGACGTGAGGATGCCTCACGCAACTGCCGGCTGACGTCGTGGATTTTAAGGGGCTCCACACCGACGCGGCGCAGAAGCCCCTTGAGGGCGAGTTCCACGCATTCCTGCGCCTCGCGAATGACGATGGCGAAATCTCCCCGGCCCAGGAAGAATTCCAGACCGGCCAGACGGCTCGCCGCCATCCGATCGTAACTCTGTGAAAGTTCGTCGCCGCTCATATCTCGACCGTGTCACCGGGGCGGAAGTCGGGTTTGAGATCCCACCACCAAACATTGCCGCGCCAGACGCGCCTGGCGCCCGCGCGTTCAAGCCGGCTTTTCATCCGGTCAAGCGCCTGTCGCAGGATTCCACGGGGGTCATGCAGAATCCGGGCATCCTCGACCATGTCAAAAAGAAGAGGGCTGCCCAGCAGCAATTCAGTGGGGGTTTTCAACACCGGGGAAAGATCAACGGGTTCGCGACCGGGGGTTTCCCATGCAGCGAGAAAAATAGGCTCGATACGGTCTTGGAACTCGATGACGCGATTGAACCGCCCGTTCGGCAGTGGGTCGGCCACGATGAGGGTGTCCAAGTCTGATGCTTCCGTGGCGGCGCTGCGAGCAACTGAACCGTAAATGGCCATGCCAAGGAACCGCTCTCCATAGCCCGAGCGCGCCGCAGCCAGCAGCGCGGCGGCGGCCTCTTCCAGAAGCGACTGGGCAGTGATGTTGATCATGGGGCCAAGCTAGAGCAGGTTGAGGGGGAGGACAAGGG
>CAYSZK010000157.1:0-7070 GCA_964435495.1 uncultured Verrucomicrobiales bacterium
AGCACGCGCTCCGGCAATCCCATCACCAACCCCGCCTCGCCGCCCCCCTTGGGCCGCGGGCTCGCCAGGCAAAACCCCACCACGCCCCCCGCCAGAACCACCACCACCGCGCTGCGCCACAGCATTCCTCCGTCCGCGTCCCCCGCGTCCGAATTCCCGCCCGGCACGCTCACTCCCACTCGATCGTGCCGGGCGGCTTGGAGGTGATGTCAAACACCACCCGGTTCACGCCCCGCACTTCGTTGATGATCCGGTTGGAAATCCGCCCCAGCAACTCCGCCGGCAAAGGCACCCAGTCCGCCGTCATCCCGTCCTGGCTCTCCACCGCCCGCACCGCCACGGTGTAGTCATACGACCGTTCGTCCCCCATCACCCCCACGCTGCGCACGGGCAACAACACCGCGAACGATTGCCATATCCGGTAATACCAGCCACTCGACTTCATCTCGTCCACCACCACCCAGTCCGCCTCCCGCAGGGTCCGCAATTTCTCCGGCGTCACCGGCCCCAGGCAGCGCACAGCCAGGCCCGGCCCCGGAAACGGCTGGCGCCACACCATTTCCTTCGGCAACCCAAGCTCCTCACCCACCTTCCGCACCTCGTCCTTGAACAACTGCCGCAGCGGCTCCACCAGCTCGAACTTCATACGCTTCGGCAGTCCCCCCACATTGTGGTGGCTCTTGATCATCGACGCGGGGTTGTTCCCGATCGCCACGCTCTCGATCACGTCCGGATACAATGTCCCCTGCGCCAGGAACCGCGCCTTCCCCACCGCCTTCGCCGCCACCTCAAACACCCGGATGAACTCCCGCCCGATGATCTTCCGTTTCCGCTCCGGGTCCGCCACCCCGCGCAGCAGGGACAAGAACCGCCGCGACGCGTCCACCAGTTTCAACCGGATGCGCATGTGCCGCCCAAACTGCTCCCGCACCGCCTCCGGCTCGTTCTTCCGCAACAGCCCGTTGTCCACGAAAATGCACGTCAACCGGTCCCCAATCGCCTTGTGCAACAGCGCCGCCGCCACGCTGGAATCCACCCCGCCACTCAATCCCAGGATCACGTGCTCGTCCCCCACCCGCTCCCGCAGCTCCGCGCATGTCTGGTCAATGAACGACCGCATCGTCCATTCGTTGGCGCACCCGCAAATCTTGTGCGCGAAATTCGCGATGATCCGGCGCCCGTCCGTTGTGTGCGACACCTCCGGATGAAACTGCAGGCCCCACACCCTCCGCCCCGTGTCCTCCACCACCGCAAACGGCGAGTTCTCCGACACCGCCACCACATGAAACCCCTTCGGGAGCTTCACCAGATGGTCCCCGTGGCTGTTCCATATCTGCGACCCCTCCGCCACCCCCTCCAACAGTGGCGAGGCGAAACTCCGGAATTGGATCGCCCCCTTGCCATACTCCCGCCGGTCACTCCGCGCCACCTTGCCCCCCAGAAGCTGCGCCACCAACTGCAGCCCATAACATATCCCCAACACCGGCACCCCCAGCTCCAATACCGCCGCATCCATCTTCGGCGCCCGCCGCGAATAGACGCTCGCCGGTCCCCCCGACAAAATCACCCCACGCGCCCCGCGCGCCCGCAGCTCCCGCGCCCGTGTCTTATGGTGGAATATCTCGGTGTACACCCCGGCTTCACGAATCCGCCGGGCGATAACCTGCGTGTACTGCGAACCGAAGTCCAGGATCGCGATAAGTTCCATGGGGGAGGTTGGCAAAACCCCGCCAAAAGGCCAGCCCAAAGTCCATGCCTCCTGGAGGTTCTCCATTGCCCCCCCCGCCGTCCGGCGGCGGGAAGCTGGGACCATGCATCCAAGGCCTCGGTTCCCGCTCCACCCGGCGCAGGGGTCCGCACCGGGCCGTTCCTATCAGACCTGGTGCGTTGGCCGCTGATTTGGGGGATTTTGCCGCGATCGAGATGGTGTTCACGCCGGAGGCAAATGATCGAGGTCGGCGAGGTCCTGATGCCGTCCGGCCTTTTCCTTGAGGCGCCGCAACCAGCGCAAGGAAACAAACGGGATGTTCCCGGCCATCACCCGGTCGTTGAACAACTCGTTCGGATCAAGCTTGGGGAACCCCGGGACATGATCGAAAACGTCGAGAAACCCGCCGTCGATGCAAAGCTTCATGAGATGGTTGGCGGCGATGTAGGATGCCGTGACAGGATGCTGGCGTTCGAGTCCGGTGCCCGGATCAATCTCGTCACCAATCCAGCGGGCGCCAAGCAACTGAAGGGCGGCCAGCAGGCGCGCCTCCGATTCTGGAGACCGAAGAAACACGACATCCGCGTCCTCCGTGGTCCGGACATGCCCGTGGAAAGCAACGGCATGTCCGCCAATCACGACAAAAGGCACACCCGCGCGGGCGAGAATCTCGAACGCGGCAAGCGGCGCGGGGGAATCAGGAGCGCCCGTGGACACGGCGTGCCTTGTAATTGCGTTCGAGAAACCGGCGCCAGCCTTCGGGCGACGCCTGGAGAATGGCCATGGCGCGGGTCTGCAACGCCGTGAACCGCCGCAGGCGCTCCTCCGGGCTGAGATTCCAAGCGCGCCCGCGCCGAACCCGAAGGCTGTGTTCCCCGCGATTCACGTTGTCCGAAAGTTTACTCCACCTGGACGGGACGCTCAATGGGAATCGGATTCACTCCGGCGGCGCTTCGGCGTCCAGCGGGCCTATTCTCCCCTGCCACCGCGCCTGGGTCCGCGAGGAGTACCACGCGCCGCGCGCGTTTGCCGTGTTCACGTCCGTCGGCGGATTCGCGGAGGGCCTGCAAATCTGCACGCTTGGGTCGATGCCGTCGGAAGACGCCGTCACAGACCACGCGTTCACGCTCCCCGACAGCACGGCTTATGCGGCGCTCACCGGGCCGGTGGAGTTCCGCATCCACTTCTACGGCAGCCAGTACGCCCACAGGGCGCAAATCACATTCAACCGGATCGCCGATCCAGCGCTGACCTGCGAAGTCTGGGCCGGCGACGAGAACGCGCCGTCGGATTGGGCACTGATCTGGAGCAGCACCGGAGAGGCCAACACCGCCGGGCCGGTGACCGTGCCCGACGACAGGCCCGCCGCCGCGTGGGCGAAGCCCCCGCCCAAATCCGGATGGACCATCTCCGCGACCGCAAACCCGCCCCGCTTTCCGGCGGCTTCACCCCGACCGGCCCCGGCCCGGCGCCAGGGTGGGAGCGCGGGGCCCAACGAACGCGCATGGGCAGTCGGTGTTCCGCGCACTCGACCACCATAAACTCCCGCTCCTTCAGCAACGACTCTGGAGGGGTGTTCTGCTTGCTCTGATTCATGGCGTAAAAGGAGAGGCTTTTCACCCGGATTTCCAGTAGCCGGACGCACGGCAATACGATACGATGGAAGGCGTTCCCAAGCGCGGCTTTCATGAACCCACAAATATCCACCACCAGCACCCGTCCCAACCGCACATTCACCCTGGCTCTCCGCATGAAACGCCCGGAACAACCCGGCGCCCTTCTCGTCAACGACGCTGGCGGCGCCGTGCTGCAATGTGCCATGCTGACCCCCGACACGCTCGCTTACCGCGAACGAACCGGATGGAAAGAGTTTGGCGCGCTGACGTTTACGTGGGTCACCACACCGCTCCACGAACGGTTGATCCCGGACTATTACACGCAGCCCGGGAAGTTTCACTGGCACGTCACGCCCAATCACCCCCACCACAAAACGGGGACGCTGCCGCTCCAAGCCCCGCTGGCGCTATGGGGCGATGGACCCTTGCACGCGATCGTTGTTCGGCACACCGGCAGCCGCCTCCAACTGTTCGTCGATGGGATTCTCCTGGATGAAGAATGGCCGCAGGGTCCCACCCGAAATATCCTGCCCCCCTTGCACGCGATCGATCCCGGGCACATTCAGGATTTCACGCTGGACCACGCGGCTTGGAGCGACGAGGCCGTTCTTGACTTTTCCCTCCAACCCCGCGATTTCCTGGACATCCGCTCCGTCAAACTGGAACGAAACGCCCAATACTGGCGGCCCGCCGCGTGGAACGCCTACGTGGGCGATTGCATGCCCTTCTATCACGACGGCACGCTCCACCTCTATTACCTCTACGATCGACGCCACCACCAATCCAAATGGGGCGTGGGTGCGCATGAATTTGCCCACTTGAGCACGCGTGACCTCATCCGCTGGGAGGAACACCCCCATGCCCTCACCATGGATGCTCCCGGGGAGGGAAGCCTGGGGACCGGTAATGCGTTTTTTCACAACAACACTTATTATTTAACGTGGATCGAGCACGCCCGCCGACTCCCTTTCCGTGAGAGCCTTTACCATGCGGACAACATTTTTGTGGCGCGGAGCAAGGATGGCATTCATTTCGCCAAACAAGACCGTGCCGAGCCCTGGTTGCGCCTGGATTACGGACGCGGCGACGATGTCAACTCCGTCGTTTTCCAAGACCCGCAAGACAAGGCGTTTTACCAGGTGATCGGCGGGCTCAGCGGCTACGAACACCTGCCCCACACCCACTTCAAAACCAACGACCTTCAAACCTGGGAACCGACCCACGCCCTGGACTCGTTGGGAAAACTCGGCGTCTGCCCCAGCTACCTCCATTGGCGCGGCTGGCATTACATCTACTCCTGCGATTGGTATTACCTAAGTCAACACGCCCCCTCCCAGAACGGCTTCGACCCCCGCCCGCGACAGCTTACAAGCGATATCTCCGTGCCGATGATCGTGCCGTTCACAGGGGATCGTGCGCTGCTTGCCGGGTTTCGTCACCAACAGGGATACGCCGGCATCCTGATGATACAGGAATTGGTTCAAAAACCGGATGGCGCCCTCGGGACGAAATGGGTGGAGGAGATGGTCCCCCCGCTCGGCCCCAGCCTCGATCCCCATGGATTTGCCAACGATGCACCGATCCCTCTCCACGGAGTCTTTTCCTTGAGCGCCACCGGCCATCGCTCGGTGCGTTTGAGCGACCTCCCCGCGCATTACCGTCTGACGCTCAGAATCTCCCGCCAGAGCAGCGATGCCCGCTGGAGTATCCGTTTCAAAAGCGACATTCACGGAAAAACCGGAGCCGATGCCCAATTTATCCCCGGCGAACACAAACTGGAACTCCGCAGCAGCCCCGACGGCCAAGTGCATGGAAGCAAGAATCCGCACCCGCTCGGCCTCAATACCCTCTACCCGGAAATCGCCGAGCCCTTTATCCTCGATGCCCTGGTCATCGAGGACCTCATCGACCTCGCCTTCGCGGGCTCTCACACCCGCTCAATCAACCTCGCCGATCAAAAGACCTCGGAAGACGCGCTGGAATTGATTGTCCACGCCGGCAGCGCCGACTTTGAGATCCTCGCCCTCCAGCCGGTGCTCGCGTGTGCCGCAATCCATCCGATCAAAGCAGATAAAGCGCTCTTATGAAAACCAGGCCGAACGTCGTGTTGATCTGTGTGGATGGCCTCGGATACGGGGATGTGGGCTGCTACGGGGCCGAGAAGGTCGCACGCCGAACATCGATCGGCTGGCGGCCGGGGGGTGATCGTTCACCGGCGCGCACGCACCTTCCGCGGTGTGCACGTCCTCCCGATACGGCCTGCTCACCGGGGAGCATCCATTTCGCCGGAATCTTTGGGGGCCGCTTGCGTTCGATGCGCCCCTTTGCATTCCCAGGGGAAAACACACCCTCGGTATGCTATTTAAAGACCATGGGTATGCGACGGCCTGCGTTGGCAAGTGGCACCTCGGTTTCCGCGGGCAAAAGCATGACTACAACCGGCCACTCACGCCTGGACCCCGCCAAGCCGGCTTTGCCTGGTATTTCGGAATGCCGACGGTCTCGAGTTTCCCGCCTTTTCCCTGTTTCGGGATAGTCCTGGGGAAGACTTTCAAGCCCGCCGCCTTGGCAAGCCGCCGCTGGTGTTCGTCGAAGGAAAAAAGTGAGTCCGCGCCGATCAGCAGGGCCGCGGCGGTTTGCAGGATGTCCAAAAAGCGGGCCGGGATTTCCGGGGTGTGCCGCTTCGATAGCTCCCGCGCCTTCCTGTAATGTTCGCTCTGCGGGATGTCGCGCCGGGCGAGTATGCCGCTCGAAAGGTCCGCCTCGATCTGGCGGAAGGCGGCGTCATGCTGCGTCCGCGTGATGGCGCCCTCCCGGAATGCCCGCCGGATCGTGTTCGCAACCTCCAACTCCGCAAGCAGCGTGTAAGGAATGCTCCCGGTGAATCGCGCCGCAAGCGGGGCCGCGTGACGGTGGAAAAAATCGCCCGGAAGCGGCAGGGCCAGAAGGAAACTGGAATCGCAATAGGTCACAGCCCGCGCTCCAGGGAAAGCAGGGTCACGGCACTTCGTTCCCTCCGCCCGCTCGCCGGAGGCGCGCCGCCGAAACGCGCCCGGAAATCGGGCCGCACCGTATCGCCCGCCGGGGTGAGGGTCGCGACAACCCGCTTGCGCCTGGTGATGGCGATGCTTTCACCCTCGAAAAGAAGGGCTTCCAACCTCGGGAAATGGGATCGCAACTCGCGGATTGTGGCTGTTGTCATCGTGAATCAAAAATGTATCACAATGCCGCTTGTGTCAATCCACATCGTTCCCCGCCATCACCCACATCCGGGCGGTTCCATCGGCGGCGGACCCGTCAAATTCGGGTCTTGCCGGCTGCGGGGCGGGGGTGTCCCGGTTGACCGCGATCAGGCCGCGGCGCGTGCCGTCCTTGAAACCGTAGCCGCACAGGATGGGCATCCCGCCGGTCATGTCCTTCGGCACCCCCACCGGCCCCTGCCCGGCGCCAGGGCGGGAGCGCGGGAGCGCGGGACCGAGAAAGCAATCGCCTGGCAGGCAACATCCCCGACTTCGCCCAGCCCGCCAGCCACGGCTCGAACCTCTCCGGCCACCGCCGCTGCCGCACCCTTGAAAAAAAGCGGTTTGCGCCCTGAACCGGTGTGGCGCACATGCGCAAGTGCCGTGAATTCTTTTGATGCGCCTTGACGCACGCGTCTATTTCCACTCTGATTACACTTATGACAAGGAATGTTTGAGGAAGGCAACTACCATTTCACATGGCAGCGCATCGCAAAGGCGGCGCGC
>CAYSZK010000158.1:0-6902 GCA_964435495.1 uncultured Verrucomicrobiales bacterium
TGGCGGTGTCGCCGCACTCGGGCAGTAGCGCTGAGACTACAGCCGCTTCGTTTGCTCCTTGCCAGCGCCACAATCCGGCGGCAACGCCACTCGCGGGGTAAGTCCGACAGGCTGCTAGGCTGCCGTCGGGCGGACGCCCGTACAACAACTGCCGCAAATCCGCCCAAGGCGCCGCCTCCCCCCGCGACGGGGCGGGGGGATGGGGTGGAAGCCGTCTGGCCCGGGGCGTTGGTGCCGGTGAACGGGGAGGGACGGGACTCTTGGGCAGTCGCTGCTAGCCCGCCACGTCCTGAGGAGTTACTATTCGGCTTGCGGGGTGGCCGGGAACACACTACGGATCGATCCGCGATGCTTCTTCATCTCGGGAATGTTTTGACCGTTGCGGTTCTGCTGGGTGTTCTCGCCGGCTTGTCCTTGGCGGCGGGGCGCGTGGTTGGTTCGCATTTGTTGGCGCGCGCGGCAGTTCCGTTTTGTGTGGTGCTGCCGTTGTTCTGGGTCGAGCACGCGGTGGGACTGGGGCGGCTGGGATGGCTTTGGATGCCTGGCACGGCGTTGGCGGCGTTGGCGTTGTGGCGCTGGCGCGCCTCGTTGAGGCGGGCTTGGAAGCTCGAGGCGGCGTTTCACGCGGGTTTCTTCAACGCGCTTCTTTGGCGGTATGCGTTTCCGTCGATCGACGCCAACTCCGAACGGCTCACCGATCTCACATTTCTTGCGAACTACCTTCCCGGCGGGCGCCTGCCGCCGGTGGACCGGTGGTTTCCGCCCCATCCGTTCGACCAGTACTACGGCCTGCTGCCCTACGCCGGCGCGTTGCTGGGGCGGGCCTTTGGCTGGGACGCGGGGACGGCCTACAACCTGGCGTTTTGCGTGGTGTCGGGCTGCGTCGCCGTAGCCGCGGCCGGCGTGATTGGCGCCCTTTGCCCCCGAACGTGGCAGCGCCTGCTTGCGTTTGCGGGGCTTCTGTGGGGGGGCACCGGAGTGTCCGCCGCCATCCACTGGATCGTCCAAACCCCTGTCCTTCACTCGTCGATGCGTTTCATCGGCGGATGTCTTGCTCCGGGACATGTCAAGGGCCCAGGCGAATGGATTCTGGGGCACTGCGCGATGCCGCCTGGCGGGGAGCCGCTGGACCTGCCGGTGGAACTCTTTTCCTACCTGATGCCGCTGGGAGATTTGCATCCGCCGCTTGCCGGGTCATACCTACTGTCCCTGTGCCTCCTTGGGTGGACCTTGAGCGACCGGCAACCGGGATCGGCGGGCGGGAGCGCCCGGGTGGCGGCGATGGGCGCCTTTCTGGCCGGGGTCTCCCTGCCGGCCACGCTAGTGGCGAACGCCTGGGTATTTCCCTTGCACCTTGCCCTGGCCGCAGCCTGGGTCACGAGTCGTTTCGCTCGCGGCGCCCATGGGCCACAAACGGATGGCGGGGTGTTTGGCCCGCGCGGTGTTCAGGCTCAACTTCAATGGTTTGCCGCCGGGCTCGCGGCTGCCTGCGTGTTCGTCCAGCCGGCCCTGGCGCGTTTGGGCCTTCGGGCCATCGAGTACTCGACGGCGATCCACGCCGTCCCCGACGGGGAGCGCACGCCATGGTTGCCGGCCTTGATTCAGTTCGGCCCGTTTCTTCTCCTCGCGCTCCTCTGCGTCGCTGGCGGAAACGCCCGCGGCCCGGCCGGATGATGGTGTGCGTCGGCGGTGGGATTGGGGTTGCTCTCCGAGTTGCTGTGGGTGGACGACCTCTATTCCGGCCGCTATGAGAGGTTTAACACCGCTGTGAAATGGTGGACGTGGATCATTTCCCTCGTGATGATCGGGGTGGCTCCGGCTGTCCTGGCCAGCCGGCGAACCTGGGCGCGATGGGCCGGCGCTGCGCTGCTTTGCTGGCTGCTGGGTTTTGGATTCACGCTGGCATCGACGTGGGTGACGAAAAGGAAGACCCACTTTGGCCGCCTTAACGGCGCCGGATGGCTCACCGAAGACAACGCCCTGAACAGCCTGCTTGAGCATCTCAAGTCCCAGCCCCCTGGGATCGTATTGCAGCGTGTGGCGGAACAAGCCTACACGCGGGCGCCGGCTCTTGCGATCTTTTCCGGCCACACGGCTCTCCTTGGCTGGCCGGGACACCAATCGAACTGGCGCGGTTACCGGCTGGACGTCCGGAAGCGCGCACGCGACGTCGAGGCGTTCTACAGCGGCGCAATGTCTGAACCGCTTCCCTGGCTTCGCTTCCACCGGGTGGACTATGTCTTGTGGACGCGGGACGAGGCCGGGTTCGGTGAGGACCACCGCCGGAAGATCGACGCCGCCCTGGCGCCCGAGTTTTACTGGGAGTGCTTTTCGCCCGACGGCACGCCGGTGGTCGGGTTGTGGCAGCGCGTTGCCAGGTGAGGAATGTTGCGCGCCCGGCTTCAGGGAGCGCCCCGGTAGCCGCGGCAGAGGTAGAAACGGAAGCGTTCGACGGTGACCCCATTCTCCTGAATCCAAAAAGGGTCTCCGAGCTTTTCGACCGATTCGAATTCGGCGCGGAGGGTTGAGGGGGTTCCCTTGAGCGTGGTGACGAAGATGGCGGCCTGGCCGATGCGGTTCGTGTAGGTGGGCCAGAAATCAAACTGATTTTGGACCATGTCCGGGTTGTGCGGGCTGAAGACGATGTCGGGCACGTTCGTCCGGCGTTCGGGCGTGTGCCAGGTGAGCGCGGCGGCGATCTGATAGTGATTGGCGATGGCGAAATCGGCGCCATGCGTTTTCTCCGTGTCGCGCAGGAGAGCCGCGATCTGGTCCCAGCCGCGGACCCGGGTGAGGGGGTCCGCCTTGTGGGGTTCGACAAGGAAAGGGAGCCGGTGCATCCAGCGCGTGTCGTGCAGCGAAAGGGTCATCACGGCGCCCAGCGCGAGCGCGGCGACGGCAAACGCGCGGGCGGCCTTCGAGGCGTCGATGCGCGGCAGCCACCAGGCGGCGGCGAGGACCAGGGCCGGGCCGTAGGCGGGGACGGTCCAGTTCGGCTGGCCGGAATCGTTGAGGCCGAAAAGGGCGAAAAAGAGGAAGAGCGGCAGCGATTGCGTGACCAGGAACAGCCGCTCCTCGCCCGCTTCGGGCGCGCCGGGACCGGGGGCGAGCCAGGTTTTGTGGCGAAGCAAGGCGGCGCATGTGGCGGCCACCGCGATGGCCACGGCGACCCAGATCAGCGGCGAAATGACGGCGGCCTGGCTGGTGAGGAATTGCAGAAACTCGCCGGGGGATATCCGGAACGGTTCGTCCAGCGAACCGCGGTGTTTGAGATGGTCGAAGGTGATCCAGCCGTTGGCGGCGTTCCAGGTCCAGAAGGGCAGCGTGAGCGCCAGGGAAAGGCCCGCGGCCAGCCACGGGCCTGGGGTTCGCAACATCCGGCGCCCGGAAGGTGTCAGGAGAAGGAACAAGCCGGCGCAAAGGCCCTGGATGGCGTTGGTGAACTTGGCGAGGAACCCGAGGCCAATACAGAGTCCGGCGAGAAGCCACCAAGCGGCGCGATTGGCGCGGGTGGCTTCCCAAAGCGCCGCCGCGGCGGCGATCCAGAAGAACACCGAAAGCGGGTCAATGGTCATCAGCATGCCGCCGACGGCGAAGATGGGCACCGCCATGGCCGTGGCGAGAGTCCAGAGGGCGGCGCGCGGGCCGCAGAGGCGGCGGGCGAGGAGGAAGAGCAGCGCGCCGGTGGCAACGTGAAGCAGGACGGCGAAGAGGCGGACGCCGAGGTTGGTGTCGCCGCCGAGGAACGTGCCGAGGGCGATGGTCCAGGCGACGAGCGGGCCTTTGCTGTAGTAGCACCAGTCGAGGTGCTTGGACCAAAGCCAGTAATAGCATTCGTCGGGCGAGAGCGGATAGAGAATGGCGAGCGCGAGGCGCAGGGCGCCGGCGGCGGCGAGAATGCCCGTGGCGATGAGTGCGGACTTGGTTGGGGTCATGGGAAGGGTGCTGGTCTCTGAACTTCAAAGCGGAAAGGGCGCCGGGGCGGCCGGACGCAACGCCGCGGCGATTCCAGATGGGCGCGCGCGTTCAGAAGGGCGGGCCTTCGGGTTCCTGGGGATCGATCTCGACGGGGGACGGCGGCGGGTAACCGGGAGCGGGCGGATCGCCCTGGGGCGGCGTGGGCGGCGGAACGGCTTCGGGCGCCGGCAGGGCCGGGGTCGGCGCGGGCGGCGGGCGTTGGGCGGGAACCGGAGTTGGAATGGGGACGGGTGTGGGCGGTTGGGCGGGGAGGATCGGGACGGACGAGGGCTGGGTGTCCAGGGCGGGAGCGGAGGAGGAACCGGCGGGCTTGGGTTGCGGGGGAGCAACGGGTGCGGGCGCGGCGCTGGGGCGCGCGTAGAAGGTGACCGCGACCTTGTTGAAAAGGCCGGGAACCGGGGCGCCTTCGATATCGACGACCTGGGCGATGAGGCGGTTCGTGACGCTGTCCAACCCGGCGAACAGGATGGGCCCGGGCTCGTGCGTGACCGTTTCGCGGCCGTTGAGCGAGTAACGGAGCCGGTAGCCGTTGGGGGTGAGCACGACGTTGTCCACCCGGTAGTCGAAGGGGACGCGCAGGGCGGCGGGACCGTCGAAGCTGATGGAGCGCGGCGAGGAAACCGTGAGAACGGGTTCGTCGGGCGTGGGAATGTTGTTCTGGTCGGGCTGCATCACCGAGAACGAGACCATTTGGAACGCCTCGGGATTCTTGAAGAGCGTGCCATCGGCGCGGACGGCGAAGGCGCGGAGGGTGTGGCCGCCTGGCTTGACCGGGCGGAACCGAAGCGGGCGGGAAGTGTCATAAACGAGCTGCGCGCGGGTGTTGTCGAACGCGACGTGGACGCGGTTGCCGCCCTGGGCCAGGGTGAAATTGGAAACGCGGATGGCGACGTCCACGGCGTTGGTGGGGAGGGTTTCGCCGGGCTTGGGGGAATCGACGATGACCGCGACGGGGAGGGCGGGATCGTTGGGCTGGCCGTCGTAGCCGCGCCGGGCGGGGGCCGCGGTGGCAGGCGCGCCGGTGGCGGCGCGGTTGGCGGGCGTGGGCAGGTCGGGCGTCTGGCCCCAGGCAATGCCGGCGAGTCCGGCGAGCAGCGCGGCGCAGGCACAGGCGCGGGCGGGGCGGGCGTTCCGCGTGGTCATGGGCGGCAATGATTCCTAGGAAACGGCTTGGCGTCAATGCGCGTTTCCACGAGAACCTCCAGAAGCCTGATGACCTCTTGGTGTTTGAGGACGGGAATGCGCCCCATCGGATCAAACCGTTACAAGCTGGGTTCCCACAAAGAGGATCGAGCCACAAGTGTCTTGATGAAAAAACAACTGACACGACGTTCCCCGCCACGATACCGGCAATGGCATAGTCCACCTCGGCTTGGATGTCGAGCCGCTTTCGCGAGAGAAACTTGCGCCGTTGCCCAAGAGCGTGCCGATCCCTGGTTCTGGAAGACGATCTCGCACGGCCAGCATGCCGTCGAAAAGCTGGGCCATGAGGTGCGCGATGGTGGCAACCGGAAGATGCGGGTCTGCTATGAAGACGGGCCGGCCGGCTTTGTGCTGGCGCGGCGCTTTGCGGCATGGGGCGCAATGAAATTGGCGTCAACTCTCGACTCTTGACACCCTCACTTCCACGGCGCGCATCCGCGCCCGAAGAAGCCCGCCACGCCTCCGCTCCCATCCCATGAAGCCCGCCCCAACTGCTGAAGGCTGTTAATAGTCAAGAGTTGACCCCCTGAACCACCCTTCACTACGGGCCGAAAGCCCGTGTCTGATTGGAACCGCCCGGTGCGGACCCGCTCGCCGGGTGGTTTGGGACTCGCGGCCGGCTCACTTCGAGCCGGTCGCGGGGACCCGATTAGCGGTTTGTTTTATCATCTTCTGAGTGTCTTGCGTCTTCGCCAAAGGATCGAATCAGCGGAGCGTCTTTATAATATGAAAATCTATATGGCCGTCCCCATGGGTCGAGTATGAATCCTTCGTCTTTCGTCCGTGCTTCGTAATAAGTTCTATTCAGGGGATTTTCACCCAGTAGTTTCCGCGCAATCTCCGATGAAGTTCCCTGTGGATATGTTCCATGATCTTTCTTGTATTGATCGAGAGCTGCCTCCAAAGCGGATATCTCTCTCACCCACCTAGGAGTTCCCTTTTCGGCATTGAGCGCAGGGTAGGCCAGGATAAGGAATCCGCAGGCAGCGATGAGGCCAATTGCTATAATGATCTTTTTCATCGCTAACGTTCGCCGTCACTCATGACCGGAAGCGGCGCGCCTCCTGCCGCCGCGAAGCGGAAGCAGGAGGCGTGACGCTGTAGGGAATTGAGTGCACGGCATGGTTCGCATTTATTGTTTTTGTTGAAATCGCCAGCGCGCCTCGGGGATAAGGGTGAAATCTTCTTGGATTTTTATGATGTGCAGTTTTGGGCGGTGGGAGAATACGGCACAAACGCGGTAAACAGGCCAACCTGCTGAGATCCCATCATAAGATGGTTGTCCTGAAACTTTTAGTTTCGACCACGCCATTTCTTCGTCCTCAGTTCCTTTGATCTCCGCGTGGAATTCTTTCCCCGTGTTGGTGTAAGTAATGTCTGCACCTGGCGCATTAGGAATATCTGCAATCTGAATATCTGGCTGCTGCGATAGCCAATACCTTACAATCTGAATGGCTCTATCTCTGGTTGAATTGTTCTTTGGCCCTTGAGGGAACGCATTATCAAGGCGATTAAATAGGTCATCCGGCAAGTCTATTTCGATTGTGGTCATATGTTTAGCGAACGTCCGCGATCACCGGCACCGGACCGCTGGCGCGACGAGTGCCGGGAGCGAAGCGGCCAAGCACTCGGCGTGACAGCGGGTAGGTGTTCGGTGGATCGCATCGTGTGCGCCCAGCATGGGCGCGTTGCAAATGGGGTGCGAGTCCCCTGTGAAAGAA
>CAYSZK010000159.1:0-6785 GCA_964435495.1 uncultured Verrucomicrobiales bacterium
CCCCCTTGACCTCCCTCCCCCAGCGCCGCTTCGCCATCCTCGTCCCGGCCTTCAACAGCGCCGCCACGATCGCGCGCGCCATCCGATCCCTCGCCGCCCAGGGCGACGCGCTGGGCGCGGTTGATTTCGTCCTCCTCGCCGATGACGGCTCCGCCGATGACACCGTGCCACTGGCCGAGGCGGCCTGGCCGCACCTTGCGCCCCCGCTGCGCGTTCTCCGCCGCCCGGCCAACCTTGGCGAGTTCAAGAACGTCAACGACGCCGTCCGTTCCCTCCCTCCGCACATCGAGTGGTACTGCATGATGCACGCCGACAACGAGGCCGGCCCCGGCTGGCTCGCCGCCCTGGTGAACGCCGCCTCGAACGCCGCGCCAGACATCGCCACCGTCTGCACGAGTTGGAAGACCATAACGGATGGAAAAGTCGAAGGCGTGCTGGAAGACCGCTCGGACACCCCGGAACGGATCGATGGCGGGAAGTCCGCCGCCGCCCGCACATTGCGCCGCGGTTGCTGGTGGCACAACGGAAGCGCCGCCGTGCGCGTCCGCGCCTTCCGCGACGTTGGCGGCCTCGCGGAGGATCAACCGCTTCTTGACACCCTTGAAATCCTCGGCCTGAAAAAGCGCACCCCCGATGCAGGCCCCTTCGTGCAAATGTCCGGCGACTGGGACCTCCTCCTCCGCTGGCAACTGGCAGGGTGGGCTGTTCTGCATATTCCGCGTCCCCACCTCCTCTACCACACCAACCGCGAAGGCGTCACGGCCGGCTGCATGCCGACCCACCAGGACATCATCGAGCGCGTCCAGATCATCCGCCGCTACCGCACGATCACGTCCGCGCCACGCCTCCTTTACCTGCACCTGCGCCAGGCCGGCGCCCTGCTGCGGCGGTTTTCGGTCCGTACCCCGGTCCGTTCCCTCCGGCATCTAGCCCCCCGCATCGCCCAAGTTGTTGCCAGTGCATTGGCCTCACTCATAGGACATTGCCCAGACCCCCCGTTCTCCGCATCCTGAACCCTGTTCAAACGCACCCATGAAAAACACCGTAATCCTCGTCCCCGCGTACCAGTGTGAAGCCACCATCACCGACACCTTGCTTTCCATCGAGGCGCAGGGACCGGCGCTTGCGCGCATCCACTCCGTCATTGTTGCCGATGACAAATCCACAGACCGCACACGCGAGGTTGCCCGCACCGTCTGGAAAGGCCCCATTCCCCTGACCGTGATCGACCCGGACCGGAACCGCGGCGAATACGTCAATGTGAACGAAGCCGTTGCCGCTTTCCCGGAAGGGATCGAGTGGTTCCTGATCCTCCACGGCGACAACGCCGCCAAACCCGGATGGTTGGACGCCCTCTTGGACGCTGCAAAGGACGCGCCACCGCGGCTGGCGACGGTCTGCGCCAGTTGGGACGATTTTTTCTCCGACGACCCGGCTTGGGAGCGATCCCCGTCCGGCATCCCGGCCCTGAAATCCGGTTTGCCGGTGAAACCGGGCGAAAACCTTCCGGACGTGCCCATGCGCCTGATTCCCGGCACGCCGGACTCCGTGCGCGGTTCACTCATGAAGGGATGCTGGTGGCATATCTCCTGCTGCATCATCCGCCGCAAGGCCTATCAGGCCGTCGGCGGCCTGCCCTCGGGCATGCGCCTCAAGGGGGATGAAGACTTCCTCCTGCGCCTGCTTCGTTCCGGCTGGGATGTCGGATACATTCCCAAGACATTGATGCTCTACCGCACCAACCCCCTTGGCAGTTCATCGCTTACCTTCCGCCGTCACTTTGACATCCGCGAGGGGCTCCTCCTCATGTATCGCCACCTCCCTACCCTGTCGGACGGGGACCTCACACGCCTCCACCTCCGCTCCCTTTCGTTCCTTTTCCGCCGCTTTGCCCGTGCGCTTCAGAAGCGCGACTGGCAGCGCATCGCAGCGTCACCACGGGCGTTCTCCTGGATCGTCTCAAGCCTTTTCAACCTCCGCCGTGCCCGCTGCGGCATCAAGGACGCCACCACGGCGATCTCCGCGATACCCGCCCCCCACGCCGAATTCCCCGCCTGGCTCGACGTGCCGAAGCCCTGAACCCCCGTGACTCTTTCACCCTGATCGCCATGAGCAACGATAAGTCCCCTTCTCTCGAAACCCCGGTTGACCGCCGTTTCCGCTGGATTTCAAGTCTCCAGTGCGAGCCAGCCCTTCTCGACGACCTGGAAAAGCGCATGGAACGCTTTTACAGCGAGCCGTCCACCCGCGACCGTTATCAGGCCATGGTTGACAGCCCGGAAGCCTCACAACCTGCCACCGAGGCAGCGCTCCGCCGGGCGATTCTTCGGCAGGCCCCAAGTTCGCTTCTCGAGATCGGCTGCGGCTCGGGACGCATCTACCGCCGCCTCGTGTCCGAGGGATTAAGCGGCCGTTACACCGGACTCGAAATGGCCCCGCAGGTGATCGCCGAGAACCTTGCCGCATTCCCTGATGCCACATGGGTGACCGGAAGCATCGCGTCCGCACCCTTCGGCCCGGGATCCTTCGACGTTGCTTACGCCTTCTTTGTGCTGGAACATTGTGTCCGGCCGGAACCCGCCCTTGCCCGCCTTCTCTCGTGGGTGCGCCCAGGCGGCCATCTGCTGCTTGTGTTCCCCGATTTCCCCAAGATGGGCCGCCTCGCTTCCCAGCGCCTTGGTCTTCGACTGGGCAATGCCCGCCATCTTCTCAAGCAAGGCCATCCGTTCCACGCCCTCTTCAATCTCTATGAGTCGCGGATCCGGCTTCCACGCGCCCTGAACCGACTCGCAGCCCACCCGGGACCATTCCCCGTCAACACCGCCCCTGCCTGCCTTGTCCACGACGGCCCCTTCACCGCCGACCTCGATGCCATCTACATCTCCTCCGCAAGCGAGGTCGCCAGTTGGGCTGCGGCCCGCGGTTGCCGCGTCAACTATCCTGAGGGGCAATCCGGGAATTTCAGCGTCAACGTTCTCATCCAGATCACCCAACCGGGTTGACAAACAACCTGCGGAATCACGCCGCAGCGCCAACCCATCCCACAGGCCGTCAAGCATGATCGCCGCCGTCTCCACCCACCCGGTCCAGTACCACGCCCCCGTCTTCCGGGAACTGGCCGCCCGTCACCGCATCCCGCTCACCGTCGTCTATCTCAGCGATCTTTCCGTCCGCCCGTTTCACGAGCCCGACTTCGGCGCCAGTATTGACTGGGGCGTTGACCTGCTCACGGGCTATGACTCCGCGATCCTCCGGACCAACGACACCCGCCCGGCCGCCACACTCAACGGTCCCGCTCCCGAACTCCGGCCCATGCTCGACCGCCTGAGCCCCGCCGCCCTGATCCTGACCGGGTACGGCGTCCCGCTTTTCCGGTCCGCCATCGCGTGGGCAGCCCGCCATCGGCGCCCCGTCATTCTGCGCGCTGAAACCGGCGACCACAATCTTCCGCGCAACCCCCTTCGCCGCGCCGTCCGCGACCTCTATCTGCGCGCCGTCTATTCCCGCGTCCGCGCCTTCGCCCCCATCGGCGCGCAATCCCGCCGCCACTACCTCCGCCTCGGCATTCCCGCGGCACGTCTGTTCGATTCACCCTATTGCGTCGATACCACGCCGTTCCGTACGACCGATGAGGACAGGGCCGCCCTCCGCGAACCGATGCGCGCCGAACTTGGGATCGGCCTGGACCAGACCGCCATTCTCTTTTCCGGCAAGCTCATTCCCCGAAAAGCCCCCGGAATTCTCCTTGAGGCTGCCGCGCGACTGAAGGCGCAATGTCCGGGCCTTGATCCCGTGGCCGTCTTCATGGGCGACGGTCCCCTGCGCGCCGAACTGGAGGCGTCCGCGCGTCGGTTGGATCTGCCGGCCCTTTTCACCGGCTTCCGCAACCAGCGGGATGTCAGTCCCATCTTCCACGCCGCCGACCTTTTCTGCCTCCCCAGCTTGTCGGGCGAAACATGGGGCCTTGTGGTGAACGAGGCCCTTCACCACGGTCTTCCCGTCGTGGTCTCCGATGCCGTTGGCTGCGCAACCGACCTCGTCGAACCCGGCAGCACAGGGGAGATCGCACCCTCCGGTTGCACCGACGGCTTCGCCAACGCGATGGCGCGCGCCCTGCCGCTCATGAACTCGCCGGAAACCCGCGCGGCCTGCCGGGCCCGCGTGGCGCGGTATTCCGTTGAAGCCGCAGCCAAGGGACTGGCCGAGGCATTCGAGAGTACGCAACAACCGAACTGGCCATGAATCCCTATTTTTCAATCTGCATTCCCCAGTACAACCGGACCTCGTTCCTGTTGAAGGCGCTTGAGGCTTGCGCGGGGCAGACGTTCCGCGATTTTGAAGTTTGCATCTCGGACGATCTCTCGCCCGAGGCCAGGCATTCCGAACTCCAACAATTCCTCCGCGAATCCGGAATCAAGCACCGTTATGAAATCCGACCCATCAACGGGCGCTACGACGCCAACCTTCGAAGCGCCATTGCCCTCGCATCCGGGAAATACCTGCTCCTGATGGGAAACGATGATCGCCTGGCTTCGCCCGACGCCCTGGGCCGGTTCCACACGCTCCTGGAACAACATAAGGACGCGGAAGTTGCCATCGCAAACTATCGGGACCTTTCCTCCGGCCGCGTTTTCCGCCGTTCCACGGCCACACGACTCCTGCCCGGAGGCTGGTCATGCGCCATCGGACGGTTCCGGAACTTCAGCTTCGTAAGCGGTGTGATTCTGGACCGACAACGCGCCCAGGCCTTCGAAACGATTTCCGAGGATGGTTCTGAAATGTATCAAATGTATCTCGGCGCCCGGATGCTCGCGAAGGGGGGCGATCTGCTCGAGATTGACGAGGTTCTCATCGAAAAGGATATCCCCATTCCCGGTGAAATCGTGGACTCCTATGCCCGCAGGCCCCGTCATCCAGAGTGGCCGATCCGCGAGCAACTTTTGCCGCTCCGCCACTACGCGGCGACCGCCGCCCGCGCCATTCTCCCCGCAACGCCCCAACGCCAGCACGCCACCGCGCTGCTCCGGATATTCTGGCAGGTACTGGCGTTCACGTACCCACCCTGGCTTGTGGAATACCGGCGCGTCCAGTCCTGGGGGTTCGCAGCCGGGGTGGCCTGGGGGATGCGACCCCGCCGGATTCTGGAACGCCTTCCCGTGCCGTTGCCCGTCAAGGCATGGATCTCCATTCTGTTTGGCATCACCTCCCTGGCGGGCCTGCTTTTTCCCATCGCACTTTTCGAGCGGCTTCAACCGTTCCTCCATCGCCTCGCCAAGCGCGGTTGATCGACTGCGTTCCCGGAACATCCAGCCCCACAACCACCCGTCCCGCATGAAACCCGCCATCGCCGGCTTCTTTGCCCCGTTCCATATCGGCGCATTCCTGCTTGCCGCCGCGCGAGCACGCGGGATCGACATGATGCCCGTGGACATCGCCCCGGCGTCGCGCGGATCCTGGCTGTCGCGCCAGGTCAACTGGCGCCTCCGCGGACGCCGCCCGCCCAACCTCGACCGCTTCAGCAACGATGCCCACAACGCCATCCTCGGGGCGCGAACCAATGTCCTCCTCACCACCGGCATCGCCCCGTTCCGCGCCGCCGACCTGCATGCGCTCCGCGATCGGGGCGTGCGGCTCCTCAACTATTCGACCGACGACCCCTGGAATCCCGCCCATCGCGCCCCGTGGTTCCTGGAGGGGCTTCGTGCCTATCACACCGTCTTCACCCCCAGAAAAGCCAACCTCCCGGATTTCGCCGCGTGCGGCTGCAACGACGTCCGCTTCCTCCCCTTCGCCTACGCCCCGGAGATTCATCACCCGGCTCTATCGCCGGCGGATGGCGGGGAAGGTTTTGATGTCCTATTCTACGGGGATGTGGATCGGGATCGCGTCCCGTTCCTGGACGCCGTCGTCGAGTCCGGCATGAGTTTCCAATTGCGCGGCGCCAACGTCCGGTCCCGCCGCCTTCGCTCGCTAGCCGGCCCCTTCGCCCAGCCGTCCGAAGTGCCCGCCCTCGTTGCGGCCGCCCGCGTTACGCTGATCTTCCGTCGGAAGGCGAACCGCGACGACCACGCCATGCGCTCCTACGAGGCACCCGCCATGGGCGCCGTCATCCTCGCCGAGGACACCGAGGGCCACCGCGAACTCTACGGCGAGGAAGGCGCTGCCGCCTGCTACTTCAACACCCCGGCGGAGCTTGTGGAAAAGGCCCGCCACCTCTGCGCCCTGCCGGCGGAAGCGCGCCTCGCCCTGCGCCAGCGCGCGTTGGAATCGATCCGCTCCAAGCCCAACACCTACGCCGACCGCCTCGACACAATGCTGGCGGCCGCCCGATGAGACAGAGAGAGTCGAGAGTCGAGGGACGAGGGTCGAGAGCAAGGGAGGCGGGGACGGGGGAGTGTCTCGCACGAAGGCACAAAGCCACGGAGGGGTGGGTGCCAGAGGCGTGGGAGATGCGGTCCCATGTGACTGGGAAGGGCGACACTCCTGTCGCCCCGGTGTGTCTTGGAGAAGTGCCAGTGGTGCTGCGGGAGGGGTGTGCCGGAAGGACGGTGGCGAATGATCCATGCTTGCCGACCCAAACTCCGATCTTCCATATCCTAACTTCCGCGCCGTTGGCGCCCCGCCTCCCGTCCCCCGCCTCCTGTCTCCTGACTTCTGTCTCCCGTCCCCCGTCTCTCCCCCCAACTCCCAACTCCAATCTTCCATCTCCGGCGCCCCAGGCGCGTCCCCATCTCCTGCGCCTCAGGCGCCCCCCTCCCCCTATCTCCCATATCCTATCTCCCAAC
>CAYSZK010000160.1:0-6617 GCA_964435495.1 uncultured Verrucomicrobiales bacterium
GATGCATTACGTGCCCCAGCTCGCGAAGCTCCGCCGTCTCCGGCTGTTGCAGGTGCAGGACGACCCCGCCACGGGATCGAACTTCAACATCATCGATAAAATCCTCGCCGCCACCGGCAACGCGAATCTTCTGATCCACGCGACTTCCACCGAAATCCGCGCCAAACTCGGCGCCGTGCGCGGCCGCAACGTGTTCTTCGCCGCCTCCTGCGAATCCCGCGCGGACGCCGCCGACCTCATCGCCTGGCTGCGCGCCCAGTCGGCGGCCTGACCCCGCCCCGCGGAGCCCGCGCCTCACCGGCGCCCCGCCGGATCCTGTCTCTCCGCCCCCGCCGCCGCCGCGGCATCTTCCCGCTCCAACCGTTCCCGCTGGACCCGCAACCCCTCCTGAACCTCTTTCATCCGGGCCTCCGTCAGGGAATACCCCCACACCAGCACCAGGGCCGCCACCAGCACACCACCCGACACAAAACTGTACATCAACCGCATGTTGAAGAAGGTCTCGGCGGTTTGGTCTCCGCCCTTCTCCACCACAAATCCCGTCATGCCCATCACGAACCCCGTCAGGGCCGCGGCGCCGGCGCTGGCGATCTTGTTGATCAGGTTGCCCACGGCCGAGAACATCGCCTCGCGCCGCTCGCCGGTCATCGTCTCGTCAATGTCGATGATGTCCGCCGTCATGGACGGGGTCAGCGTGAAAAAGGAGGCGATACCGATAGAATAGAAGAACGGGATCACAAGCTGCAGCCACGGGTATTCCGGCGTGTAACACCACCATTTCATGACGCATCCCAGGATCATCCAGATCAACGCCAGCCGGACCGCGATGTGTTTGCCGAGCCGGCGGGCCAGCCATTGCACCAGGGGAATCCCGAGGAGCCCGCACAGCCACCCCACGTTTCCGCCGATCCCGCTGAGGACCGCCGCCTTCTCCTTGTCCCCGCCAAACACATAGTAAAAATTGACGTAAAGCCCGAACTGCTCGAACAGCGTCAACGAACCCATCATCAACAGGCCCACGCCCGTCATCCGCATGAATTCCTTGTTCTGGAACATCACCGTGACCGCCCGCGTGAACGAGATATGCTTGCGCTGGTGGGCTTGGAGCGCCGCGTAGCGTTCCTTGCACAGGATCGCGACCGGCAGGGTGGAGAGGATGATGACCGCCGCCACGCCGCCGCCCAGCCAGCGGACGCCCTGGATCGGGCTGTCGAACAGGCTCTTGTTATGGATGAACCACAGGAACCAGGGGGTCATCAGCCCCGCGATCCCGCTCGCGTACGCGCGCCAGGCCGACACGCGCGTCCGCTCATGGTACCCGGAGGTCAGCTCGATGCCCAGCGCCCAGTACCCCGTCCCCAGCAGGGTGGTGCCGATATAAAAGAACACGCATACGGTTCCATACCAGGCCAGGTAGAATTTTTCGGACATGTTCTCCGGGAACATCCACATCAGCCCGTAGAGCAGGCCGGTGAGGAGGCTGCCCACGAAGACAAGCGGCCGCCGCCTGCCCCACGGCGTCACGATCCGGTCGCTCCAATAGCCGATCAACAGGTCGGTGACGGCGTCCAACACCCGGTTGGCCGCCAGGATGATCCCCAGCCATACCAGGCTGACATGGAGTTCCATGTTGAAGACCGGGTTGGTCAGCATGTTGATGGTCCAACCCAGCCCGCCGCCGATGCTGCCGAGGGCGTAAATGGCCAGTTCTTTGTTGGCCACCCGTTCGGGGGCCATGACCGGCGTCCCCGCCACTCCGCCGGTATCGTTGCCGTCTGCGTTGTCCGGCGGGCCGTTCTTTGTGTTCAAGGCGGTGCTTATGGCTTGGCCGCGCATGCAACTCAACGAGAAAATGCGCTGGGAAAAAAGAGCCGGGCCGCCACGGCGCCCCGTGCCGCGGCAACCATGGAAAAGCCCCTCCGCCTATGCCTCCAGCGCCGCCGCACGCAGCGCCATGTAGTTTTCCCACGGCACATACTCCGCAATCGAGTTGCCGCTGCCCAGCGCGTATCCTCCGTCCCGCAGCATCCGCCCGACCAGCCCCCGCGCCCGCGCCTTCACCTGCTCCGGTGTGCTCCGGCATAAAAAATCCAAGTCCAACCCGCCCAGAATCGCGATCCGCCGTCCGAACCGGTCCATCGCCCGTTCCACCGGCAGGATGGTGTCCTCGAACGAATGCTTCGCGTCAAATCGCAGGTCCCCAATGATGTCTTCCCACACCAGTTCCATCTGCCCGCACGAATGCAGGATCGCCGGACGCCCCGCGCGGTGCGCCGCCTCCACCATCCGCCGGTGCCACGGAAACACGTGCTCCCGCATCTGCTCTGGGCTGAGAAACAACTGCGTCTTGAAACCCCAGTCGTCGTTGACCACCACCGCCCCCACCGTTTCATGCTCCACGCACCGCTCGTAAAACCGCAGAATCCGCGATCCCACCTCCGCGAACAACCGCCGCGCCACCTCCGGCTCGTCCGCCAGCAGAAAACACAAGTCCTCGTACCCCGCCAGGTTCGTTACGTTCTCCAAGACGCCGCAGTTGGCCATCACGATGAGTTTCATCCCCGACGGCAGCCAGTCCCGCGCCCGGTCCAGCACCGACAAATCCAGCGCCTCCGCGTCCGGCCACCGGTCATACGCCGCAAAGGACGCCGCGTCGGTGATCACCCCGCCGTGCGCCATGCCCACGCTCTCCCCCTCCGCCCGTTCCACCGACGGGAACCGCATCCACCCCATCCACCATGGATAGACCGCCGCGTGATCGTAGCCACCCGCCTCGAACCCCGCGATCAGGTTGCGCATATGCTCGTCCGGCGTCCCGGCCTCCCGAATCCAGCGCGCCCCGGCCAGCCGCTCCAGGACCGGCGGATTCATGATGAACTCGAACAACACCGGCCGCGACGGGCGTTCCCGCCGCAACACCTTCTCCAGCTCGCGGAAATCGGGCGCGCGTTGCATCCCCAACCGTGGCCTCCCCCAGGCCACGCGCGAAGGCAAATCCGTGTTCCCGCAAAATCCCGCAACAAACCCGCCCATTCCGTATCAGTGCATCCGCCACCGCGCCACCCCGCGGCGTGCGTCATCCCTGTTTCAGCTTGGCCAGGCAGTCGAGGACCGGGGGCAGTTGTTCCGGGTCGAGCCAGGCGCGTTCGACGCGGAATCCGGCGAGCGCGCGGCTGGCGAGGAGGGTTTCGCCGCGCCCAAACTCCACCAGAAACTCGCCCTCGCGCGCGTAGAACCGGTGTTCGAGGCCGTGCGGGTCAAGAATCCAATACTCCTGGACGCCGTGCTCCTCGTAGGCGGCGAATTTCGGGCCGGTGTCGTGGCTGGCCGTCCCGGGGGAGAGAACCTCGACGGCGAGGCGCGGGGCGGAGGCCGCATGGGTGTCGCGGAGACGCGCGGTTTGCGCGGCGTCAAACCAGCAGATGTCGGGCATGAACACGTTGCGGGAGCTGAGGCGGACGGCCCAGACATCGCTCAGGACAATGCCGTCGCGCCGGAACTCGACGTATAACTTCAGGAGGGTCCGGACGAAATCGACGAGTTTGGCGTGTTTGAGGTGGACCGGGGAATGCATAAACTTCTCCCCGTCTATGAGGTCGGCGTGGACGCCGGGCTGGAGCCATTCGAGGAAGTCGTCGGCGGTCCACAAGTCCCAGCCGCATTCTTCGGCGATGGCGGCGTTGGTGGGCATGCCGGAAACATATCGCGGAGCGCCGGACTTGTCGAACGGGAAGGGCGGGACACCCGCTCCACCCGAGTCATTGCGATCCGGGCGGAGGACGCGCCGGAATTTCGCGGCGAGCCCGCATCGTAAGGATTCGGGAAGCCCAAAGAAGGGCGACTGTCCTGTGGCGTTCCCGGCGCAATGGGGTTATGCTGCCCGGATGGCGGAGACAAAAGCCCGTGCGGCGGTGAAGGTGCGGATGGCGGCGCGCGGGGACATTCCGGCCCTGATCGAACTGAACAAGGCGGCCTATCCCAAGCTGGCGCAGGAGAACGTCGTATGGGGGGAGGCCCATCTGCTGAGCCATATGCGGGTGTTCCCCGAAGGCCAGCTCGTGGCCGAACAGGATGGCCGGATTCTCGGCGCGGTTTCCTCGCTGCTGGCGGATTTGGGCCGCGACCCGCTGCGGCATCACACTTGGGCCGGGATCACGGACAGCGGCTATTTCACCAACCACGAGCCGGAGGCGGACACCCTCTACGGGGCGGACGTGTATGTGCATCCCGACGCGCGGGGGCGCGGGGTGGGGCACGCGCTGTATGAGGCGCGGCGCAAGCTCTGCCGCAAGCTCAACAAGCGCCGGATTCTCGCGGGCGGGCGGTTGTGGAACTACTGCGACCAGGCGGACCGCATGGGGGCGGCGGAGTACGCGGAACGGGTTGCGGCGGGGGAACTCCGCGACCTGGTGCTGAGCTTCCAGTTGCGGGAGGGGTTCGCGCTGCGGGGGGTGATGGCCAACTACCTGCGGGACGCGCGCAGCCAGAACTGGGCCAGCCTGATCGAATGGCTCAACCCGGACTGGCGCCCCGTGCCGCGCGGCCCGCGCAAGGCGCGCCTGGCGTGCGTCCAGTACCAGATGCGGCGCATCAAGGCGTTCGCGGACTTCGCGCAGCAGGTGGAATACTTCGTGGACGTGGCGGCGGATTATCGGGCGGACTTTGTGCTGTTCCCGGAACTCTTCACCGTGCAGCTCCTAAGCGCGGCTGAGGCGTTGACGGCGCAGGAGGGGATGCGGCGGCTTTCCGAATACACGCCGCGGCTGGTGAAGCTGCTGCGGAATCTCGCCATGAAATACGGGCTGGTGATCGTCGGCGGCAGCCATCCGGTGCGGTCCGGGAAGGAACTCCGCAACATCAGCCACGTCTGCCTTCCAAGCGGCGTGGTGGCGGAACAGCCGAAGCTGCATATCACCCCCAACGAGCGCCGGTGGTGGGGGATTTCCGGGGGTTCGACGCTGCGGGTGATCGACACGCCCAAGGCGCGGATCGGGGTGCTGATTTGTTATGACATCGAGTTTCCCGAGGCGGCGCGCCACCTGGCCGACGCGGGGGTGGAGATCGTGTTTGTGCCGTTCTGCACCGACAGCCGGCAGGCCTACCTGCGGGTGCGCTACTGCGCCGCGGCGCGGGCCATCGAGAACCAGATTTACGTCGCGCTGGCCGGCAACGTGGGAAATCTTCCCTTCGTTCCGAACATGGACGTCCAATACGGCCAGGCCGCCGTGCTCACGCCCGCGGACTTCCCGTTCGCGCGCGACGGCATCGCCGCCGAGGCCGACTCCAACGAGGAAACCGTGCTGGTGTGCGACGTGGAACTCGACGACCTCCATGCGTCGCGCAGCGGCGGGACGGTCACGCCGCGCCTTGACCGGCGGCCCGACCTGTTCCGTGTCGTGGCCAACCTGCCGCCGGGCCCCGAGGCCGGCGCCTCGGAAGCGGACGGCCCCCTGGGCGACCAGGTGTTCACACCCGGCGCGCGGCGCGGGGAGGAAAGCGGGGGCTGAGGGGGAGGCGAGGGTGAAGCATGGGAAAGGGGTCGGGGTTCCCGTTCCCCTGGCCCCGTTCCCGCATTCCCTGCCTTGCGGCAGGGTGGGATCGCGGGTTTCAGATTCGGGGACAAGCGTTGTTTCGGGCACCATGCCCCCCATTCAAGAAGCACCCTTGGAACAATCAGGATTTGAATTTTGTAGCCTGACCCCGTTCCCAGACCGTTCCCGCAGACTTGACGAACAACGCACACAATAACATACTTATGCCATGAAGTCCCATATCAGTGCCACAATTGACTTGAATCTCGTCCATAAGGTGAACCGCTACGGGCAGGAGGAACGGCGATCCCGCAGCCAGATCATCGAGATGGCTTTGGAGGAGTTCCTGGCAAAGCGTGGTGTTGCGGATGAGGATATCGTGACCTCCCCCGGACGATTCGTGGGCAGCTTCAGCCGGGAGGAGACGTATGAGCGTGGATGATCTGGCCGGGCGGGCGCTGGTGGACACCAACGTGCTCATCTACGCGACGCTCAGCGCCGATCCCCGCCATGACCGCGCCAAGGCAGTGCTGGCCCTGCGGGACCGCGCAGGAGTGCAACTATTCGTCTCCGTGCAAAATCTGGCGGAGATGTATCCGAACCTGACGGGACCCAAGAACCAGCCGCCGGACAGCCCGGAACTGGCGCGGGACAAAATCCGGGCGCTCTCCCGCCTCCGCGGGCTCACCGTCCTGCCGCTCACCCCGGAGACGGTACAATCCGCCCTGAATCTGTGCGTGGAAGGCGGCGTGACGCGGCAGGCATATTTCGACCGTCAGCTCGCGGCCACTATGCAACGCGAGAACATCTCCGTCATCCTCACCGAAAACACGAGGGATTTCGAAGGCATCGCGGACATCACCCCGCTCAACCCCTTCGCGTGACGGCCATGCCGCCGCCCACCCCACGCGGGAACGAAGGGAACACCGCCGGGGCATCCCATCATCGAATCGCCGGTGGCCCCGGAGCTGGGTTGGCGCTTTGAGAATCAATGTGTCTCCTTCGGGTCGTGGTTTTTTTGGCCTGGGGCCGCGTTGCTCGTCGGTCACAGATCGCCACGGATATGCTCTCTCCTCGCGCCTTGCT
>CAYSZK010000161.1:0-6563 GCA_964435495.1 uncultured Verrucomicrobiales bacterium
GTTCGTCGCCCTCGGGGCGAATCCAAACCTTGCGGGCGGTGACGTTGCGCGATCCCGTGGCCCAGAGTCCGAACCCGTTCGGATCGCGCAGCCAGAGGTTTTCGAGCGCGATATCCGTGGAATCGGCCACATCGATCATCGGCATTTCGCGTCCGTCCTGAAACCATGCCAGGTGCTGGCCCACGTCGCAGCGCTCCGCCACCCGCGGATTCTCGAGCCGCATCAACCGTCCGTTGCCGCCATCGATGGCCTTCCAAAACCCGTTCTTGCCACGGGAATCATCCAGCACCTCGCGCGTCCCGGCGTCGCAGCGAACGACGGTCCAGGCCGCCATGCCGTCCGCACGCCGATAACCCGGCCAGACTTCCACGGTGACGGATTGGCCGTCTTTGGCGACGACGGTGCCCTGGCTGAAAAAGCAGGGATCGTGGGCGAGGAAGAGGTTTTCTACCTTCACGTTGGCGCATTGCATGAGATGCAGAAACCTGCCCAGCGGGTCAAAGTTGATGCCCTCGTGGTGGCGGATGAGGCGCGTGGCCGGTTTGCCGCCGGCGTCCACCGCGCCTGAGATGGCGCAGTTCTTCAAGCCGGCAATTTCGATCCATTTGCGCGAGCTGGCGCCCGGCTCGCCATCGAAACTGATGATGTCGTAAACGCCGGCCTCGAACACAATCGCCTTGGCGCCGGTTTCGCGGTCCTTTTCAAGCGCCGCAAGGATGCCGGGGCGGTCATCCTTGCCGTCATCAGGGATGGCCCCGAAGTCGCGCACGGAAATTCTCGCCGCCACCTGATCCGCCGCTTGCAGAAGCGGGGCGCCCGCCAGGAGGACAGTGAAAAAGAAGGTGAGCACCGGCGGCGTGACGCGATCGCGGGCAAGTGTTGTGAAAGGAGGAGTCATTACTGCTAGGAGACTGCTTTTTCGCCCCGCCGTCCCTGCGCCGCCACCGGGCCGGGGTCGGTGGAGGTCAAGGGGGCGGGAGGGGTGTTGCGATGTCATTGTTCCCTGCTTCTGCGGCGATTGTGCCGCCGGGCATGTCCCGTTCAAGCGGAAAGTTTCGCCGTTGGAAAAAGGGTATCATTCCTTGCAACCCAGCGGAATGGGTTTGACTGGGATCGGCGCAGGGGGGCGACATGCCGCGTGCGCCGCGAGTGGAGTTTGAGGGGTGGCTGAGGAAAAGCACCACGGTGAAGTTGGCATGGGTTGCGCAGCGGCCGGCAATGGGACACATCGGCAACGTGGGCCCGGCTGTCGCAGCGGTTGAGATTTGCGAAACCGGTACGCTTGTTCAGGCAAAACGTTCTTTGCTGCGATGCAAGGACTGATACCCCTTTCTTCGACCCCTTTCTTCGCAAGGACCCCCTTTCCTCGTGCTGGAGCGGGGTCGTCCCCGGCCCCGCCTCGCGTCCTCCGAACCATGGCGCCGCCGTGCGCTTCTACTTTCAACGGTCATCGCAAGACACCCGCTCCGCAGTTGCCCCACATAAGGACGCAGCGGGACTCGGGAGCGGCGAGAAAACCTCGCCCGGTCAGGAATCGGCTTTCCACCAGATGCAGGCGTCGGATGTCGGGCAATCCCCTCTGACCGGTCCATATCATTTGGTCTAGCAAGCGCACGGCCATCATCCCGATGATGTCGGACGATTGGACGAACGCAGCGAAGCCATGCCGTTGGTTCTCATGCGCAACCAGCGCGATGATTGCGGGGACCGGACCCTTGATCGCGCGCAACCACGCCAGGGCGCGGCCATCCGCCACGACTGCGTCCGGGCGTTCGCGCCGCAGCCACCGGCGCAGGGCCGCCTCGGTGATTGGCCCGTCAACCAACGGGTTGACGACCGCCCAGAACGATTTGGGGCGGCCAGCCAACATGTGCGCCGCCGCCGCCCTCATCCGCTCCGCCTGCCCGTCAACCCGTGAGCACACGGCACATCCGATGCGTCGCGCCCCGGACCTGACGGCCACCTCGTGCGCCGCCACCACCTCGTTGAAGTGATCGGTCATTACCGTTTCGACACGCATCTCGGGCTCCGCGGAATCGCACTGGACGACAGCGAACTCACGGAATGTCTCAGCCGGCGATTCGGCGATCGCCGCGAATGCATGCTCAAAAATCAACCCCGACACACCGCGGGCGATAAAGCCCCTACGTGCGCTTGCCCAATCGCCGGGCTTGACCGCGCTGATCGGTTCGACGCCGTAACCGCGCCGTGCGGCTTCGGCCTCGATTGCTTTCGCGCGGAGCACGGCCGCCGGGCGCTCCTGCCAGGCGGGGCCGTGCACGATCCCAATACGGTGGCCGATCGGCCGTTTCTTGTCGGGCCAACGATAGGCCGCCATGTTTTGCAGGGCAGGGTCCGTTTTGTAGCCGAGGGCGTCCGCAGCGCGGATAACCCGGTCGCGGGTGGAGGCGGGAATGCGGGGGTGGTGGGCGAAGGCGAGGGACACCGTCGCCACGCTGACGCCGGCATCTTTGGCCACGTCCTTCATCGTTGGGCGCACGGGCATGGTTATCCGGATAACTTCCGCGCCGCTTGCCGTCAAGCGAGGATTCAAACAATCTTCGCGGACATTCCAGCCAAACTCAAACCAACCACAACCAGGATTGCTCCATGAAAACAAACCTCATCTTTCCATCTCTCACCCCCTTGGCCAGAGCCTTCGCGCCCTCCGCTGCGATTGTCCTCGGGTTGCTGGCCCTCCCGCTGGTCCCGGCTGACGCCGCGACCGTTATCTATCAGGATACCTTTACCCGCGCCGCCGCATCCGGGTCCCTCGGCACGGCCGACACCGGCGGCGCCTGGACGACCAGCACTGACACGAACCGTTCTTGGGATATCAACGCAAGCAACCAGGGGGTGATGAACGTGATCGCTACGGGCTCTGCAACCGCTCTTCCCTCGGCCTACCTGGCTTTCACCAGCCTTCAACTCGACGACCAGGCGTCGGCTGAATGGACGCTCAACCTGCGATACCCCCGAACTGGCCAAAACTGGAACGTGCTGAGCACGAATTTCGCCGACCACAACAAGGCTTTCGGGTTCGTGATGGCATCCTCTTCCTCCGATCTGGTGGGGGCAGGCAACGGGTATGCTCTTGTCTTCAGCGGATCGGATACCGCCAACAACAACACCATCAAGCTGGTGAGGTTTGCCGGAGGTCTGGGCAGCACCAACAATGTCACCCCCCTCATCTCGTACACCCTCAGCGGCACGACGCCCGAGCTGCCCAACAGCTACCTCAGCCTCCGGGTCGCTTTCGATGGGACCACCAACGGCTGGCAATTATTCACGGCTATCTCGACCAACGATTTCCAGACCGATTTTTCGCTGGTAACCAACTCCGCCGGGATCGCCACCGACTCCACTTACACTTCGTCCGATTTGGCCTACTCCGGGTTGCTTTCAAACAGCCGCTCGAACGGCGGAAATGACTGGGTGTTCGATAATCTTTCCATGACGGTGGCCGCGATTCCCGAACCATCGATCTTGGGCCTGCTGTTGCTCGGAGGTGTGATGCTCGGCTCGCGTCGCCGCCGTTAACCTCCGCAAGTCCCCCATGTGTGCTTTTCATCCGCCGCCCGGCGCCTGGGTTTCCGTCACCCGCAAGAAACGGCCGGCGTGCCGGCTCGCTTTAGCGTTGCTGCTTGCCGGGGTTGCTCAGGCCGGGGCGCAGGATGTCCTCCTGGAGTGGAACCTCGCCGGGTTTAACAACTCGGCCGACTCCGTAGCCAGCACCACCAACGCGGCGGAACTCATCCCTTCGACCTTGGCGCTGGGGCCGGGCCTCCAACGGGACTCCAGCGGGACGAACACGGACCGGTGGAAACCTGCCGGATGGACCACGGCCAGTGCCGGGGCGGCGGTCGCGGCCGGAGATTACATCGAGTTCACCGTGGCGGCCAACCCCGGCGAATCATTCGCCGTGACCGCCCTGTCTATCAACCACCGCCCCGAATTTGCCGGTTCGTTTGAGGTCCGCGTGAGTTCCGACGGGTTCACAACGCCCGTCGGCTCCTTCAGTCCGCCCGAGGGCAGCGTCGCCACTATTCAACCGGTGATCAGCGGCGTGGCCGGCCAATCCTCGGTAACCTTCCGCATCTATGGTTGGGGCGGAGCCGCCCCGACCGACGACTGGCAGATTCGCGGGTTCAGCGTGATTGGGACGGAGCTGGCGGCCCCCGTCGGCCCGCCCCCAAATTTTCTGGTCATCCTCGCCGATGACCTCGGTTTTTCCGATCTCGGCTGTTACGGGGGCGAGATCAATACGCCGAACCTCGATCGGCTTGCCCGCGAAGGCTTGCGCTTCACGCAGTTCTATAACCAGGCAAAGTGCGAGCCGACCCGCTCGGCTCTGCTGACCGGGGCGTACGCGCAGCGGCCAGCCGCAAGTCCCGGCGCGGGGGACCTTGCCACCCAGCTCAAAACGGCGGGCTATGCCACCTATTTCGTGGGCAAGAACCATTCCGGGCCGGTCGGCGGGTTCCAGATGCGCACCTCCATGAATGGCGGTGCCGATAACTATTTCAACCCCGGGCCACAGCGTCCGGGCGAACCCCCACCCGCCCGCAACTCGCGCGGCGGAACATCCGACGGCGCGAACGGGTACACCTTCGACAACGTCTCATATGCGGCGGGCGCCTACTTGTTCCCGACCGGCTTTTACTCCACGGCATTCTATACCAGCACGGCGGCCCGCTACATTCGCGAACGGCCCGCCGACAAGCCCTTCTTCCTCTACCTCGCTTACAATGCGCCGCATTATCCGTCGCAGGCGCCGGCCGCCGACATCCAGCGGTACCGGGGGCGCTACGCCGCAGGCTGGGACCAGATGCGCCAGGAACGCTTCGACCGGCAAATCGAAATGGGCCTCTTCCCGAAGCAGACGATCCTTCCGCGCAATCGGCCCGACAACCGCATGTGGCTTTCCTTGTCGGGAAGCAGCCGGACCGATTACGCAGAACGGATGGAAATTTACGCGGCCTCCGTGGACTGCGTGGACCAGGGGGTCGGGCAGGTGCTCGCCGCCCTGGAGGACTCCGGGGCCGCAACCAATACCGTCGTGATTTTTCTGGCCGATAACGGGGCCGACCAAGATGACTGCCGCGGCACCACGGATCCATCCCAGCCCGCCGGATCGCTCGCCACGTGGATTTATTTCGGCAAGGAATGGAGCGGGGTCGCCAACGCGCCATACCGTTTCGCCAAACGGCACACCCACCAGGCCGGCCAAAATACGCCCTGCATCATCCGTTGGCCGGGGCTCTTGCCCGCCAGCAAACAGGGGTCCATCACGGCCGCGCCGGCCCATGTCATGGATATCGGTCCCACGCTGCTGGCGGCCGCCGGTGTTGTCCCGTCGAAGATGGAGGGCAAAAGCCTCCTGCCCGTCATCACCACGGGAACCCGCGGCGGCACCCAGGGCCACGATTTCCTCGCCTTCCAAATCGACGAAAAGAAAGCGGTAGTCCAGTGGCCGTGGAAACTCACCGCCCTCGACGCCCGGAACTGGGAATTGTTCGACCTCTCCACCGATCCCGCTGAAGCCGTCGATCTCGCACCGGCGAATCCCGCCACCGTCTCCTCGATGGAGGCGCTCTGGGACTCTTGGGCGGCCGGGCGCAATCTCATGTTCGCTTCCTACGATGGGGGGAGCACCGGCCAGCGGCCCGTTCCCAACGGCACCCCGGCGATTTCGGCCGCGGCCAGCAGCATCTCTCTGACATGGGCAGCCGCCTCAGACGCCGACACTCCCGCCTCCGGCCTCGAATACCGCATCTACTATGCACACCGCCCGATTTCCGGGGCGAACGCGGCGCGGATCGTCGGACGTCCCACCGGTTCCGATTGGTCGGGCCAAACTTCGCGGACCTTGACGGCCAGCGATGGCCTCAAGCCCGGGTTGACCCATCATTTCGTGGTGTTGGTTCGCGATGCCGATCAAAATATCGCGGCCTATCCTGCCGTCACGGCCACCCTGCCGGCGGGGGGCGCCCCTCCGGTACCGGGTGGTCAGGCCGCGGTGGGGGTGGATCGCCATCAACCATCCACCGCAAACCTGTCTTGGGCGGCGGCCTCTGATCCGCCGGGTGGCGCGCTGACCTATCAGGTGTTCAAGGCCTCCGCAGACAAGCCTTTCAACAGTTTGGAGAACACGCTCGCCTATGGCGGCCTCGTGCTGGATGCGACGGCCGGCATCACCTCGGCAATCGCGCGCCATGTCGCGTCCGGACCTCAGTTGTTCAATGTTATTGTGCAGGATTCGGACGGCAATTCGGCGCTCTATCGGTCCGGGACCAACCGGTTTGCCGGGCGCTACACCTCCTTCCCCGAGTGGCTCGACAATCTTGCCATGTCGCCCGCCTCCCCGCCCTCGTCCGATCCCGACGCCGATGGCTGGCCCCTCTTGGCCGAATATGCGATGGCCCTCGATCCTTTCCGGGCGAAGCCCGGGACCGGCGAGCTGATGCTGATAGGAAATCGCGCTGATAGGCTGATAGGAAATCGCTTTGCTGATAGGAAATCGCTTTCTGGCCCTCCGGGGCGTTGGCTGATAGGAAATCGCT
>CAYSZK010000162.1:0-6512 GCA_964435495.1 uncultured Verrucomicrobiales bacterium
GCGTTCCGTCCGCCTTTTCATAATACTTGAAGCCTTCCGCCCAAATCATGGCCCCCAGCGGCGCCCGGTGGTCGGAATAGTTCGTCCCTTCCAAAAACGAAAACGCCTCCTCCACAAAGTCGGGATTGGGCCGCGCCAGCAGCGGGGCGAAACTCTTGCCGTCCAGGGGCGTTGCCGGTTTCGGCAGCCCGCACAGCTCCACCAGCGTGGGGTAGATGTCGGCCAGGGTCACGGCCTTGGCCTCGGCCTGGTTGATGCGCCCAGCCCCGCCGGGAAGGCGCACGATCAAGGGGACGTGGAAGGACACATTGTCGGGCGTGCCTTTGGAGAAGAATTTGTTGTGTTCCCCCAGGCCGTAGCCGTTGTCCCCAAACAGCAGGACGATGGTGTTGGTGGCGAGGCCGGTGGCGTCCAGGCGGTCGAGAAGCGCCCCGACGTGGGCATCGGTCTGGGTCAGGGCGGCGTAATACCCCTCCAACGACTGCCGGTAGGCCGCCTCATCGTTGAACTGCGTGTTCTGCCGGGGAAGCGAAATCTGGACTGTGTTTGGGTCGGTGACATTGTCGTCCGCCGCGCCCCACCTGTACATGCCGTAATATTCGCGGGCAGCCGCGAACGGCAGGTGCGGCCTGCGAAATCCGACCGCGAAAAAAAAAACGGCTTGGCCGCGGCGTCAAACGGGCCGCCCGGCGTGGCAAGGTCGTCCAACAGTTCGAGGGCGCGAAGTTTCGTGCGCCCGTCCGTGAGCCGGTCGGCCGTGATCGGTGCGCCCGCCTCGTCCATAGCCGCCAGCTCCTGGACCTGGCTGTCCTCGCCGCTCTGCTTGAACTCGAGTTTGCGCCGGAGGTTGTCGTCAAGCCCGAGCACCCCCAGTTCCGAAGATTGCGTCACGCTCCGGTTGCTGCCGTCGGCGTTCTTGAACGGCTCCTCCGTCAGGTCCCAGACGTCCGGCTTGTCCAAACCGATGTGGAAAACCTTGTCGAGCCGCAGCGCCGCGTAGCCGTTGTCACGGAAATGCTGGGGCATGTACACCGCGCTCCGGTTCCGCCCGTCGTCGTTGCGGATATCCCCGGTATGGCGCCACTGCGACTTTTCGGGGAGCATCCCCGCCATAAAGGCATGCCGCGCCGGCATGCAGGCCGGCCAGTTGGAATAGGCCTGTGTGAAGGCAACGCCGCCGCCGCAGAACCGGTCGATGGACGGCGTCAACACGCTGGGATGTTCACCGCCAAACGCGGGATGCCGGACCGCCGCCGCACCAAGATCGTCCACGACAATCATCAGAACGTTGGGTCGCGTGGCGGCCGCAGCGCGTGTTTGCCAGCCGGCCGCGCAGGCACAGAAGGCAATTGCGGCCAGGGGCAGCCGGAACATCCAGTGCAAAATGCCGCGCATAAAACGAAAATCTAGGCCACCGCCGCCGCCCGGTCAACGCTGGCGTGAACAGAGCGGCCGGGGAAAAGGGCTGCGCCTGGCGAGGGTCGAACTCACAACCTTTGGCTCCGGAGGCCAACGCTCTATCCAATTGAGCTACAGGCGCGCATGGTCCGGCTGGGCGCCGGATTCAGGAAGGCTATCACGCGCCAAACCGAACGCAAGCGCGCATTGGCCCGTGCAAATAGGGGCGGCAGGGACCTCTCGCCTCCGCCCCCGAAGTTAAATCCGCCAGCCTTGCAGCACCCGCAGGTAGTTGGCCCGCTCAAACGCCTGCGGATCGGGACAGTGCGCCAGGCTCATCGACCCGCGCAACTGTTCCACGGACTCGTACTCGTGTTCCTCCAGCCACCGGCCCGTCTCGTCCAGAACCGTCTTCAAGCGCTCCGGCCCGTGCCGCAACAGCGCCGATACAAGCTGCACCGCGTGCGCCCCCGTCATGATCGCCTTCACCGCGTCCAATCCCGTGTGCACCCCGCCGCTCGCCGCCAGGGAACACTCCACCGACGCGCTCACAATCGCCAGCCAGCGCAGCCGCAGCCGCAGCTCGGACGGGTCCGACAAGCTCAGCGTCGGGGTCACGTCCAACTCCTCCACGTTGATGTCCGGCTGGTAGAACCGGTTGAACAGCACCAGCCCCGCCGCCCCCGCCTTTTCCAGCCGCCGCGCGAAATTCGGCAGCGCCGAGAAGAACGGCGACAGCTTCACCGCCACGGGAATGGACACGCCCTCCTTGACCGCGCCCAGAATTTCCACCGCCCGCGACTCCACGTCCAGCGCGTCCTCACGCGGGTCGGTCGAGAGATGGTAGTAGTTCAGCTCCAGCGCGTCGGCCCCCGCCTCCTCCATCAACCGCGCGTACTCCACCCAGCCCCCCTGGGTCACGCCGTTCAACGACGCGATCACCGGAACCGCCACCGCCTCTTTGATCCGCCGCAGATGCTCCAGGTAACTGTCCGGCGTCAGCGCGAATTCGTCGCCGCCCGGCAGGAAACTCGGCGCCTCCGCAAACGACAGCGCGTGCCGCTCCACGTGCCGTTCCACGACCCGGTCCTCGCTCGAAAGCTGTTCCTCGAACAGGGAATGCAACACCATCGCCGACGCCCCGGCGTCCTCCAGCCGCCGGACGTTGTCCAGATTGTCCACCAGGGGCGACGCCCCCGGCATGAAGGGGTTCTTCAACTTCAATCCCAAATAACGCGTGCCCAGATTCATGATCGCTCCTTGCTCCGGACGTCAGGCCGGTTTCGTTGCGGCTTCCTCCGCCGCGGCGGCGTGGCCGCCGTTTTTCGCCAATTTTTCGTATGCCGCAAACCGTTCCGTCGCGTCCGTCTGCGCGAGGTTCTGCATCCGCTGGTAGCGCTCCGGATCGGCTTTCTCCAGCATCCGGAACCGCAGCTCGTTGTTGAGGTACCGCGACGCCGCCACCTTGGGCGACGCCGAATCCAGTTGCATCGCCGGCTGGCCCGCCGCCTTGCGCCGCGGATCAAACCGCAACAACGGCCATGTGCCCGAGTCCACCGCCAGTTTCTGCTGCTCCAGCCCCAGGTGCATCGCGTACCCATGCGCGATGCAATGGCTGTAGGCGATGACCAGCGAAGTGCCCGGGTAGGATTCCGCCTCCTCGAACGCCTTCACCGTCTGGCCGTCCTTGGCGCCGAACGCCACGCACGCCACATAGACGCTGCCGTAGCTGACCGCCATCATCGCCAAGTCCTTCTTCGGCTGTTCCTTCCCGGCCACCGCGAACTTCGCCGCCGCCCCGCGCGGCGTCGCCTTGGACTGCTGGCCGCCCGTGTTGGAATAGACCTCCGTGTCCAGGACCAGGATGTTCACGTCCTCCCCAAGCGCCAGCACATGGTCCAACCCGCCGAACCCAATGTCGTACGCCCACCCGTCGCCGCCCACAATCCACACCGACTTGCGCACAAGGTAATCCGCCAACTGCGCCAGCCGCTGCGCCTCGCGCGCCTTCAAACCGCCGAGTTTCTTCCGCAGCTCCGCCACCCGCGCCCGCTGCGCCGCGATGGCCGCCTCCCCGCGCGGCGGCGATTCCAGCAGCCCTTTCACAAGGTCGTCGCCAAGCTTCGGCGCCAGGCCCTTCACCAGCAGCCGCGCCATCTCCGCCTGCTTGTCGATCGCCAGCCGCATCCCCAGCCCAAACTCCGCGTTGTCCTCAAACAACGAGTTCGCCCACGCCGGCCCGCGCCCGGCACGGTCCGTCGTGTAGGGGGTCGTCGGCAGGTTGCCCCCATAGATCGACGAACAGCCCGTCGCGTTGGCGATCATCGCCCGGTCGCCGAACATCTGCGTCAGAAGCTTCACATACGGCGTCTCGCCGCACCCCGCGCACGCGCCCGAATACTCGAACAACGGCTCCAGGAACTGCGTCCCCTTCACCTCCATCCGCGCCCCCTCCCGCGGCGGCGGCGCAAGGTCCAAAAAGAAGCGGTACGACTCCCGTTCCACGGCGACGTGCGCGGCGTGCGGGGCCATGTTGATCGCCTTTCGCCGCGGGTTGGACTTGTCCTTGGCCGGGCAGACGTTCACGCACAACAAGCAGCCCGTGCAATCCTCCGGCGCCACCTGGATGGTGAACCGGTGCCCCTTGGTCTCCGGCGACCGGAACGCAATGGAACGGAACCCGCCCGGCGCCCCTCGCATGGCCGCTTCGGGATAATACTTCGCCCGGATCGCCGCGTGCGGGCACACGAACACGCACTTGTTGCATTGGATGCACAATTCCGGTTCCCAGATCGGTATCTCGCCGGCGATGTTCCGCTTCTCCCACCGCGCCGTGCCCACCGGCCACGTCCCGTCCTCCGGAAACGCGCTCACCGGCAAATCGTCGCCCCGCCCCGCCAGCATCAGCGCCGTGATCCGTTGGACGAAATCCGGCGCCTCCTCCGGCACCACCGGCGGCATCGGCCCCCCGGAGGCCTCCGCTGGCACCTTGACCTCGTGCAACGCCGCCAACGTCTTGTCCACCGCCTCAAAATTCTGCCGCACCACGTGCTCCCCCTTGCGCCCGTAGGTCTTTTCGATCGACTTCTTGATCTCCGCAATCGCCTGCTCCCGCGGCAGCACTCCCGAAATCGCGAAGAAACAGGTCTGCATGATCGTGTTGATCCGGCCCCCCATCCCCGCCTCCCGCGCCACCGACCCCGCGTCAATCACGTAAAACTTCAGTTTCTTCCCAATGATTTCCCGCTGCACATCCCCCGGCAGCCGGTCCCAGACCGTCTCCGGGCCGTGCGCCGTGTTGAGCAGAAACACCGCCCCGTCCGCGGCCAGCCCCAGCACGTCTTGTTTCTCAAGAAACGTGAAATGGTGGCACGCCACAAAGTTCGCACGCCGCACCAGATAGGGCGCCCGCAACGGCTTCGGCCCAAACCGCAGATGCGAAATCGTGATCGCCCCCGACTTCTTCGAGTCGTACACGAAGTAGCCCTGGCCGTAAAATTCGGTCTCCTCGCCGATGATCTTGATCGAGTTCTTGTTCGCCCCGACCGTCCCGTCCGCCCCCAGCCCGAAAAACACCGCCCGTTTCACCGACTCCGGCTCAATGTCGAACGCCGGGTCGAACGCCAGCGAATGCCCCGTCACGTCGTCGTTGATCCCCACCGTGAACCGGTTGCGCGGACGCTCCGCCGCCAAATTGTCCAATACCGCTTTGGCCATCGCCGGGGTGAATTCCTTCGACGACAATCCGTACCGCCCGCCCACAACCACCGGTTCCACCTCGAACTTCAACCGCCCCTCCGCCCGCGCCTCCGCCAGCGCCGTCACCACGTCCTGGTACAGCGGCTCGCCCAAAGCCCCGGGTTCCTTCGTCCGGTCCAGCACCCCGATCGCGCGCACCGTCGCCGGCAGCGCCTCCAGCAGCGCCACCGCCGGAAACGGACGGAACAGCCGCACCTTCAGCACCCCCGTCTTCGCGCCGTGGGCGTTGAGATGCGCCACGGTCTCCGCCAGCGTCTCCACGCCCGACCCCATCGCAATCACCACCCGGTCGGCCTGCGGATGCCCCTCGTAATCCACCAGCCCATACGCCCGCCCCGTCAGTTTCCCAAACCGTTCCATCACCCTCGCCACAATCCCCGGCAGCCGGTCGTAAAACGGGTTGCACGCCTCGCGCGCCTGGAAAAACACGTCCGGATTCTGCGCCGTCCCCCGAATCCGCGGACGGTCCGGCGTCAGCGCCCGTTCCCGGAACGCCGCAATGCAATCCTCATCCACCATCGCCCGCAGGATGTCGTCGTCCAATTCCTCGATCTTCGACACCTCGTGCGACGTCCGGAACCCGTCGAAGAAATGCAGGAACGGCACCCGCGACTCCAGCGTCGCCGCGTGCCCCACACAGGCCAGGTCGTGCGCCTCCTGCACCGACGCCGACGCCAGCAGCGCCACCCCCGTCTGCCGGCACGCCATCACGTCGGAATGATCCCCAAAGATCGAAAGCGCGTGCGTCGCCAGGGTCCGCGCCGTCACGTGCAGGCAAAACGGCAGCAATTCGCCCGCGATCTTGTACAGGTTCGGAATCATCAGCAACAGCCCCTGCGACGCCGTGAACGTCGTCGTCAGCGTCCCCGCCTGAAGCATCCCGTGCGCCGCCCCCGCCGCGCCCCCCTCCGACTGCATCTCCACCAGACGCGGCGCCACGCCCCACAGGTTGCGCTGCCCTTTCGCCGACCATTCGTCGCAAAACTCCGCCATCGGCGAGGACGGCGTGATCGGGTAAATCGCGATGGTTTCACTCAGCCGGTACGCGACCGAGGCCGCCGCCTCGTTCGCGTCCAGCGTTACAAACTGTTTCTTTGGCATAGATCTCTTTTCCAAGTGGCCACGCCAACGCTAGGCCATGAGGGCAGCTTATGAAAAGCCGTTTCTGAGAAAAGAATTCTTCCGGGGCGGATTTTGCCCAAAACCGCTACTCCCTTGCGCATCCCCGGCCCCCGCCCCCCGGCCCTCGGCCGCCTCCTGTCCGATCCGTCCGCGATCTAGCAGCCTGTCGGACTTACCCCGCGGGCGGCGCTGGAGGGAGTTGGGGTGGCTGGCGAGGAGCGGGTGAGGGAGAA
>CAYSZK010000163.1:0-6429 GCA_964435495.1 uncultured Verrucomicrobiales bacterium
ACTTGCCGCCGGAGTGGAGCGTGGTCAGCACCATTTCCACGCCGGGAATCTTGTACTTGGGATGGATATCGACCGGAATCCCGCGCCCGTTGTCGCGCACGGAAATGGAACCGTCCACATGGATGGTAACCTCAATCCGGGTGCAATACCCGGCGAGATGCTCGTCCACGGAATTGTCGAGCACCTCGGTGACGCAATGGTGGAGGGCGCGTTCGTCGGTGCCGCCGATGTACATGCCCGGTTTCTTACGGACGGCTTCGAGGCCTTCGAGTTTGCCGAGTTTCGAGGCGTCGTAGTCGCCGCCTTTGGCCATGGAGTCTGACATCCTGGAATTCTAGCCGGGTCAGGCGGCCCTGTCGAGCCGGGTATTCCTCGACCTGGGCCAGGCCCGATCAGTCGTCGTCTTAGTGATGGCGATGGCGGAAAAGCCGGGTCCGAAAGGTGTTCCGGACCCGGCGGGAACGGACAAGATAAGCCACCATGAGCGCCGCGCCCGCGGCCCAGCCCATCATGGTCCCCAGCGGCACATAATTGGTCCAGGGATGATAGAGGCTTGTGGATCGGACCATGGACCGGATGACGAATCCGAGGGTCAAATCGAGCAGGACGATGGCGGTGAAAGCGTAGGGGAAGGAACTCCGGCGCCAGAAGAAAAGAGTCCAGGCGGCCAGAAGGAAAACGAAAAGAAAGCCGATCCACCCGAGTTGGAACTCCATGAGGGCGACCGTGGTGGGGTCGAAGGCGGAGGAAGCCGGATCGGTCAGTTGCCGGACGCCTTCTTCGTCCTGGTAGAACACGCGCCCGAATAGCAGGCTTCCGTTGAAGAAGGTCTTGGCCGCCATGATCAAGCCCACCAGGATCAGCCCCCCGCCGATGCCCCGGTATTCGGAACTCCGCTCGTGGGAGGAGATGGGCAACGCCGGCAGATCGACGAGGATCAGGAGGAACAAAAGGACAAGCCCGGCGGCCAGCCCCATGACCAGCGCGGTCGGAACGTGGGGCTTGTCACGAAGGCTGGAGCCGGTTGTCTTGGGGCGGTCGGGATCGGCCTGATAGAGCACAACCCCGGTCCGATGGGCGAACTCGGCCGCCTTTTCCGAATACGCGGCAACCGCGGCGGCGGGAACGTGATCCGCGCGGGTTTCGAGCTTGTAGTCCAGCGTATAGACCCCGTTGGTGAGCCGGCTGGACCCTGTGGCATGAAACCAGTCGCAGGCCACGTCAACGGTTTCCGGCCGGATTTCGAACTCTGGCGGGAGCTGGATGCGGGTCAACGACCGAACGGTTCGAGGGTGCCGGATCGCGAGGGGGGCGGTACGTTCCGCGCGATCGCCGGACGGCAGCGCCGAGTGGAGCAATGCCGGCATGACGTTGGCGGAGACGAAATGAGTCGAGGCATTGGTCTGCCAGAACGACTTGATTTCGTAGGACTGGCTCAGAATCATCGCGCCGCCGCCGCTTTCCGGCGCCAGACGGAACGCGAGCGGCGGACCCGCGCCAGGAAACATGTTCCCGTAAATCCGCGCGAACGAGCTCCGAAATTCCTGGTCGCCAAGGGCCTGTTGAATATGGCGGATGTAGTCGGCCTCCAGGCCGGTGTATCGGGCCGTGACGTCCAGCCGGGCCGGAGAGCCCGCCTGGCGGGCGTCGATGCTTTCTTCGATGGCAATGCCGCCGCTGACCATGGCCGTGGAGGGAATGCGGATGAGGCCTTCGGTAAACTCGCCAACGGCCAGGCCGCAGGCGAAAGGCTCCATCCCGCGGGCCTTGGGCGGGCCGGTTTGGCCGCTCACCGTCGCGTCGATCCAGCAGCTTTCGCCGTTGATGTAAGCGTTCGCGATGACGTGATCGAAAGCGAGCGGCGAGGGAAGAATATCCTGGACCAGGTGCCTGAGCCGGCTGTGAACAAGAACCGGCCGGGCCGTGACGCCCTTGGCCTGCAGGAGGGAACACAAAAGGAGGGATTTGTCCTTGCAGTCGCCATACCTGCGTTTGGCCACAACCGAGGGTTCCGCGGGCCGGTGCGATCCCGCCCCCATCACCACGGACAGGTAGCGCACATCATTCTGGACAAAATCGAGAATTTGTTCCGGTGAGGCGGTGGCGGGATCGAAGGGAAGGCCGTCCCGTGCGGGCTCCCGCGCGTTGGGGTCAAACATGGACCTGGCCCATTCCCCCACCGCTTCCCAAGAGGGGAAGGCCGAGAGATGCAGCCAGGGAACGGGGTCGTACCAGGCCGGGGCGTCTTGGGAAATCGCCGCCGCCGGAACGTTGTGGCGTTCCCAGATATACTCCACCTCTCCGTTCACCAGGGCCTGCTGGGGAGGGAGATCGGCCCCAATAACCTTCCACCCGGGCCGGTCCTGCCCGCGCCACAGGAGGCGGTAGCGAAGGGCAAGAAGCGGCTGGTAGTCGGCAAGGGGCGCGACGTCGCAGAAGATGCCCTTGAAGACCGGATTGCGTCCCACAAGTGTGTACGCGACGTCCAGCACGTCGCCGATTCGGACATCCTCGAGGACCAGCATGGCCGACATCTGGCCGTTCATTTGGTAGCTCTCAATCTCGGTCTCGCGTTGCAGGAGGCGCACGGCGCCGGGCTGGAGCCGGGACAGCGATTCGTCCCGGCGGCGGATGCCCACTTCGTGAAGGGCCAGGGCCTGGTAGGAGGGATCGAAGTCGATTGAAATCTGCGATGCGGTCCGGAGGCCCGCCTCATTGAGGATCACCTTGGCGATCCGGACGAAGGTCTCTTCCGTCGCCACACGAACCTGCCGGTCGGACAGGACCAGCGCGACGCCTCCCGGGCCGGGCGAAAGTTGGGGAAACGGGCCGGCCGGAACGGCCGCGACATGCACCCACGGGCTTGGCGGGCCGATGACGACGCGGCCTTTGGGGACGGTGGGTGGCGTATTGCCAAGATCGCCTTGCACCGCATCCGCGGGCGTGGCGGACGATGCGGGCGGCGCCGTTTCGATGGGCTGGGCGGGTGCGGGCGGCTCCGTCCCCTGGGTTGGTTGCCGGAGGGAAAGGCCTTCCGCGGCGGATGGCCCGGGCTGCGGCATGAAATCCGGAACCGGAGCGGATTCCTGGGACTGGACCGTGGATGGGGCAAGTGCGGCCGCGAGCGCCATCGCGCGCATGGCTTTCAGAGTGTTTGCAGGGTACACGGCGTTGGCCTCCCGAGGCCACCCAAGATGGCGGGAGGGCGTTCGTCAAGCCCTTCTTGCATTCCATTCTGCTCTCCCGAATCCCGGCGAAGCCGGTTGCCGATGGGCAAGCAGAGCGCCCTGCGCGCCAAGACAATCGCTGGGATCGGAGCGGCTGCGGCCGGATCAGCCCGCGGCGGCAACGGGGGCGCCCGCCTCGCGGATGGCCTGGACCCAGCGCGCGGTCTCCTCCGGGGCGGGCACATGGGTGGCGAGCGCGGGCCGGGGCATGCCCAGATCGTCGTACTTGGACGCGCCCACGTCGTGGTAGGGCATGACCTCGACCGCCTCTATCCCCGGCAGCCTCCCCGCCAGCCGTCCGATCGCCTTCAGGTGGTCCAGGGTGTCGTTGACGCCGGGAACCAGCGGGCAGCGAAGCCGGATTCTCGCGCCGACGGCGCTGAGCCGTTCCAGGTTGGAAACCAGGGGGGCCGCGTCCGCGCCGGTGAGCCGGACGCTCTCGGCGCCGCCCGTTGCCTTGTAATCGTACAGGAAAAGATCGACCAGCGGCGCGAGCGCCTCCAGCCGCGGCCACGGCGCGCAGCCGCAGGTGTCGAGACAGGTGTGGATGCCCCGGGCGCGCGCGCCCGCAAGCAGGGCCTTGCAGAAGTCGAACTGGAACGTGGGCTCGCCGCCGGACACGGTCAGACCGCCGCCGGAGGCTTCGTAGAAGCGCCGGTCCCGCTCCACCAGATCGAGGATTTCCGGCGCGGCCATGGCTTTGCCGTAAACCTTGCCGCTCTTGCCGGTCTGGGGTTCGGCGGCCTGGGACTCGGGGTTGTGGCACCAGGCGCAGCGGAGGGGGCAGCCCTTGAGGAACACCGTGGTGCGTATGCCCGGCCCGTCGTGAAGCGCGGCGCGCTGGATGTCGAACACGATGCCCGTGGCCGGGGGATGGGGCGCGTCTTGTGGCGCGGGTCTATTCATGCAACGTCCGCCGCAACACTTCGCGCTGGGCTTCGGCGGGAAGATCGACGAACCGGATGCTGAAACCGCCAACGCGGACCATGAGATGGCCCCACTTTTCGGGCTCGCGCATGGCGGCTTCGAGGTCCTCCCGGCTCACGACGGTGATCATGGCCTGGGTGCCGCCGCATGTCCAATAGACCTGGAGCAACTGTTCCAGCTTGCGCCGGTCGCGGGTGAACAGGCCGCGGGAAAACTTCATATTCTGGACGGCGCCCGCGTGGAGGCCGGGATCGGGTTTGACGAGGGAATTGAGGAACGCGGTGGCGCCGTGGCGGTCGGCGCCTGGGGCCGGGTTGTTGGCGTTGGCCATCGGTTCGCCCGCGCCGCGCCCGTCGGCGGACGCGCCGGTGCGCTTGCCGAGGACGGTGTTGGCCCAGTTGTTGATGATGACCACCAGATGGCTGTGAAGGCCCGCGGGGGCGGCGGCGTCGCGCGCGGCGCGGCAGACCTGGTCATGCACGCGGACGGCCATGGCGTCGGCGGTTTCGTCGTCGTTGCCGTACTTCGGGGCGGCGCGAAGGGCCTCGCGCATGGCGTCGTGGCCTTCAAAATTGGCGTCGAGCGCCGCGACCACCTCCGGGAGGGTCCACCGTTTCTCCTCGAAGACGAAGCGCTTGATCGCGGCGAGGGAATCGGCGGTGTTGATGTTGCCGTAGGTCTCGAGCGTGGCGCCGAGCCAGCGGACGCCGCCCGCGAGGAGGGCCTGGCCGCGGTCAAGGCAATCGTCGTGCAGGGCGGAGAACAGGAGCAAGGGCGCCTCGGCGGCCATCACGCCGTATTCGGCGCGCTGGAATTTTGCCGAGGCGGCGGCGTGGGCTTCGATCACGGACGCGTAGGCGTTCCAGAGATCTTCAAACGTCCGCAGCCCGGCGGCGGGCGGAATCTGGATGGGGATGGCGGCGCCGGTTTCGGGGTCGCGCCCTCCGTGCAGCGTGATTTCGAGGGCTTTAAGGAGGTTGATGACGGCGTTGGGCGATCCGATGCCGCGGTGGTCGAAGGCGTACTCGCCGCAGCCGAACGGGAGATAGTGGACCGCCTCGGACTCGGGCAGGTTGAATGCGCGGGCCACGGCCGGGACATTGACGTCGTCGTTATAGAGCATCGGGAAGGTGCAACCTTCGCCGATGGCGTCGAGGGCGCGGGCCATGAGCGCGGGATTCTGGCCGCGATGGAAGCGCATGGACAATTGGGGCTGGTTGAGGCGGGTGCGGCGGGTGGCCTCGATGGCCAGAAGCGCGAACCGGTCGGCGGCGGGCTCGTCGGGACGCCCCAACCCGCCGATGAAGACGCGGTTGTTGTAATGGTTTTCGTAGGCCTTCATCAGGCGCCACAGGGAGCAAAGGTCGTCGAGGGCCTCCGCCTCAATGGTTCGCCCGGCCTTGAGGTCGGCGTCGAGGAAGGGTCCGGCCCAAATGTCCATGCGGCCATAGCCCCAGGTGCCCGACGCAAGGGCGTACACCCAAGCGAGCTGGAGTGCCTCGTGCAACGTGCGCGGCGCCGCGCCGGACGCGGCCCATGCCAGGGACGCCGCCATCCGGGACGCCGCGCGGGCGTCTTCGGGACCTGCGGCTTCGCGGGCGAGGCCGGCGGCCTGGGAGGCGTAGGCGCGGAGCACGCGGCGGACAGTGTCAAGAGCGGCGGCCATGCCCCTCGAAAGGGAGGGGTCGCGGGGCTCGAGCTTTTCGCGGACCTCGGCGAGCAAGCCGTCGAGGCCGAGGCGCAGGAGTTTTTCGAAGTCAAGCGAGCTTCCGGCGATGCGGTAGAGCGGAAAGGCGATGCCGCTGTCCTGGGTCCACGCGTCGGAGGGGAGAAGCGCCGCGGCGTCCGGCGGGCAGGCGGCGCGGACCTTCTCTTGGGTGGTGCGCCCGGCCCAATAATCAAGCATGGCGCCCACGCGGGATTGGCGGGCGGGATGAAGGCAAAGGGCGCGGGCGGCTTCGCGGATTTCGCGGGCGCAGCAGAACCAGCCCAGGCCCATGGGTTCCGGGGAGAACCCGGCGAGGGGATATTTGATGCGGCCCGCGAACCGGTCGCCGCCGGCGATGGGTTGGAACATGGCGGGCAGCAGCAGGCCGAGGGCGGCGGCTTCGCGTTCCGCGGGGGGAACGCCTTCCGTGGCGCGATGGAATTCGGTGAACCGGAGTTCGAGGTCGAAGGGTTCGGGGTAGGCGCCGCCGAAGCCCTGGGCGACGGTGGCGGGTTCGACCATCCACTCGCGCAGCGTGCCCATGGGCGATTCCAAACGTCTGGGGGC
>CAYSZK010000164.1:0-6278 GCA_964435495.1 uncultured Verrucomicrobiales bacterium
CCGCCCGCGGCCGAGTTGGAAATCGTGCCCGCCGTAATGTCCCCCTCCGCCAGCAGGCTGCCCCCGCTGCCGATCTCGGCGGTTGCGGCATCAACCGAGCCGCCGGCGTCCACAAACCGCGCCTGGATCGTGTCCGCGGAAACGTTGTTCGACGCCACTACCGTCTCGACGGACAGTTTCTGCCCGGAAAAATCCACATCCCGCCCCGCCGAAACCCAGCCGCCGCTCGAGAACAGGTCCGCCGCCCCGATCACATCCCGCCCCGCCCCAATGGTGGTGTCCGCGCCCGCGGTGGACCCGCTCCAAACCACGTCCCGCATCGCGAAGAGGTCCAGATACATTCCGTCGGTGTGCCCGCCAAACAGCACGTCCCGCCCCGCCGCCATGCCAAGCACGCCCGCCGCGTTCAAATACTGGCCGTCGAACACCATGTCCGATGCCGTGCCCCGCGCGTAAAATACCAGGTCCGCCGGCCCCGTGAACACCACTCCGGGCCCCACGTTGATCCCCGCGTTTTCCGTCACAAACCCCGCCATGCTCAGCGGAGCGAAGTTGTAGGACCCAGGGTCGAAGGTGATCCCGCCCCGGCTCGCAAACACCACCTGGTCCGGTCCGCCCGCCCCCAAATCGATGATCGGATTCCCCGCGAACGTCACCCCCGGCGCGTCAAACAGGAATACCGTCATGTCCCCTATGGGCCCGCCACCGTCCAGGACAGGGTCCGGCGCGCCAAACAGATACTCGCCCGGCGTCTGCCCAGAGTGCGCCGCGTTGTAGATCGAGCCCGGATTCGTCACGCCGCTGTTGGCGATAAAAGGGTCGGTCTGGATGAACGTGTTGCTGTTGATCACCATCGACGGGATGTTCGTTGCCGGCCCGTATTTCACCACCGGATTCGGCTTCGGACTCCCCTCCGGATCCGCGGGAGGGATCGGATCCTGCCCCGCACCCGTATCCGCCGGGAACAGGTCCGACAACCCCAGCGCGTCGAGCAACGCCTGCGTCGGATTCCCGCCATAAGGCAGCGACTCGGTCATCTCGTCAGTCAAGTTGTCCGGCAGGTCCAGCAGCACCTGCAACCCCGATTGCATGAAAAGCGGCGTGTCCTGCAGCGTGCCGTCGTCTTTCAACTGCTGCTGCTCGTTCATCGCCGACAGAATCTGCGTGAAATCCATGCCGCCCCCGTCCCCGTCGCCCATGTTGTAAAGCGTGCTGGTCTTGAGGACTGTCTTGATATCGACATCCACCGGCTCCGGGAGCCGCCGTTCCCCCGGTCTCAGCGCCAGCATCTGGCCGGGCCCCACCAGAATGGATTCCCCGGTCCGGTTGTTCATGTACGCCCGCAGTGTCCCCTCGATCACGATGATCTTGATGAAACTCTGCACCACCTGAAGCGCCTCCTTCAGCGTCCGCGCCCCCGACTGGATGATCTTCTGGACGTCCGCCGGGCTGAACTCCAGCAAAATCGTCGTGCCCGTGATCGCCGCCGTCACCGCCGCCGTCGTGATCTTCGCCCCGCCCGCGTTCTTCGGCACCTGCAACAGCATCGTCCCCTGTTGCAACTGCATGTCCCGCGTCCCTTTCGTGAAGGTGAACACCGTGTTCGCCCCAAGCCGCGTCAGCGTCCCGTCCGTAAACTTCAGCTCCGCCCGGCTTTTCACCCCCGTCACCACCGAAGCCTCGCCTCCCACCGTTTCGTTTAACGCCACCGGACGCGTCTGGTCCGCCCCCGCCGAAACCCGCACGTCGTTGACAATGCGCGTCACCTGCGCCTGCGTCAAAGGCGCCCCCAGGCAAGGCCCCGCCGCCGCGGCCAAGCCACACAATCCCGCCAGCATCGATGTCCAACGCATATCCACCGCCTCCAGAATCAACGTTTCTAACTACGTCATTAGCTTGGCACATGGCCCGCGGCCTGCCAACCGTTTTTTGGAGTGCGGTGGGAAGGCCGAAGGCCGCTTTGGCCCGGGACGAGGGGAGGGATCTTATCCGCGGAGGACGCGGAGCGCGCGGAGGGGGGAAGCCGGGGGACGGGAGACAGGTGACGGGGGACGTGGAAATTTCCACCACGAGGGACACGAGGGTCGAGAACCGGAAGTTGAAGCGGCCCCCGCCACTTCCTCACAGACGCCCCATTTATCGCTGGAACAACCTGAAGTGGCGGGGGCCGCTTCCACTTCCGTCCCCCGTCCCCCCTTCGTGTTCTTCGTGCCCTTCGTGGTGGACCGTCCCCTGTCCTCCTCCGTGCGCCCCGTGTCCTCCGTGAGAGACCGGGGGGCGTCGAGGGTCGAGGGCCAGAACAGAGATGCGTCGTGTCCCCCCTATCTCCCATCTCCCAACTGCCGCGCCCCCGGCGCCTCCCCCTAGCCCAGCGCACGCCCCGAACTACGGCCCCGGCGCGTCGTTCGCGTCCCCACCCTTTTCCGCTTCGCTGCCGGTGAACTTGCCCCATACTCCATTCGGCGCGCTCGCGGTCCCCCACTCGTCGTGGTTCGCAAACACCTTCGCCTTCGGTCCGGAAACGTACACCTCCTTGCCGTTGTGGATGCGCACCGTGTCGCCGCGGATATACTTCATTGAGGAACCCAGCAGGCTCGTGTTCTCTTGGAACTCCACCCCGCCACCCGCCACGCCGCCATAAAGGTACATCGCCGAGTTCGCGTCAATAGTCCCGCCCCGTATCCGCAACCACCCATCCCCGGACAATACCAGCGCCTTGATCGTGTCCGCCCGCAGGTTTGCGTTCTCAAGAAGGATATTCCCCGGATTGCGCATCTCCAGCGTTCCGTTCTTCGCGTCCAACGTCGAATTGGCCACCTCAATCGCCCCGCCCTTGCTCTCCAGCAATATCTTGTGCAACCCCGGATTCTGTGCCAACGCCAGCAATTGCGACGAGTTCTCGATCCGTATCCCCACGCCGCTCGTGGCCTCGCTCCGGACCGTGATGTTCCCCGCCTTGTCGCTGTACGCCGGCCCCATGTCGTCCCCGGTCTTCAGATTCGCTGACGACAACAACACCCCGTACCCAGCCGGCATCGCGTTCGACGACGTAATCGTGATGTTCCCGCCCCGCCCCAGGCCGCCCATCATCTGATTCCCGTTCCGCGCGTCCACTTCAGAGCTGGCAATCACCACCGTATCCCCCGCCTCCATGACGACGTTCCCGCCGTCGCCGCCATCGCCCATTCCCGGGCTGTTGCCGCCTCGCGCGGTGACCATCGAATTACTGGCCACGATCGCGCCGCTCCCGGCCAGGAAACTCACCGAACCGCCCGCGCCGCCGTTGGTCCCGTACCCGCCGTTCACCGTGACGGTGGACTGGCGCAACAACAGGGCGCGCCCTGCGCGGAAATCCACCGCGCCACCCTCGCCGCCGCGCCCCGAAGGCGCGCCCGGCGCCACCGCCTCAATCCACGAATTGTTGTCCACCACCAGATCCCGCCCGGCATCGAGCGTCACGGTTCCCGCGTCGCCGTCATCGCCGCCCATGCCACCGCCCCCGCCCGACGACGCGCCCATCTGCGAGTTATCCACAAACACATCCCCATTCGCGTTCAACGCCTTGACCTCGACCGTCCCGCCCGCGCCCCCCTTGCCCGCGCCCAAACTTCCCGCAAAACCGCCGTGGGCGAACAGCGTCGAATTTGAGACCGCCACCGCCCCGCCCATCGCCGACACGGACACCCGCCCGCCGTCCCCGCCGTCCATGTCGTCGCTGTAACCCCCGACCGCCCCAAGGTAACTCGACTCAATCACCACGGCGCCGTTGCTCCCGCCCGCGGCCAGTTCCACCAACCCCGCCCGCCCGCCGTTTTGGCCCGAACCGTCGAACCCTGAGGAATTGATGACGCTGTTCACCACCCTGACCGGGCCGTTCGCCGACGCCACGCGGTTGGTCCCCCCCACCATGCCCCCGGCAAAAAGGCCGATATCCATCAAGGTGACGCCCGCCGCCCCCTCCACGGCAATCGAGCCGCCCCGTCCCACCGCTGGGGCGCCCGCGTAGGATATCGGGCCGGCCCCGACGCTCAACGCCGTGTTGCTGGCGCCGGCGCCTTGCACGATCACCATGCCGTTGCTGCTGGCCAGCCGGATCATGCCGCCCGAAGACTGGTTGGTCGCGTTCTGGCCGCCGCCGCCCTCGGCATAAAGACCGGTCCCGTATCCCGCGAAGTTTTCATAACGCAAATCGCCGCCCGCATTGATCTCGATGCGCCCCCCGTCCCCGCCGTCCCCGTCAATCCCTTCGCCGCCACGCGCGTCCACGCTGAAATTCGTGAGCCCAACCGCCCCGGCAATGTTGGCCAGGAACGACCCGCCCTTGTTCCCCAACCCATGGCCGTAGCCGGAATTGGCCCCCCCGCCCCTCGCGTAAACCCACACGTCCTGCGCATGGAATTCCCGCCCGGCGACGGTCACCGAACCCCCAACCCCGCCCTTGCCGCCGCCTTCAACGTACCCACCCTCAACGTCAAAATTGACCATGGCCAACCGCACAGCGCCCGTGGCGCTGGATAGCGCGATCTGACCCCCCGCGCCCCCGTCGCCGAGACCGTACGCCTCTCCACCGTAGGCGTGAAACCCTCCGGCGTAGCCGTAGTCGCTGGCCGTCAGGTCGCCGGCGGCGGAGACGCGAATCGTTCCCGCGTTCCCGCCGTTGCCCCAGTCCGCGTCGCCACCCTCGACATCGTAGTCGGGATTCTCAAGAGTCACCGCGCCGCCGGTGTTCGTGATCCCGATTGTCCCGCCCTGGCCCGCGTTGCCGCTGCCTTCCGCAAACCCGCCTCCGGCATTCAGGTCCATGTTGGACACCGTCAATGGTCCGGCGCTGTTCACGATGGAAATCCAGCCGCCCGCGCCCGCCGCCAGCGCCCCGCCAGAGTCGCCGCCGTCAACACCCAAGCTCGAGTCGTTGCCCGGGTCGCCGCCAATCGTCGTCGCTCCAGCCGTCTGAATTGTGATCGTCCCGCCTGCCCCTCCCGCCCCGCCATTGGTCTCGGTCCCGCCGCCACCCGCGCCTATCTCCACCCGCGCCAGCGCCACCGGCCCGCCTGTGCTGAGGATCGTGACCGTGCCGCCGTGGCCGGCGTTGCCAGTTCCGGTGTTGTCGCCGCCCCCGGCTTCCATCTCGATATCCGAAATCGTCAGCGGCCCGCCGCTGGACTTGATAAGTGCGGTGCCACCATTCCCCGCCGCCAGCGCGCCACCCGCGTGGCCGCCTCCCGCACTCCAGTCCGTTAGGTCCGTGTCCCCGACCGTGTTCCCAACCAACAATCCTCCCGAAGCGTCGATGATCAGCGTTCCACCGTCGCCGCCCGTGGACGCCCCGGAGTTTCCCCCACTCCGGTCAAGGTCTGTGTTCACGATCGTAAGCAGCCCGCCCGCGTTGGTGATCGTGATCGTACCGCCGGACCCGCCAGGACCTGTGGCGGGTCCGCCATCCTCGTCGTCCCACCCAGCGCCGCCTTCGGCATCGAAGGACATGTTCGAGATGGACAGCGATCCGCCGGTATTCGACACGCGGATGGTTCCGCCGCTGCCCGAGGCCAGCGCGCCCAAGGCGTCTCCGCCACTAGCCTCGAACCCAAACTGACCATCCCATCCCCACTCGTCATCCTCGGGGTCATACTGGTAAACCAACTCAGCCCCCTCAATTTTCGAGTTGCCCACGCCCTGGATCACGATGGCGCCGCCCTGCCCCCCCGCCCCGCCGTTGGTCCCGGTCCCGCCGCCACCCGCGTCTATCTCCACCCGCGCCAACACCACCGGCCCGCCTGATGTGAGCCGGAAGATGCCGCCGTTCGCGCCGCTACCGCTGCTGGAGGTATAGCCTCCATTGACTTGGGCCTTCGAATCCACCAAGGTCACCGGCCCGCCGCCCGTGCTGGTGATGGAGACAGTTCCGGCCGACCCTGAATTGCCCCCCGCGTCTTCGGCATCGCCCGATTCCAAATCAAAAATGCTGTTCGACACAAATAACGAACCCGAGCTGACCGCAATCTGGATATTCCCGCCGTGACCGGCGTTGCGCGCGCCGTTGTTGATGTCCCCCCCGTCGCCGCCGATCTCACTGTCGAGAATCCAGACGGGACCACCGGCCGTGAGCGTGAACGTTCCACCATCGCCGCCCGCGCCTCCCTCGAAATCGAATGTGGTTCCGGAGATTGTCACGCCACCGCCGTTGCCCACAATCGTGACCGTGCCGCCATTGGCCCCCGCCGCCGGTGTCAATTCATCGGGGAAGTCCGAGACGGAAACATTCACCACCGTATTCGAAA
>CAYSZK010000165.1:0-6200 GCA_964435495.1 uncultured Verrucomicrobiales bacterium
GATTGCTCACGCGAAGAGAGTAACGCGTTGCGCCGCAATGCACAAGCGCATTGTTTGAACGACAGGCGAAATACCCGCGGTGGCGCCCAGGGACAGAGGGTGGAGGGGAACTTGAGCCACAAAACATGGCGCCGGGGCGGGATCGAGAGTTCCGAGATTTTTGGCAAACGGCGTGATGGCCTTGCGGGCGCGGGCGGCGTAGTCTCGGTGGCGGCATGAAAGTATTGTTCCTTGGCGGCACAGGGCTGATCAGCATCGCCAGCACGCGGCTCGCCGCGGCGCGGGGCATCGACCTTCACATCTTGAACCGGGGCAGGCGCCCGGCGGACCCGCCGCCCGGGGTGAAGGTGATCCGGGCGGACATCAAGGACCCTGGGCAGGCGCGGGCGGCGCTGGAGGGGCGCCGGTGGGACGCGGTGGTGAACTGGATCAATTTCACGCCGCAGGAGATCGAACGGGACCTGGAGCTGTTCCGGGGCCGGACGGCGCAGTACATTTTCATCAGCTCGGCGAGCGTGTATCAAAAGCCGCAGACGCATTACCTGGTGCGGGAGGACACGCCGCTGGCGAATCCGCACTGGGAATATTCGCGCAACAAGATCGCGTGCGAGGAGCGGCTGCTGCGGGCGCTGCGGGAGGAGGGCTTCCCCGGGGTGATCGTGCGCCCGTCGTTCACGTATGGGGACCCGCTGATTCCGCTGGCGGTGAACAGCTGGTCGAAACCCTACACGGCGGTGGACCGCATGAAGCGGGGGCTGCCGGTGATTGTGCATGGGGACGGGACGTCGCTGTGGACGCTGACGCACAACACGGACTTTGCGAAGGGGCTCGTTGGGTTGCTGGGGCACGAGCAAACGATCGGGCACGCCTTCCACATCACGAGCGACGAGGTGCTGAACTGGGACCAGATTTGCCGGATCACGGCGCGGGCGGCCGGGGCGGAGGCGAAGATCGTGCATCTGCCCTCGGACTTCCTGGCGGCGTGCGATCCCGGGCAGGAGGGCGGGTTGCACGGGGACAAGGCGGTGTCGGTGGTGTTCGACAACTCGAAGCTGAAACGGTTCGTGCCGGATTTTGTGGCGACCACCACCTACGCGCAAGGAGTCCGGCAAACGCTGGCGTGGTTTGAGGCCGACCCGGCGCGGCGCCAGATCGACGAGGAGGCGAACGCGGCGTGGGACAGGATGATCGCGGCGTACGAGGGCGGGGTGGCCGCGGCGCGGAAGGCGCTGGGGCGCTGACGGGGGCCATCGGCAAGGTGGATCGGCCGGGCATTCCGGGCATGCGGCGATTTTCCGTGAGGGCAGGCGCCCGCGTTGTGAGCCAGCGGGCGGGTGCGGGTGGCGGCGGCAGTTGGCCCCGCGCGCTGAGCTTTCGCAACGAAGACGGTGGCCGCGCCGGCGAGGGCGGGCTTGCGCGCGTGCGGCAAGCCCGCGGCGGGTGTCCGGCTACGAACCGATCAGCTTTTCGATCTCGGCGTCTTTGAGTTCCATGGGATGCCCTTCCCAGACCACCTTGCCCGCCTTGTCCACAAGCAGGGCGTGGGGGATCCCGGTGACGCCAAATTCCTTGTTCATCTTCCCGTTATCGTCCTGGGCAACCGCGTAGTTCATGGGCACCTCCTTGAGGAACTTTTCGACAGTCTTCTTGTCCTCCTTGGTGATGCCGACAATCACCAGGCCCTTGTCCTTGAACTTGGCGTGGATGCCGTTCATGTGCGGGATGCTCGCGCGGCAGGGCGGGCACCATGTGGCCCAGAACTCCACGATCATCGGCTGGCCCGCGGTGGCTTCGGGTTTGTTCTCGATGAACTTGACGTCGAGTTTCTTGACCTCCTTGCCGACGTTGGATTCGGTGGAACGGGCGTGGAGGGTTACGGCCGATACCGCAAACGCGGCGGCGGCCACAACAGGGACGAAGATGCGAGGGTTCATGCGGCATCAAGGTGGCCCGCCGCGGTGGCTTGGCAAGCGAGATCGGCGGGCGTCCGCCTCCCCCCTCTGACGCGCCGGACTATCGGCGGGATTCCCGCGCCAAGGCCTCGACCTTGGCTTCCTTGAGACTCAAAAACTTCCCCTTGACACCACTACAGATTGGGGTTAAGCTCTAAAACACTACCATATGAAGGACATTGTTCGCGAGTTATTCACAAACTGGCCCAAGCGGGCCGGGCTCGGTGCAAGGTCTTTTGTGTCATGCAGTTAACCAGGAAGAAGGGAGTCGTGTGCCATGACTGATTCACAGACCGTTCAAGAACCCGCCGTGAATAACTCAGCCGCCGCCGGAGTGCCGGACCCGAAGCGTGGCTTGGCGTTTCGTCCGGTGTTTTCCAAGCCGGGCGTTCATCCGTTTGACGACGTCGAGTGGGAACGGCGCACCGCGGAGATCACCGACGACGCGGGCAAGGTGATCTTCAAACAGGAGGACGTGGAGGTGCCGAAGTCCTGGTCGGTGCTGGCGACGAAGATCGCCGTGTCGAAGTATTTCTATGGCGACGTGGCCAACGGCACGGACCCCGCGCGCGGGGGACGGGAAAGCTCGGTGCGGCAGCTTGTGCATCGTGTGACGCGGACGATCGCGGATTGGGGGAAGCGGGACGGGTACTTCGCGGGGGAGGAGGACGCGGAAACGTTTTACAACGAGCTGACGTGGTTGTGCGTGAACCAGTATGGGGCGTTCAACAGCCCGGTCTGGTTCAACGTGGGCCTCTGGCACGAGTACCACATCGGCAAGGCCAGCGGGATCGGGAACTTTTATTTTGACCGGGAGACGGGCCAGGCGGGCCGGGCGCGGACGCAATACGAGTATCCGCAGGCGAGCGCGTGCTTCATCCAATCGGTGGATGACAACATGGAATCGATCATGGAGCTGGCGCGCAGCGAGGCGATGCTGTTCAAGTTTGGGTCGGGCACGGGCTCGGACCTTTCGACGATCCGATCCACGCGGGAGAAGATGAGCGGCGGCGGGCGCCCGAGCGGGCCGTTGTCGTTTCTGCGGGTCTATGACCAGATCGCGAACGTGGTGAAATCCGGGGGCAAGACCCGGCGCGCGGCGAAGATGAACACGCTCAAGGACTGGCATCCGGACATCGAGGAGTTCATCGAGGCCAAGCAGAAGGAGGAGCGCAAGGCGTGGGCGCTGATCGAGCAGGGCTACGCGGGCGATTACAACGGCGAGGCCTACGGCTCGATCATGTACCAGAACGAAAACCTTTCCGTCCGCGCCAGCGACGCCTTCATGGAGGCGGCCATTGCGGGGCGGGAGTTCTGGACGCGGACCGTGCAGACGGGCCAGCCGTGCGAGAAAAAGGACGCGCGGTCGCTGCTGCGCAAGATTGCCGAAGGCACCCATGTCTGCGGGGACCCGGGCATGCAGTTTGACGACACGATCCACCGCTGGCACACGTGCAAGGGGACGGGCCGCCAGCACTCGACCAATCCCTGCTCGGAATATCTCTTCCTCAACGACACCGCCTGCAACCTGGCGTCGTTGAACCTGGTGAAGTTCAAGCGCGAGGACGGGATGTTCGACATCCAGCGGTTCAAGGCGGCGGTGCGCGTCTTCATCACGGCCCAGGAAATCCTCGTGGACAACGCCAGTTATCCGACGGCGGCCATCGCGGTCAATTCCCACATTTTCCGCACGCTCGGCCTGGGGTACGCGAACCTCGGGTCGCTGCTCATGAGCTACGGGCTGGGCTACGACTCCGACGAAGGCCGCGGCCTCGCCGGGGCGATCACGTCGATCATGACCGGCCACGCCTACACCGTCAGCGCCGAGATCGCGGCGCACACCGGGCCGTTCCCGGGCTACCACGACGCGCGGATGCACAACGTCCCCAACCCCGCGCAACCGGACAACGCCGAATCCATGCTTGACGTGATCCGGCTGCACCGACGGCATGTGGAGGAAATTGACCCGGCCTGCCCCGAATACCTGCGCGACGCCGCGCGGATTTGCTGGGACCGGGCGCTGGACCGCGGCACGGAACACGGCTGCCGCAACGCGCAGGTGACGGTGCTGGCGCCGACCGGCACGATCGGGTTCCTTATGGACTGCGACACCACGGGCATCGAGCCGGACATCGCCCTGGTGAAATACAAGCTGCTGGCCGGCGGCGGCATGCTCAAGATCGTCAACCAGACTGTCCCTTCGGCCCTGAAGTCCCTGGGCTACGACGCCCCGGCGGTGCGCCGCATCGTGGAGCACATCGACAAGTACGACACCATCGAAGACGTCGAGGACGGCGGCGAGGTCCATCGGAGCGGATTGAAACCGGAGCATCTGCCGGTGTTCGACTGCGCGTTCAAGCCAAGCAAGGGCCGCCGCTCGCTGCATTATCGGGCGCACATCAAGATGATGGCGGCCGCACAGCCGTTCCTCTCCGGCGCGATCTCCAAGACGGTGAACCTGCCGTCGGACGTGTCGGTCGAAGACGTGATGAACACCTACATCGAAGGATGGAAGCTCGGGCTCAAGGCCATCGCCATCTACCGCGACGGCTCCAAGCGGTCCGCGCCCCTCGCGACCTCGAAAGCCAAGGACAAGGAGGCCGCGGCCGAGGCGGCGGTGGCGCCCGGCCTCGATCTCGGCAAGGAGTTCTCCGGGTTTGTAACGGTCAAGGACGGCAAGCTGGTGGCGTCCGAACCGTCGGCGTCGCCGCGGCCCATGCGCCGGCGCATGAGCGACACCCGCTGGTCGATCACGCACAAGTTCGACATCGCGGGGCACGAAGGGTACCTGACCGTGGGATTGTTTGACGACAAGGGACCCGGCGAACTCTTCATCACCATGGCCAAGGAGGGTTCGACCATCGGCGGCCTGATGGACACCATCGGGACGCTGGTGTCGTTGTCCCTGCAATATGGCGTGCCGATTGAAGCGATGGTGAAGAAATTCGCCCACGCCCGGTTCGAACCCAGCGGGTTCACCAAGAACCAGGACATTCCCGTCGCCAAATCGATCGTGGACTACATCTTCCGGTGGCTGGGCAACCAGTTCGTGCCCGGCTATCGCGAGGCCAACTCGCCCCACCGCAACCAGCCCGATCTGCCCATGCCCGAAATCCGGGAGCTGGACAGAAAGGCGCTGAACCGGTCGGTGCCCGAGTTGGAGCGGACTTCCGACGAGCATGAGCACGCGGCGCCGGGCGCGAGGAGGGGGTTGGCGGACGACGAATCCGACGGCGACGACCTGACCATCCGGTACCACGATGGCGTGGTTTGCCCGGAGTGCGGAAGCGACAAAATCCGGCACACCGGCTCCTGCGCCACCTGCCTGAACTGCGGCAGCAGCCTCGGCTGTTCCTGATCCGGCAAGGACGGGCGGAAGACGGAGGCGGGCGCCCGCGCCCAGAACGAGGCAAAGTTCGGGGTGCAGGCGCAAATGTCCGGCGGCGGATTGCTCTTCTGGAGGATCGTTCCGGGCCGCGGTGGATCGGGTGCCCGCCAATTCCTGCAGCGTCTCTACCGGTCTGGCCAGGGGCGGACCTTCAACCAAACTGGGGAATGAGGAACGCAGGAAAGCAGGAGATGTTCGGAAGCGCCAAGGGGGAGGCGCCAGTCTGTCCCGTTCCTTCGCCGGGGCAAGGGCCTTATCCTCTTTGCCGCTGGTTGATTCAGGGCCAACGGCCCGTAGCCATACCAGCCCAGGGCAACGCCCTGGGTTGGATTCCCAAAACAATTCCCAGGGCTGAAAGCCCAGCCCATACCTACCGCCGATACGCACGCGGCGCTCATGCCGCCAACTCCGGGAAAAACAATCCAAGGCGGGCAAGGGACAAGCCTCCCAAAGCATGCGAGGGATGGTACTGCGTGGGCGGAGGGGGGCGAGGACTTTTTGGGGGCGCGGCAGGGAAGGCGACGAGATACAACCACGGATGAACAGGCGGAAAAGAAGCGGGCTCTTCGCGGGCCGCGGCTTTCGGCGGGGCGGCTTTGTCCCTGGACCGGGGGCCGCGGTCGGAGTAACTCTGGGTCCGGGCAAACAGCCTTTGAATGGCTGGGGCCTTTGATACAAAGAAATGGCGGGAGCGACATTATGAGGACAAGACTCAGCCTGATCGGCGTGCTCTGCATCACTTGCGGCGGCGCCGCATTCACCCACGCCGGGGAAGAGGCGCCGCCCATGCGGGTAACGATCTGCCCGCTCCTCGTGCCCGCCTTGGACGGCGGGGATGAACGCGAGTTCGTTCGCCGCGT
>CAYSZK010000166.1:0-6171 GCA_964435495.1 uncultured Verrucomicrobiales bacterium
CCACTCAACAAAAGGGTATTACGCCTTATTTAAGCGCCATTCCCGTCAGACCCTTTCACCCTATAACCATGGGTTTCCCCAACGCAGTCCAAGGAATTTTTGCGCGGTGTTGCCCTTGCGCTTACTTGGTTGCCGGGGGCGGGGTGCGCTTGAGATCGGGCGGTGCGGACTTGCCGGCGGCCGGGGGTTCGGGAAGGCGAATGAGCAGCCAAGTCTGGGCGCGCCCTCCGTCGAACAGGATGTTGATGGGCGCCACGTCCAGCGTGAGATTGGCCAGCGTGGTGGAATAGACGGTGCTGGTGTTGTCGCCGATGCGCCAAGCCGCGTTCTGGGTGGCCTTGTCAACCTGGCCCGCCACGGGGCGTTGGTCGCCGGAGAGCGTGCTTTCGTAGCCGCCGGAAATAACGCCTTCGCGGTTGACGGAGAGCTGGAAGAACATCGTGGGCTCGCCCTTTTCCTCCTGGGCCAGGGCGAATACCCCCAGCGGCATCCATTCAGCGGGCTTGCCCGGTTCCGGCGGGGCGGGGGGCGGGGGTTGTTCGACGGTGACCGCGAGGTTAATGATCGGCTGGTTGTATTCCGCGGCGGGCTTGGGCTCGTTGTTCACGTAAACCGTATCGCCTTCATAGATCACGGTCATGCCGTAGTCGGCGTAGGCGGGCTGGGCGGAGGAGGCCGAGAGGAAGCCGGCGACTGCGCCCCACGCGGCGCCGGTCCACCACCACCATGGGTTCGGGGGGTACCCGCCGACGTAGCCGGGCGCCCAGCCGCAGGCGCCCCACCAACGGTCGTCGAACACGTCGTCGTACCAGTCGCGGCAGTCGTCCCAGACTTCTTCGCAACGGTCGTACCGGTAGTCCCAAAGGTCTTCCCGATGATCCTGCCAATCCTCGCGGTTCTGGTCGCGCCAGTCCATGCGGTCGTTGCGCGCGTCGTCGAGGTTGTTCCAGCGGTCTTCGCGGGTGTCTTGGAAATTATCGCGCCGTCCCTGCGAGCGATCGGACCAGTTGTTCCAGGATTCGTGCCGGTTGTCAACGCGCTGGTTCCAATTGTCGTTCCTGTTCTGGGAGCGGTCGCTCCAATTTTGGCGCTCCGCAGGGCGTTGCTCCGCGCGCGGGCGGTCTCCCGCGCCCGGCCGTTGTGCGGGAAGCTGCCCGGCTACGGGGCGTTCCCCTGCTCCGGGGCGCTGTCCGGCGCCTGGGCGTTCGCCTGCTACGCCGCCGGGGCCGCCGGGTCGCTGGGCGGGAAGTTGCCCGGCACTGGGACGGCCCGCGAGGCCTGCGCCAGCGGCGCCCCCGGCGATTGCGCCAGTGGAGACGCCGAGGAAATTGCCGAGGTCGCCGGAGCTGGGGCGCTGTCCAGCCGCACCTCCGGGGCGCGCGCCCGAGCCGGGAGTTGTCGAAGGGCGGGACGGAAGTTGAGACGGACGGCTGCCCGCGCCCGCGCCGGTGCCCGGCCCCGGGCTGGCCGAGGGGCGGGAGGGTAGCGTGGACGGGCGGTTGGCCGAAGGAAGCTGGGAGGCGCCGCCACCGTAGGAGGGGCGGGCGCCCGAAGACGGGCCGGCGCCGGTGGAAGGCCGTGTGGAGGGTGAAGACGGAAGCCGACTGGCCGAGCCACCGCCACCATACGACGGGTGTGAGGAGCCGCTGCCGCCGTAGGAAGGGCGTGAAGAGCCGCTGCCGCCGCCGCCGTAGGAAGGGCGTGAGGAGCCGCTGCTGCCGCCGCCGTAGGAAGGGCGCGAAGAGCCGCTGCTGCCGCCGCCGTAGGAAGGGCGCGAGGAGCCGCTGCTGCCGCCGTAGGAAGGGCGTGAGGAGCCGCTGCCGCCGCCGTAGGAAGGGCGCGAAGAGCCGCCGCCGCCGTGGGAGGAAGAACGTGAACCTCCCCCGCCGCCGCCGGATGGCCGGGAGAAACTGCCGCCACCGCCGCCGCCGCCCCGGCTGCCTCCGCCGCCTCCGCCCCCGCGGCCGCCACCGCCGCGCGCGAAAGAGGCGCAGGGTTCGAAGAACATGGCCAGCACAGTGGCGGTCGAGAGGACGGCGAGCAGGCGGAGGCGCATGGGATTACTTTCCTTTCGCGCGGACAATCTCGACGCGGGGGATGCCGGGTTGCGGATCGCCATTGAGGGTGCGGTTGTTGGACTCCCAGGTGAATTTGTCATCGCCGGTGCGGGCGATGGTGTTCTGGGCGGTGGTCCTGCCGCCTTCCGGGGTGAAGCCGGACTCGGTGATCAGCCAACGGCGGCCGTCGCCGGTCCATGCGCCTTCGGAGAAGCCGCCTTCGGCGTCGAAGGTCCAGGACCGGATCGTTTCATCGACGGGATCCCAGCCGATGATCTGGAAGCCTTCGAGGAGGATCTCTTCGCCGCGTTTGACCGTGACGTTGCGGGTCATGAAATTGCCGTTACGCGCCCACTGGAACTTGCTGTCGATGCTCGCGTCGCCGTCCTTCTCGGTCCAGGCGCCGGCGAGCCAGGCGAGTTCTTCGAGGTGTTCGCGGGCGGTTGGGGCCGGCGGGACGCTTTCGGTGAGTTCGCTGATGCACCACTTTCCGTCTTTCCTGACCTGGACCGCGGTGTACAGGGAGCGGGCGGTTTCGCCGTTCTTGCGGGTGACGGTGGAGGCGCCCTTTTCGACAACGACGCCAGGGGCGACCACGCGGACCGAGCCGATCTGGATGGCGAGCTTCGAGCCTTTGTTGACGCCGAGCCCTGCCTTGACCGCCGCGAGGATGGCCTCGCGGCCGGGGAACTCGCGCCCGTCCTCGGAGGTGTACACGGCGTCCTCGGTGAACATGGCGGCAATGGCGTTGGCGTCGCTTTTCGCGTAGGCGGCCTCGAACTCGCGGGCGCGGGCGTCGAGCGCGGTGAGTTCGGGAGGGTCGGCGGGCGGGGCATCCTGGGCGATGGCCGCGGAGGCCAGAATGGCGAGGGTGGTGGACAGGAGTTGTGTTTTCATGGAGGTCCGGGAGTGCGGTTTGATTTTCCGTTATGAACGCAGAAAGGGGAATGCGCGACGCTGTTTTTCGAAGGCCGTTCCAGAAAATCGGGAACGCCGGACTCATCATGCCCGCGGGGTGGGGGGCGTCAAGAGGAAAAGTGGAGGTTTTCGCCCGACCTGTTGTCGGTGGCGGGAAAGAGAGGCCATGGAATAAACAACGATTGGCCTGTTGCGGGATGGGTGCGACACTGCCCATACGCCATAAAAGCGAATAATGCGAGCGCGGCATGGCCGCACGACGGAAACACATTTGAAATCGACAAGCGAAATGATGCCCCGCAAAAAGTTCGAGGGGAAATTGCGCAAACTCCAGGGCCGCCTGTGCGAGATGCAGGAGTGGGTGAAGCAAAAGGGGTTGAGGGTCATTATTGTGTTTGAGGGGCGGGACGCCGCCGGCAAGGGCGGCACAATCCGAGCGTTGACCGAGCGGGTCAGTCCGCGGGTGTTCCGGGTGGTCGCGCTGCCCGCGCCGTCGGACCGGGAGAAGTCGCAGATGTTTTTCCAGCGGTACATGCAGCATTTCCCCGCGGCGGGGGAGATCGTCATCTTCGACCGGAGTTGGTACAACCGCGCGGGCGTCGAGTACGTGATGGGTTTTTGCACGGAAAAGCAGCATGCCCGGTTTCTTGAGCTCTGCCCCGAGATCGAGAAGTACATCGTCGAGAGCGGCATTCTGCTCATCAAAATCTGGCTCGAAGTTGGCGACGTGGAGCAGAAGCGGCGGTTTGAGGCGCGCATCGACGATCCGGTCCGGCAATGGAAGCTGAGCCCGATGGACCTGCCGTCGAGGAGCCGGTGGTTCGAATATTCGCGGGCGCGGGACATGATGCTCAAGGCCACCGACACCAAGTGGGCGCCGTGGTATATTCTCATGTCGGACGACAAAAAGCGCGCCCGGCTCAACTGCCTCGCGCACATCCTGTCATTGATCCCTTACAAGAAAGTCCCGCGGGAAAAGATCACGTTGCCCAAGCGCTCGCGAAAGGGCGCGTATGACGACCGCGCCTCCATTGCCGGCCGGCGGTTCATCGCCGCGAAATACTAAGGGGCATGGGCGCTCCGGTGACAGGGGACGTGGCGCGGTGGCTGCCCGCGGCCGGATGGCTGCGGCGGTATGAGCGGGGGTGGCTCCAGGGCGACGTGGTCGCGGGGGCCACGCTAGCCGCCTATCTGGTGCCGGCCGGGATTGCGGACGCCTCCCTCGCGGGCCTGCCGCCGCAGGCGGGCTTGTACGCCTGCCTGTTCAGCGGCTTGGTGTTCTGGCTGTTCTGCGGCTCGCGGCACACGGCGGTCACGGTTACCTCGGCGATCTCCCTGCTGGTCGGTTCATCGCTGGGCGGGATGGCCGGCGGGGATTTGGCGCGGTTTGGCGCGCTGGCGGCGGGCACGGCCCTGCTGGTCGCGGCGATTGCGTTTGTGGCGTGGCTGGCGCGGGCGGGCGGCATCGTCAACTTCATTTCGGAAAGCGTCATGACCGGTTTCAAGTGCGGTGTGGCCCTGTTCCTGGCGAGCACCCAGTTGCCGAAACTGTTTGGCTTTTCCGGGTCGCACGGCGATTTCTGGGAGCGCACGGGCCATTTTTTTGCGAATCTTGGCGGGACCCATCCCGCGTCGCTTGCCTTGGGCCTTGGCGCCCTGGGTTTGCTGGTCTTCGGGAAGCTGTTTTTGAAGAACCGCCCCATCGCGCTGTTTGTGGTGGCCGGAAGCATCGTGCTGGCGGCGTGGACGGACCTTGGGGCGCACGGGGTCAAACTGCTCGGCGAGGTGCCGCAGGGCCTGCCGAAGATCGGGCTGCCGGCGATTCACGCCAGGGACCTCAACGAGTTGTTGCCGCTGGCGCTGGCGTGCTTTCTCCTCGGCGCGGTCGAGACCGCGGCGATTGGGCGGATGTTTACGGCGCGGCACGGCGGGCGGCTGGATGCGAACCAGGAGTTCCTGGCCCTGGGGGCGGCGAACCTGGCGGCGGCGATGGGTGGCGGTTTCCCGGTCAGCGGCGGCATGTCGCAATCGCTTGTGAACGAGGGCAGCGGGGCGCGCACGCCGCTGTCTGGATTCGTGGCGTCGGGGGTGATGCTGGTGGTCGTGCTGTTCCTGTCCGGCCTGCTGCGGTACCTGCCACAGCCGGTCCTGGCGGCCATCGTGCTGGCCGCGGTGGCGGGTTTGTTCAACGTCGCCGCGCTCCAGCATCTGCGCCGCACCAGCATGACCGAGTATATCGTGGCCCTCGCCGCGCTTGCGGGAGTGCTCAGCTCGGGTCTTCTGCACGGCGTGCTCATCGGGGCGATCATTTCCGTGGTCCTATTGCTGCGCAGAGCGTCGCGGCCGCACGTGGCGCGGCTGGGGCGGATTCCCGGAACGCGGCGTTTTTCGGATATTGAACGGCACGCGGGCAATGAACCGGTCCCGGGCGCGATGATTTTCCGGCCTGAGTCGGGCCTTGTGTATTTCAACGCGGACCACGTCTGTGAGACGATTCGGGACGCGGTTCGCGCCGCGCCGGAACGCCCCGACCTGGTGGTGATCGACCTTTCCGCCGCCGCGTATGTGGACATGCAGGGGGCGCACGCCCTGGCGGACCTGGCCGGAGAATTGGAGGCGGGGGGTTCGCGGGTGCAGGTGGTCGAGGCACGCTCGCCGGTGCGGGACCGATTGCGGGTGGAGGGCGTGGCGGACCGGCTTGGCGGCATTGACCGGTTCAGGTCGGTGGCGGACGTTATCGACGGGGAGACGGTGGGGCGGGCGCCGAGGATGGCGTTGGGGGAGGCGGGAGGAACAACAGCGGCTGGATGAGCCTGTCCCCGGCGGTCTCGGGCGGGCGGGGCGCCGTCCGTGCCCGGTCCTGACAACCTCGCCAGGCGCCAGTGCGCGCGCCTTGCGCCTTTTCTTGCCGCCCTTTTTTGCTTGCGGATTTGAAGGGAACGGATACGAGGGGGGGCGCCGATGCAATTCATTCCCATTCCGACCGTCCCGCTGGCTTTTTTCCTTCCCTTTGCCCTCCTTGCCGCGGGTTGCGGCAAGAAGGAGGCGGCGGCCCCGGCCGTGCCGGTTGTGCAGGTGGCGAAGCCTGTGGTGAAGGGGGTTTCGAGGTCGAGCGAGTTCACCACGCGCATCGAGGCGTTCGAGTCGGTGGATATCCGCGCCAAAGTTTCCGGTTACCTGACGGAAATCAAGTTCA
>CAYSZK010000167.1:0-5956 GCA_964435495.1 uncultured Verrucomicrobiales bacterium
GCGTTGGACATGGGCGCGCTGATTGCGGGGGCGAAGTTTCGGGGGGAGTTTGAGGAACGGCTGAAGGCGGTGTTGCAGGAGGTGACCCGGGCGGGGGGCGAGATCGTGCTGTTCATTGACGAAATCCACACGGTGGTGGGGGCGGGCAAGGCGGAGGGGGCGATGGACGCGGGGAACATGCTCAAACCGATGCTGGCGCGGGGGGAGTTGCATTGCATCGGCGCGACGACCCTGGACGAGTACCGCAAGCATGTGGAAAAGGACGCGGCGCTGGAGCGGCGGTTCCAGCCGGTGCTGGTGTGCGAGCCCACGGTGGAGGACACCATCTCCATCCTGCGCGGGCTGCGGGAGCGTTACGAGGTGCATCATGGCGTGCGCATCCAGGACGGGGCGCTGGTGTCCGCGGCGGTGTTGTCGCACCGGTACATCTCGGACCGGTTCCTGCCGGACAAGGCGATTGACCTTGTGGACGAGGCCGCGGCCAAGCTGCGGACGGAGATCGAGAGCATGCCGGAGGAGCTGGAGTCGCTGGAACGGCGGACGATGCAGCTGGAGATTGAGCGCGAAGCGTTGAAACGGGAGAAGGACAAAGCGTCGCGGGAGCGGCTGGCGGGGCTGGAAAAGGATTTGGCCGAGAACCGCGGGAAACGGGACGCGCTGAAGGCGCAGTGGCAAATGGAAAAGGAAGGGGTGGAAAAAATCCGGTCGGTGCGGGGCGAACTGGAAAAGGCGCGGTTTGAGATGGAGGGGGCGCAGCGGGGGTACGACCTCAACCGCGTCGCGGAGCTGCAATACGGGAAGGTTCCAGAGCTGGAGCGGGCGCTCAAGGAGGCGGAGGAGGGGCTGTCCTCGGCGCATGCGGGGGGCGCGCGGTTGATCCAGGAGGAGGTGACGCCGGACGAGATCGCGGAGGTGGTGGCGCGGTGGACCGGGATTCCGGTCTCGCGGCTGGTGGAGGGCGAGAAGGAGAAGCTGTTGCGGCTGGACGAGATTCTGCACCGGCGGGTGATCGGGCAGCAGGAGGCGGTGGCGGCCGTGGCGGACGCGGTGATCCGGGCGCGGTCGGGGTTGAAGGACCCGAAGCGGCCGATTGGGTCGTTCCTATTCCTGGGGCCGACGGGGGTGGGCAAGACCGAGCTGGCGCGGGCGCTGGCGGAGTCGCTTTTTGACAGCGAAGACAACATCGTGCGCATCGACATGAGCGAGTACATGGAGAAGCACGCGGTGGCGCGGCTGATCGGGGCGCCGCCCGGATACATCGGCTACGAGGAGGGCGGGCAGCTCACCGAGGCGGTGCGGCGCAAGCCGTATTGCGTGGTGCTGTTCGACGAGATTGAGAAGGCGCATCACGACGTGTTCAACGTGCTGCTGCAGATTCTGGACGACGGCCGCCTGACGGACAGCCAGGGGCGGACCGTGGATTTCAAGAGCACCATCATCATCATGACTTCGAACATTGGCAGCCCGATCCTCCTGGAGAACACGGGGGAGGGGGGCGAGATCGACGAGGGGACGCGGCGCAAGGTGATGCACGAGCTGCGGGCGCATTTCCGGCCGGAGTTCCTCAACCGGGTGGACGAGACCGTGCTGTTCAAGGCGCTGACCCTGGCGGATTTGGAGAAGATCGTGGAGTTGCAGGTGGCGTTGCTGCGCAAGCGGCTGGAGGCGCGGCATCTCACGCTGGAGATGAGCCCCGAAGCGCGCCAGCGGATTGCGCGGGAGGGATACGATCCCGCGTACGGCGCGCGGCCGTTGAAGCGGCATTTACAGCGGGAGCTGGAGACGCCCCTGTCGCGGAAACTGCTGGCGGGCGAGATCGTGGACGGTTCGGCGCTGCGGGTGGACGTGGAGGACGGGCGGCTTGTGATTCGGGCGTGAGGACGCGACGCGTTGGGGCGGGGGGCAAAGCGCTGGGCCATCCGCTTCCCCAAGCTTGACGGCGGGCGCTGTCCGCGGGTATGACAGGCGCCGGCTTATGGCGCGGCCTGTGGAACGGGAGTTCTTGGATTTGGCGCGGGACCTTGATCCCGCGGCGTTCTGGGAGGAGAACGCGCTCTGCGGCGGGTTCACGGAGGACAAGCCCAGGTGCGCCCTGCAATTCTCGCCGGACGACCACTGGCTCTTCGAGTTCCTGGAGGTTGATTCGACCGTCCGGTATTACCATGACAAGGCCTACCGCGATGCCCTGCACAAAAGCGCCAACGCGTTGACGCGGGAAGGCGTCGGACGCGCGTTTTTCGACGAGGACTCGTGGGAGCACGCGCCCCGGCGGATCGAGAACCTGTTCGGGTCGGAGTTCCGCTACGAGGAGCGCGGCACGCCCTGGTTGCAGCCTGTGACGAATGATCCGGAGGAGTTCGCGCGCATGCTGGACCGGGCGGAGGCTGTGGACCTGCGGGATTGGGCGCTGCCGGAAGCGTACCGGGCGGAGTGGGAGGCGCGGAAGGCGGCGGGCAAGCCGCTGCCGAAGTTGGGGACGGGCAGCCGGGGTCCGGCGACCGTGATGACGTCGGTGCTGGCGGCGGAGGACCTGTTTTTCTGGATCGAAGACCATCCGGAGTTGATGCGCCGGTTCCGGGATGTGCTGGCGGCGAAGATGGTGGAGTTGAACCGTGTGCTGCGGGAGTTCAGCGGGAACGGCGAACCCGGCTGGTGGATCACGGACGACAACTCGGCGCTGTTCAACCGGGAACTGTACAGGGAATACTGCCGGCCGGTGCTGGAGGCGGTGTTTGCGGCGTTGGCGCCCGGGAAGGCGTGGCGCTACCAGCATTCCGACAGCAACATGGAGCATCTCCTGGAATTCCAGTATGAACTGGGGATTCGGACGGTGAACTACGGGCCGGAGATCGACGTGGCGAACATCCGGCGGAAGATGCCCGACGCGATGATCCATGGGCACATGCCGCCGTTCCTTTTGCGGAACGCGGGTCCGGAGGAAATCCGGCGCCGGGTGATCTCGGATTTCGAGAAGGCCGGGGCCGGGGGCGGATTGACCGTGGCGACGGCGGGGTCGCTGGCGGCGGGCACGGGGGTGGGGCGAATGCGCTGGTTGATGGAGTGCGTGCGGAACCATTGCCGCTACCGGTGAGCCGCGGGGACCCCGGGAACACGCGGCCGAGGCGCCAAGGTCAAGGAGTGGCCCCTCCCGGTTTGCGGGATTGCGGACGGGGCGGCGGGACGGCAAAAGGGTGGGCATGACCGTGCCGCATGAAATGATCCGGGCGTCGGCGGGCTCGGGAAAAACCCACCAACTTGTCGTGCGCATTTTGAAGTTGATGGCGCTGGGGGTCGCGCCGGAACGGATCGCGGCGCTGACGTTCACCCGCAATGCGGCGGCGGAGTTTCTGTCCAAGGCCCTGCGGCGGCTGGCCGGGGCGGCGGGGTCGGACGCGGCGGCGGCGGCTCTTTCCCAAGAGATCGCGGCTGGGCGGGAGTTTGGGCGGCGGGACTTTCGCGGGATGCTGCGGCGGATGATGGAATCGCTGCACGCGGTGCCGTTCGGGACGTTGGACAGCTTCTTCGCGCGGGTGGCGCGCGCGTTTCCGCTGGAGTGCGGATTGCCGGGGACATTCACCGTGATGGACGCCGCGGCGCAACGGGAGGCGGCGGACGCGGTGCTGGGCGCGCTGCTGTCGCGGCGGGACCTTTCCGAAGCGGCGCGGACGGCGTTGTTCGAGGCGTTCAAACAGGCGACATGGGGTTCGGAGGGGCGCGGCGTGGAGGAGTTGGTGGCGGGATTTGTGAATGGCCGTCTGGAGGCGTTCCGGGCGCACCCGGACGGGAACCTTTGGGGCGGACAGGCTGTGCGCGCGCTGGTGCCTGTCGAGGAATCCGAACCGGCGCAACGGGTGATGCGGGATTTGGACGAGGCGGTCCGGGCTTCGGCGATGAATGACAAACAGCGCGCGCATTGGGAGGCGATTCGCGGCCTCTTGGAGGCGTGGCGGCCTCCGTTGAAACTGGCCACGGTGATGGAAAACGCGCTGCGGGCGTTCGATCCGGAGGCGGACGCGTGCGGCGCGTTCAATTTTCACGGTGGCAAGGCGGGCGTGGCCGGGGCCGTGCTGGACGGGTTCTCGCGGTTGTGCCGGATTTGGGTGGCGCGCGCGGGGCGGACCGCCGTGGAGACGACATCGGGCCTGGCGCGGTTGCTGGGCGCGTACGAAGAGGTGTACGACCGGACCGTCCGCCGGGCGGGGCGGCTTGTATTCTCGGATTTCGAGCGGCTGCTGGGGCCGTTGATGGCGGAAGGGGCGGACCTGGCGTTTCGGATGGACTCGAAGATTGACCACTGGCTGCTGGACGAGTTCCAGGACACAAGCCGCGCGCAGTGGAAAGCGCTGGCGCCGCTGGCCGACGAGGTTCTGCAATCGGGCGGGGAGCGGACCTTTTTCTGTGTGGGAGACGTGAAACAGTCGATCTACGGGTGGCGGGGGGGGGACCACCGGTTGTTCGGGGAATTGGAGGCGCGCTATCGGGAGCACATCGCGGCGCCGAACCTGGACGCGTCGTGGCGCTCCCGCCGCGAAGTGATCGAGTTCGTAAACGCCGTGTTCGGTCCCCTGCCCGAGACCGGAGATTCCATGGGGGAGGACGAGGACAAGTGGCTGCTCCTGGAGACCCGCCGGGCGTGGGCCGCGCAGTGGCGGCCGCACGAGTCCGCGGTCAACGGGCGGGGCCACGCCGCGCTGATCGAGGCGTTTGCGGATGCCGCGGAGGACGAGGGCGGGGACGCCGGCGGCGAAGCCGGGGAGGGGGAGGAACCGGAGCACGCGGTGATTGGGGCGTTGATCGGACAGTTGCGTCCGCTGGCGCGCGGCTGGTCGTGCGCGGTGCTGGTGCAGCGCAACAAGGAGGCGGCGGCGGTGGCGGCGTCCTTGCGGCGCAGGTTCGCGGGAGGATCGACGCGGGGGAAGGAGATGGAAGAGGCGATTCCGGTGATTTGCAACGGGGTGATCAAACCGGCGGAGGACAGCCAGCACGGACGGGCGGCGCTCGCGCTGGCAAGAGTGTTGGCGCACGAGGACGACGGGATCGCCGCGGGCTGGCTGGCCGCGTCGGCGTTTGGCGCGGCCTTGGTATGCGGCCGCGCCGGCTGGCGGGCGCGCGCCCTGGCGGAGGCGCACCGGTCCGGGTGGGCCGCGTTTCTGGCGCGGTGGTGGGAGCGGGCGGAGGCGGGGGCGGCCTGGGCGGCGGACGCCTATGTGCGGGACCGCCGGGCGCGGGTGCTGCGCGCGGCGCGCGCGTTTGACGCGCAAGGAGACGCGGACCCGGAGCTGTTTGCGGCGTATCTGGAGGCGTTCGAGGACCGGGCGCCCGATTCGGCGGGGGCGATCCAGGTGATGACCGTGCACGGCGCCAAGGGCCTGGGATTCGACATCGTGATCGCCTCCGAAATGGAGGCGCGGAACCGGCACCTGAACCAGACGCGGGACGAGGCGGTGCGGGTGGAAGGGCCGGACGGGACACTGGCGGGATTCTGCGACACGCCGGTGCTGGAGATCGCGGAGAAGATACCGGTGCTGGCCCTGGGCAGGCGGGAGAGCCGGTCGAGGAACGAATTCGAGGGGCTGTGCTGGATGTATGTCGCGTTGACCCGCGCAAAACGCGGCCTGTACGTGGTGGCGCCGGCGGGAAAGGAAAGGAAGGCGGCGGCGAAACGCGTGTACGCCGGGACATTGCTGCGCGAAGTCCTCGGGGACCGGCAACAGGCGCGGGATTGGAAAGAGGTCCGGGGCAGGGTGCTGTTCGAGACCGGGCATGTGGACAATCTCATGACGGAGAAAGCCCCGCGCCAGGGCGGCGCGGCGGCGGCGGAGGCGGGCCGGTTCTCGTTCCCGCGCCCGCGGCGCGTGCTGCCGGCGCAATCGCCCTCGGCCCACGCCGGCGCGGGGAGCGTCGGCGCCGTGCTGGCCCCGGCCGGGCCTGTGAAGCCCACTGTGACGATGACCGC
>CAYSZK010000168.1:0-5951 GCA_964435495.1 uncultured Verrucomicrobiales bacterium
CAAGGGCGTGGAGCCGAGGGGACAGGGAAACCAGAGATGAAGGCCGGCAGACCGGTGAAACAACACCTTCGGCAGGTGCGGCAACGAATACGCAAGGCGGGAAAACCCGGCAGGGAAGGACCGTGCGCATCGTAAGGATTCGGGTGGCGAGTTGCGGGGCAACACGGGGATTGCGAAAATGGCCGGTTTGCGCCATCCTACCCACGAAACAGGGAGCACTGGACTTATGAGCATGACGGGAAGCAAGGGCGGAATGCGGCCAGTTCGGGCGCCGGACCCGGGACAGCCCGGGCAGGGATTGCCGCTGCCGCTGATTGTGGCGGTGGCGGGCGTGGTGATCGGGGGCCTGGCCTTCATGGCCGGGGCGAAGACCGGCGGGCGGTTGGGAGCGGTGGAAAACCAGCTGCGGGCGATGATGGCGGCGCAGGAAAAGGGGTCAGGAACGGTCACGGTGGACCAAGTCAACGACTACGCCAAGCAGATCGAGTCACGGGTGTTGGAGGTCCGCTCGGTGTTGGACGATACGGCGAAGTCGGTGGCGCGCCTGAAGGAATTCCAGAAGCAGGTGGAGACCCAGCTTGCGATGCAGAAGGAGGGGACCGAGACGGTGCGTTCGGCGGTGCTGGCGCAGGTGGAGGACAAGCTGCAAGCCTCGGCGGTGGCGGTGGAAGGCGCCAAGCGGGATGTCAACGCCGCTTTGCGGGAGGTCAAAATCCTCGCCGACGATCTGGCGAACACAAAACGGGATTTGCGGACGGCCACGCAACGGCTGGACGCGATGGAATGGCAGAGTGGCGGGCGGCGGAGCACCGCGCCGGGGCCGACCCCGGGTCCGGCGCCGCTTCCAGGTCCCGGCCCGGCGCCGCGCTGAGGCGGCGGATCACCGGAGGTTGGGGGCAAAGAGAAGCCACGCGAGGTAGCCGAGGGCGGCGACCAGCGCGCAGGCGAGGAGGGTGGCGGTCCAGCCCAGGAAGCGCAGGGCAAAGCGCATCCGGGCGAGTTCGCGGGTTTCCTCGGCGAGGGCGACTTCGCGGCGGCGCTGTTCCTGGTTCATGCGGTCCACGATCCCGCGCAGGACTTCGTTGGCCTTGGCCAGCTCATTGTCGGACATTTGGGCGATGCGTTCGCGGGCGGCGTCAAGGTCGTGCTGCAAGGACTCGGCGCGGAAGCGGGAGGCGTCGAGGGCTTTCTCGAAGCGGAGCTGTTCCTGGGCCATGTGGCGGCGTTCGGGCTCGACGTCGGCGAGGCGGCGGCGCAACTGGTCCACCTCCCCGCGTGCGCGGGCGAGGTCGCCGCGGAGGCGTTCGACTTCGGAGTTGGCGCGGTCGCGGTCGTCCCGAACGACGCGGAGATCGTTGGCGGCGCTTCTGCCAGCGGCGTCGGCGGATGCGCGGGCCTTTTCCGTTTCGCGGCGGGCGTCGTCGGCCGTCCGGCGGGCGGCATCAAGATCGGCGGCGACCGCGGCGACGCGGGCGCGGGCCTCGCTGGCTTCGGCGCGCAGGGCGGCGGCTTGGTGCCGGGACTCCTCCAGGTCGGCAAGGGATTTCTTGAAACGCTCGTCGGCGCCCCGCAACAGCCCTTCGAGCTCCGCGATCCGGGCGGCGGCTTGGGCGCGCCCGGCTTCCTCCGTGGCGCGGATTTCGTCCGGCCCGGCCTGCGTTCGTGGCCGGGACTCGGCGGCGGCAAGTGCGGATTCGAGGGCCGCTTTTTCGGCGGCAAGCGCCTGGACAGCTTTGGACAAGGACCCGACCTCGGCCTGGAGCGCCTCGACTTCCGCCGCGGGCTGCGGGCTTTGGGGGACTTCAGGTTTTGGAGGCTGATCGGGGACGTGGGAATGGGTGCGGGCCTTGGCGGCGGGCTGGAGGCGGACCGCGGCCGGGGGGGTATTGGCCACGGGCGCGGGCGGCGCCGGGGGATTGGGCGGCGGGGGTGGGTCAGGCGGCGGAGGGGGCGGCGGAACGCGGCGGACGGTGCCCTTGCGTTTCAGGCCGCCTTTTCGCGGGGTGCCGGGAATCTGGGCGGGCGCGCCGCAGGCGGGGCAGTCGACGACAAGGCCGGCGCCGGTGCGGTCCACGACGAGCGGCTGAGAGCAGGCGGGGCAACGGAATTGGATATCCCTGGCCTCAGGTCGGTGCGTGGTGGCGCTGGCGCTGCCCATGGGACGGAGGTAACCCCGGCGGGGGGCGGGCTCAAGGAATATCTTTTCGCCGAAAGAGGATTGTGCGGGGGGCGGGGATGGGGTTGAGTGGGGGGGGGGAGCGGGATTTCGGGTGCGGCCATGGACCGCATCCGCGGAAAGGCGCGGGGCTACTTGGAGGGAGGCGGTTTGGAGGCGACGCAGCGGAGCCCGATGGAGCCGTGGCGGGCCACGGCGTACTGGGCGGAGTGCTTGTTGAGGGGCACGAGAGGGCCCATGCAACTGCCGCCGGCGACGAATTTCGTTTTTTCGCCCATCTTGGCCGGACCGTCGGAGCTGGTCCACTCGGCGACATTGCCCTGCATGTTGCGGGCGCCAAACGGGGAGATGTCCAAGGGCACCTTGTTCACGGGCGCCCAGAGCTTGAAACCGTCGAATTCGCCGCCCTTGCGGTGGTCGCCGGCGTAGTAGTCCTCACCGGTGTTGGCACGTTTGCGGTCGGGCTGGGCGCCCCAGACATAGAGATAGCCGCGGGTGCCGCGGGCGGCCTTTTCCCATTCTTCGAGCGTGGGCAGCCGTTTGCCGGCCCATTTGGCGTAGGCGCAGGCGTCGAACCAGTCGATGTTGAAGATCGGGGAGTCGTAGGTGATGGCCTGGCCCTCGAAATAGGGGACGCCCCCTTTGATGGCGCGGAGGATGTTCTCCCAGTCGAGGGGCTGGTGGGACATCTTGGCCTTCGGGGTTTCGGGATGGCGGAACTCGGCGGCGCCGGTGCGGCGGAGGGAGCGGAGGAACTTGCCGTATTGGTAGATGGTGACCTCGTGTTCGTCGATGTAGAACTCGGGCAGGGACGCCTTCTGATTGTCGCCGAAGACGAATTCGCCGGCGGGGACGCGGACCATGGTCTGGAAGTCGGTGTAATTCTTGGTCAAGAGGGGGATGGCGAGCACGCCCACAGTGATGAGGGCCATCGCGCCGACAATGGAGGCGATGAGGACGAAGTTGCGCTTCTGGGACTCGCGGGTCTGGACGATGGCTTCTTCGGCGGCGCGATGCTCGACGGTTTCCTCGATGTGCTGTTCGGGCGCCAGGGCGACGACAAGATTGTCGATGGCGGCCCTTGCCTCCTCGACGGGCAGGGCGCCGGCGAGGAGGCGGTCCAGGAACTCCTCCAGGGCGGGGCCGGCGGGGTCGGCGGGATCGGAGGCCTGGCGGACCATGCTGCCCAGGGCCGCCAACTGGGCGGAGACGGGAACGGTTTGCATACCGACTCCGGGGTGGAGGTAGCCGATCTTGACGACGCCGGTTGGGGAAATCCAAATGTCGGAGGGGGTGAGCGCGCGGCAGGGGTCGCCGCCGATGTGGAGCAGGGCCGCGATGGCCTGTTCGCAGATGCTGGCGCAGGTGCGGGCATCCAGGCGGGCGCCGGAGGCAAGGAAGTCGCCGAAGGTGCCGGAGGTCCAAAGCTCGGCGGCCGCGAACGTGAGGCCTTGGAACTGGGAGACTTCGTAGATGGCGGGGAGGTTGGGGTGGGGGCGCCCGGCGAGGCGCTGGAAATACGAAATAAAATCGCGCTGGGCAAAGGGGCCGAGCTCGGAAAAGAAACGCAGCTCCACCTGGCGGTTGACGCCCGCCTGGGTGGCGCGGAAACTCGGGCCCCATTCGGAGTCCGGGAGTTTGTCGCCAAGCGTGTAGTTGCCCAGCGTGAGGCCCGGCCTGATCTGGGCGACGTGGACACGGTCCGGGACCGCGGCGCTCATCGGTCCGCGCGCAATGCGCGCGGAGCGGGAGGCGCCTTCGGCCACCTTGGGCGCGCCGGCGTGGACTGTGGGCTGGGCAAGGGTGGGGACCGCGCGGGGCTCGAACGCCGGCGGCGGAGCGCCGGCGGCGGCTTGGACCGACTGGAGGAGCGAAGGGATGCCGGTTGCGGCGGGCGCCGGGGCGGGCGTGGGATCGGCTTTGGGCGCGGGGGCGTGATTTGCGACACGCGGGACGGCGGCGAGAGAACGCACGCTGAGATGGGCTGGAGACGCGGGCGGGGCGGTCGTGGCCCGAGGGACGGACGGGGGGGGTGTGGCGGATTGCGCGCTTAAGGTTCGGCCAACCGCTTTGGCGACATCGGAGGTGGGCGAAGGTTGGTGCCCGGGTCTGGCGGCGGCCACAACACGGGGCGCCGCGACGCGGGGCTGCGCCGGTTTTGGGGCGGCGGCAGCGGGCATGTTCTGGGTGGTGGCGAGATCGTCCAAGCCGAGGCTGGCGCTGGGATGGGCGGCCAGGGCGGCGCCGCGCGGTTGGGGCGCGCGGTCCATGTTCTGGGTGGTGGCGAGGTCGTCCAATCCGGCGAAGCGCGTGCCGCCTGGGACGCTCTGGGTGGTGGCGAGATCATCCAGGCCGAGGCTTGCGCCCGCGGCCCCGGCGGCGGTGGCCGCGACGCCTGGGAGAAGTTCGAGAGCCGTTTGGAGGAGGGTGTCGGGGAGGACGGGTTTGGGGAGGATGCGCGCGGTGCCGAGATACTCCATGTAATCGCTCAGGTCGTATTCGGTGAGGATGATGGCCTTGAGGGCGGGGAATTTGGCGTAGGCGCGCGAGAGGAGGTTGATGCCGTCGATGTCGGGCATGATGGCCTCGGTGACCAGGAGGGCGATGTCCGGAGCGGATTCGATCTGGCGGGCGGCGTCGGCGCCGCTGGCGCAGACCACGACCTGGCAGGAGGCGAGGCGGCGAAGGGTGTCGCGGAAAAGGCGGCTGAGGGAATCGCTGGATTCGGCGAGCAGGATTCGTTTTGGGGAGGGTTGGTCGGTCATGGAATTGGCGGGAGGGATCACTTGGGGCCGGCGGTTTCAGGCGGGAACATGGCGGAGAGTTGGGGGGGTTCGGCGATTTCGTCCTGCAACTCTCCTTTGTGGAAAATGCGGACAAGGTAACCGTAAAACGTGGTGCCAGGGGTGAGTATCTGCCCGACCGTAACCGAAAGGGTTTCCTCCGCGCCGCCCGCCCAGTCCACAGGTTCCGAGAGCCACCGTGCGGCGACGGCGGAGATGGCCATGACATTCTCCTGGTCGGCCTCGAAGAAGTAGGTTTGGACGCGGACGTCGGAGGCTGGCATCTTGGGGGCGCCGGGCGGGGTGGCGATGGCGACGGTGTAGGCGCGGGCGCCGGGATCGGAGGCCTCGCCCTGGGTGACCGCGCGCACGGTGAGGCGGCGGGGCAGGGTGGCGCGGGTCTTCTCGAAATTCTCGCGGTGGATGGCCGCCTCGCGGCTGGCGAGGTCGGAGAGCTTCTGGCGTGCGACGAGGGCGGAGGCGCCGCCTTTTTCGCCAAGGGCGGCGAGGCGATCCCAGACCTGCTTGGCGTCGGCGAGGTCGCCGGCCTGTTCGTAGAGCTCGGCGAGGGGCAATAGAACGGGCGCCTGTTCGGGGTCGAGGCGGTCGGCTTCGCGGAGTTTTTCCAAAGCAAGCGCGACATCGCCCATGGCGCGGTATTCGGCGGCTTCCTTGGCGAGTTTGCCGACTTCCTCGGAATGGTCGCGGGCCTGGGGAACGGCCAGGCGGGCGCTGAACTGCGGAACCAGGCTGGACGGAGCCTCGGCTTCGGGCATGGCGGGCGGAGGCGCGAGGATGGCCCCGCCGACGCCGTCCACGGGCCTGATTTTAGGGAGGGACGGCGCGATCTTTTTGACCCTGGCCTGGAGGGCGTATTGGGTCTCGATCTGGACCGTGCGGCGAAGCATCGGGATGGTGGCGAGCCAGGCGAACTGGCCGGAGATGACGAGGACCATCATCCAAAACGTGACTTTCCAGAGCCCGTTCTTCAC